>SFHK01000011.1 GCA_004556395.1 Clostridiales bacterium
CTTGGCAGGCATATAGTTTTCAAATGCGATTACAATGCCTACCAGCGGGATGTAGTTAAACACAAATACCAGCGCTACCGGAAAAAGCATCATTGCATAGAGAGGCCAATCCATCTTAAGTCTGCGAAGACTCCGGATCCGCTCTCTTTTCGCCTGTAAAACCATAAGCTACCCCCCAGCCGATATTGGAAGACCGCCCGTATGTACGGACGATACGGACGGTCTCCGGCATCGGAAATTATTTGTTGCTCTGATAATAGTCGTTGACCTCTTCGGTAATCGCTTCGCCGCCGTTGGCGTACCACGTAGCAACCGCATCTTCGTATACCGAGATGTCTTCGCCCATAACCACCTTGACCATAGTGGCAGTGAGCGCCTCGTTGATGGAAGACTCATACAGCGTCATATTCTCGGTAAGGGGACCATTGTAGGAACCGCAGAGATAACCGCCCGCAAGCAGCGGAATAGTTACGCCGTAGCCTTCGACAAACGCGACCAGACGGCCCTGATATTGACGGGCACCGTCGTACTTGGCAGCTTTGCACAGCTGGTAATTGGAGAGCGCAAGCGCGTTCATTTCGTTGTCAGGCGTGTTGTTGGCGAGACCCTCGGCAATCAGCTCGCCCTTGTACAGATCGGTATCCGCGCGCACGGTGTCGCGGAACGCGTCGAGACTCCACATCTGGTAACCGTCCTCGCACACATTGAAACGTGCGGAGAGCTCGGGGTCGGCGCTGAAGCGCATCTGATTGCTAAACTCAATCAGCATAAACAGCGCTTCCGGATGCTCGAAGCCCTTGCGTACGCAATAGAAGCTGTTCGTCTGGGCATTCGTCCATTCCTTGACAGGATTTCCATCCAGCGTGGGCTGAAGATACGGGTGCCAGTCCGCTTCGGGGTCAGAGTTGAAATTTGTCTGAATCTCAATGACGCCGCGGGTAACGTCCGCCACATAAAGACCGCAACGACCATTGGCTACGTCTTCCCTAATGGTGTCGCCCACCGCGAAGTCATCGCGAATCAGGCCTTCTGCGTAGAGCTCCTGCAGCTTAAGTAATGCGGGCTTCACCTCATCCATGGTGTTGCCGTACACATAGGAACCATCCTCTTGCTCCATCCAGGTGTTAACGACTGAGCCGTAGGCCGCAAGCATCCACCCGATATGAGCAGCTCCGTTACCGCTGTGGAAGCCCAGACCAATCGTATCTTCGCCGCCCAGCTTCGCTTCCTTGAAGGCGCGGGCAACCTCAATGGTCTCATCCAAAGTAGCAGGAACATCCATTCCAACCTTATCCAGCCAGTCCTGACGTACCCACAGCACGTCTGAAGCGTTGTACATGTTGCCACACATGGCATAACCCATGAGCCTGCCTTTGTATTTGCCAGCATCAAGCACCGCGGGGAAGCTGGTCTCAATCTGGTTCAGGAAGTCCTTGTGCTCGTAGTTCTCGTATGCCTCGGTCAGATCCGCAAGGACATCGTTTTGGCACAGAACGTTGAACATTTCTTTGGAACAGAGCATAATGTCGGGCAGATCGCCAGACGCAATGCCGGTGTTGATGCGAGCGTTAAGCGCAGTCGCGTCTTCAGCGATGATGCGATCCAGCTTGATGCCCAGGGTCTCAAGGTAGCCGTCGATCCACGTGTTTTCTCTGGCAGACTTACGCGCGGGATTGCTCTCGTCATAAGGTGCTACAGAGGGCACGTTCCTGTCGGTGGAGAGGTAGGTAACGGTGATGGGTTCGTCGTACTTGCCGAGATCCAGTGCGAATGCGCTCGACATTGCGAACGTGAGCGCAAGGCAGAGTAACAGGGATACGAGCTTCTTCATGGGTATGCGCATGGTTCATCCTTCTTTCTTTTATATAGTAGAGACCCACGTCTCTCAAGATCTCTTCAAAGCCTGTTTCATTTCACGGTGAGTACGATTTTTCCAACAGATCGTCCCTCCGCCATCATGCGTTGTGCTTCTTCAGCTTCGGTAATCGGGTAAGTGCGCCAGATCGTGGGACGAATCTCGCCATTTTCAACCTTAGGCCAAATCTTTTGCACCATTTCACTCAAAATTTCCTTCTTTTGCGCAGGGGTGCGACTGCGCAGGGTAGTTCCAATCAGGCGCGTACCGCGAACATACAAGGCGCAAAGATCAACCTTCGTCATATTGCCAGCGAGTGTCGCAATCATAATCCAGCGGCCGAGTCGGTTCATATGCTGTATGTATCTTCCAACGTTCTCTCCGCCGAGGCAATCAATACAGATATCGACGCCATGTCCGGCGTTCAATTCCTGATCCATAACCTCTGCCAGATCCTCTCGTGAGGTATCAATTACGCGGTCTGCCTTCAGGTGCACGATAGATTCAGCAACCTTCTCATTCAATACCGTGGTCAGGACGCGCGCGCCGAAGGCTCTTGCCATGGGAATAACCACGCTTGCCAGGCCACTCGCACCCGCCTGCATAAGCACGGTGTCTCCCGCGCGGAGTCTGGCCTCATAGAAAAGGAACAGATAAGCGGCGCCGAAGGCCTCTGGCAACGCGGCAGCTTCCTGCATGGAAACTCCCTTCGGTATGGGCATGAGCATCTCAGTAGGACAGGCTACATATTCCGCATAGCCGCCGCCTCCAAGGAGCGCGCATACCTGATCGCCTATATGCCATTCATCCTGCGCCTGCGCTTCTGCTCCCAGTGCGACGATTACACCAGCAACCTCCAGGCCAAACCACTCCGGCCAGCCTGCGGGCGGAGGATATTGCCCGGCGCGCTGCAAAAGGTCTGCGCGATTTATTGCCGCGGCGTGAATTTCAATCAATGCGTCGCCGGGTTTGATGATGGGATTCGGAACTTCTGCCCAAACCAGTCTATCATTTGCGTTACATATAATCGCTTTCATTGGATAATCCTCACTCAAGTATTGACGTCTTTGCCATTAATATGCTATTATATTATCGGCTGTTTGTCAATGCACAAAAACGCCAATTTACATACATAAAAGGGACGAGACTATGGCCATCATTTTTAATGCAGAACACCAGCACAGGGTCGTTGCGGCCAATATTCACTACTATGAACAACCAACAGTGCCACTTTATCTGGATCGAACATTAGAATTTCATGATTTTATATATGTAGAAAACGGACAATGGCTCTTTACAGAAGAAAACAATGACTATTTGCTTGAGACAGATGACGTGCTCCTGCTCTCGGCGGGATACCATCATTATACGCGTCTTCCCTGTCTGAAGGAGACTCGTACCATGTGCATCCACGTTACCCGAGAAAACGGTGACCTTGAAAAGGGTAAGGGTAAGCTCATTTTGCCTACATTGCTGCATGCTGGAAGCAATCCGAACATAAAAAGTCTGTTTCATGAAATCGTTGACACCTGCTGGAGTCGTTCACACTTTAAGCAGGAAAAAATGAGTGCGCTTGTTAGTTTACTGCTGTATGAGCTGGCAGATCTCCGAAGTGGGAAAGCAGAGGATGCGGAGCAGGAACTGGCCAACAAAATTATTGCACTGGTCGATCGTACGCCGCATAGATCTTTCCGTGTGCAAGACGTGGCGGAAAAATTTGAGGTAAGTACAAAGACGATCGAACGAGCCATCAAAAAGAAAACGGAGATGACATTCTCAAAGTATCAGACAAGCCGTAAACTTGAAATGGCAGCGCAGCAGATGCGCGTGGAGCCCGATATACGCCTTGCTGAAATCGCAGCGACCTTTGGTTTCTATAATGAGTTTCATTTTAGCCGGTTGTTCAAGAACAAGTACGGACTGTCGCCGTCAAAATATAAAAACGGCGACAAGAAAACGGAATAAACTACAGATTTCGTAACTAACCGCGTCAAGGTTCGGGAGTTCGCTGCATACAGGAGCTGCAACGGTATAGAGATACCGTCGCAACTCCTGAATATGTTAGTCAGGGGTTCTGCTTTTTTTCGAGATAGTCGCGAATCTCGCGGGCAAGCTGAGGGGCGAGGTCGACCAGACGGTCGACGGGCGTGGGACTGAAGGCGGGCAGCATGCGAACGCCGTCGGCGTTCAGGACGAGGAAGCCCATCGGGGCTACGGACACGCCCGCGCCCGCGCCGCCGCCGAATGGAAGCGCGTCGGTTCCGGGCGCGCGCAGGGTCTTGCTGCCCGCGCCGTATTCCGCGCCGCCGGAGACGAAGCCGAACGATACGCGCGAAACGGGAATGACGGTGGAGCCGTCGGGGGTCTGCACCGGGTCGCCGATGACGGTGTTCACGTCCACCATGTCGCGGATGTTTTCCATCGTCGTGGACATCAGGTTTTCGATTGGCTGTTTTTCCATGCTTTAATCCTCTCTTTCATACATTCCATGAGCCACAGGCATCATGCGCCCTGACGGAATCGAATACGTTTCACGGGATTCCTCCTCAGGCGCTGGACGATTTCCGCGGTTGTACGCGGGCGCGTCCTGCCTTGAAGTGTGCCTTTAGAAGCTCGCGCGCCCACAGAGCCGCGGCGGCCAGCGCGCGCCCGAGGGGAACGGCGACGGCGGCTTCGGCTTCGACGCGCGCAGGCGCGCCGGAGAAATCCGGATGGACGCGGGAGACGATGCGCGAGCCGGGAATCGCCGCGAGAGTGTTCAGCGCGCCGACGGCCAGCGCCGTGCGCATCGCGTCGCCGGTCGAGAGCACGCCGGAGACCGAGAGAAACAGAAGCTCCGTGTGCCGCAGAAGATACTTCGCCGGGGCGAACATCGTGCGCAGCGGCGGATGGGGACGCACGCGCTTCTTCGGCTTTTTCCCAATACCCGCGGCCTTTCGCTCGGCGCGGCGAACCGCGCCCGCGGGAACGAACGCGCCGAAGCTCCAGCCGACGCCGCCCGCGCCCGCGGCCAGCGCGGCAATCAGCGGCACATTGAGCAGGTAGAAGCTGCCAGCAGCGGCCGCGCTCAGAAGGATGAACGGATTCATAAGAGAAGCGTTCCCGCGGGCGGATTAAATTATGCAAAGGCGTCGTCCGTCCGTTGCCGCAGTCTGCCGGGCGTGGTATACTTATTATAAGAATGGACGATATATTTACAAAGGGATGGATGCACGATGGATATGGTGGTCGTCGGCGTGGTTTTTCTGGACATCAAGGGCTTTCCCTTTTTCAAGTATGACGCGGTGGGCACGAATCTTGGCAATGTGCTCATGACCCACGGCGGCGTGGCGCGCAACGTGGCCGTAAATATGGCCAACTTAGGCGCGGAGGTGGAGTTTGTTACGATGCTGGACGACGATTCGCTTGGGCGCGAGGCGCGGCTGCGTCTGCGCGGCGCGGGCGTGAAGCTGACGCACGCGGTGTCCACGCCGGACAAGGGCATGGGCATGTGGCTGGCGGTGTTCAATGAGAAGGGCGATCTGGCAGGTTCCGTATCCCACATGCCGGACGCTTCGCCGATCGAGCGCCTGTTTGACGAAAAAGGCGAGGAGATCATTCGAAGCTGTCGCGGCGTCGCGCTGGAAATCGACCTTTCTGAGAAGGTTTCCGAGCGCGTGTTCGAGCTGGCGGAGCGCTTTGACAAGCCTGTGTACGCCATCGTCGCCAACATGAGCGTCATCCTGCGCAGACCCGATTTTATGGCGCGAACGGCCTGCGTGATCCTGAATGAAATCGAGGCCGGGCGGCTGTTCGGGCGGGAGATACGTGCGCTTTCGCCGGAGGAAACGCTGGAAGCCGTTTCCGAGGCCGCGCCGGCGATGGGCATTCGTTCCATCGTCGTCACGATGGGCGCGCGCGGCGCGGTGTATCTGGACGCGGAAAACGGCCTGCGCGGCGTCTGTCCCGCCGTACCCTGCCGCGTGGTGGACACCACCGGCGCGGGCGACGCGTTTTTCTCCGCCGTGGTGGAAAGTCTGGCGCGCGGCATGCGGCTGGACGACGCCGTCACCTGCGGCGCGCGGCTTGCCAGCATGACTGTGTCCACCAGCGAAAGCACCTGTCCTCATGTGGACGAGCACTTTTTCGGAATCGGAGAATAAAAATAAAATAGAAAGGAAAATCCCGACATGTACGAGATCAACGTACGAAACGACCATCCCGCTTTGTATTTTGCCGCGGATGAACTGAAGAAATACCTGCGCATGATGCTTCCGGAGGTCGGCGACATTCCCGTCGGCCGCGGAGAGGGCGGCTTCCGCGTGGGGCTTTTGGACGAGCGGAGCGACGACGACACGGTGTTCATCGAAACAGGCGAAACCGGCGGCGAGATTCTGGGCTCGAACCCGGGCGCGGCGCTGATCGCCGTGTATCGCTATCTGCGCCTGTGCGGCTGCCGCTGGCTGTTCCCCGGCGAGGACGGCGAGTGGATTCCCGTGCTGGACGCGCTGCCGCCGGTTTCATATCGCCGCACGGCGGATCACCGCTATCGCGGACAGTGCAACGAGGGCGCGGAAAGCCAGCGTGCCATGCTGGAAACCATCGATTTTTCGCCGAAGCTGGCTCTGAACAGCTACATGCTGGAATTTGACGTTCCGTTCTATTATTACGATACCTACTATTCCCATGCGCTGAACTCTTGCCGCGCGCCGGAGCCGGTTTCCATGCGCACGGTGAAGCAGTGGAAGCGGCAGTGCGAAACGGAAATCGCCCGCCGCGGACTGCGCTTTCATGACATGGGGCACGGCTGGACGGCCGAGCCGCTGGGTCTGGACAGCCGTCAGGGCTGGCGGGCGGCCGAGAGCGCGGAGCTTCCCGAAGAGCTGCGCCCCTTCGTGGCGGAAATCAACGGGCGGCGCGAGCTGTACGGCGGCGTGGCGCTGAACACGAACATCTGCTTTTCCAACGCGGAGGGACGGCGCAGGATCGCCGAATACGTGGCCGGCTACGCGCAGAACCATCAGAACGTGAGCTTTCTGCACATCTGGCTGGCCGACGCGAACCGCAACCACTGCGAGTGCGCCCTCTGCCGGGAAAAGCGCGTGTCGGACTGGTATGTGATTCTTTTAAACGAGATCGACGAAGCGCTGACCGCGCGCGGGCTTCCGACGCGGATTGTGATCATCGAATACTACGAAACGAACTGGGCGCCGCTGACGGAGCAGCTGAAGAATCCCGGCCGGTTCACGCTGCTGTTCGCGCCGCTTGGCCGCAGCTATCTGGAGGGCTATGACGTGCAGGCCGATCCTTCAGCCATGCAGCCCTACGACCTGAACCGCGCCGCGCCGCCGCGGGAGCTGAAGGCGTGCTTCGCGCATCTGGCCGAGTGGAAGAAGCGCTTTCCGGGCGACGCGTTCGCCTATGAATATCACTTCTGGCGCAGCCAGTACCGCGACTTCAGCGGGCTTTCGCACGCGCGCGCGATCTATAACGACATTCGCCACCTGAAGGCGCACGGCCTGAGCGGTATCATCGAGGACGGCTCGCAGCGCAGCTTCTTCCCGACGGGCTTCTGCTATTATGTGTACGGCGAGACGCTGTTCGACGCGTCCGTTTCCTTCGATTCGCTGGTGGAGGACTATTTCAGCCACGCCTTCGGAGCGGACTGGAAGCAGGTCGTTCAGTATCTGGAGGGAATCGGCGAACGCATGCCCGTCAAATATTTCAGCGGATGCATGAGCGCCGATCCGTCGCGCGGCATGATGTACAATCCCGCCATGGCGGAAACGCTGCGCACCGTGCCGGAATGGGTGGACGCGTTCCGCCCGGTGATTCAGGCGCACCTCGGGCAGGAGATGCGCGCATCGGACGTATCGTGGCGGCTGCTGCTCGCGCACGCCGACCTCGTATCCGGCTTCGCGCTTGCCGCCGCGAAGGCCGCGGACGGCGAGGACGCGTCAATGGACTTCCGCGCGCTGCGCGACGAGTTCTCCGGCCGCGAGGTCTATATGGAGCGGTACTACGATCACTTCCTCTTCTGGGTCTCGTGGTACGATTTGTACCCGAGGGTTGCCGTTCGCCAGTCGACCGAAGCCCCGGCGTAAAGGAGGAAAGCACTCATGTCGCAGGTGACCAAGCGTGCGATCGAGCAGTCGCTGAAGAATCTGCTTTTAAAAAAGCCGCTGACGAAGATCACGATCAACGATCTTGCGGAGGACTGCGGCATCAACCGCATGACCTTCTACTACCATTTCAAGGACATTTACGATCTGGTGGAGTGGGTCTGTCTGGAGGACGCGCGCCGGGCGCTGGAAGAGAAAAAGACCTATGACACGTGGCAGCAGGGCTTCGTGCAGATTTTCGAGGCCGTGCGCGAGAATAAGCCGTTTGTGATGAACGTGTACCGCTGCGTGCACCGCGAGCAGCTGGAAAAATACTTAAAGCCGCTGGTGGACAACCTGCTGCTGGGCGTGATCAACGAGGAAGCGGCGGGCATGACCGTGCGCGACGAGGACAAGGCGTTTATCGCACAGGTGTATTCGTACGCGTTCGTCGGGCTGATGCTGGACTGGATCCGCGACGACATGCGCGAGAATCCCGAAACGCTGGTCAACCGGCTGGCGACGGTCATCCGCGGCGGCGTGGCACAGGCGCTCGAACGGTTCCGGCTGTAGCGTTTTTATCATTTCCGCCGGTTTGATCAAATTTTATACACCTTCCCGTCCCGTGCTGAAAAACTGAGCACGGGGCGATTTCTGTCCATTGAGGAATTTCCGCCGCCGGGTATAATAAGCTCATCAAACAGAAACGGGAGGCAATGAATCATGTATTATTCCGCAGGCACGTATGAATCCTTCGCGCATCCGGAGAAGCCGGAAGGCGTTGACAAGAAATCGGCGTATATCATCGGCACCGGTCTGGCGGGCCTGACCGCGGCGTTCTATCTGGTGCGCGACGGTCAGATGAAGGGCGAGCACATTCACCTTCTGGAAAAGCTCGAGCTGGCGGGCGGCAGCTGCGACGGCCGCAAGGACGTGACCAAGGGCTTCTTCATGCGCGGCGGCCGCGAGATGGACAATCATTTCGAGGTCATGTGGGACACCTTCCGCGACGTGCCCTCCATCGAAACGCCGAACGTATCGGTGCTGGACGAATACTACTGGCTGAACAAGCACGACCCCAACTCTTCCCTCTGCCGCGCGACGGTCAACCGCGGCGAGGACGCGCATACCGACCGCAAGTTCGAGCTCGACCGCGATTCCGCGCTGGCGCTTTCGAAGCTGTTCATGACGCCGGAAAAGGATCTGGAGGACAAAAAGATTTCCGACGTGCTGCCGGATTCCTTCTGGAGCACGAATTTCTGGCTGTACTGGCAGACGATGTTCGCGTTCCAGCGCTGGTCGAGCGCGCTGGAGATGAAGCGCTACCTCTGCCGCTATGTCCATCACATCGACGGTCTGCCGGACTTCAGCGCGCTGAGGTTCACCAAGTACAACCAGTACGAGAGCATGATTCTGCCGCTGGTGAAGTATCTGGAAAGCCATGGCGTGAAGATTGAATACGGCATGGACGTGAAGAACGTCGTCATCGCGCACGAGGGCGATAAGATGGTCGCCAAGCAGATCGTATACGTCAAGGATGGCGAAACGCAGACCATCGACCTGATCGAGGACGACCTCGTGTTCATCACCAACGGCTGCTGCACCGACACCTCCTGCTACGGCGACCAGACCCACGCGCCCGATCTGTCCGGCGTTGAAAACGGCAAGGGCGAGTCGTGGGATATGTGGAAGGCGATCGCGGCGCAGGCGACGCACGGCGAGTTCGGCAATCCCGAGGCGTTCTGTTCGGACGTGGACGCGACGAACTGGATGAGCGCCACCGTCGCGACCTCCGATGAAGAGATCATCCGCCACATCATGGACATCTGCAAGCGCGACCCGCGCACCGGCAAGGTGACCACCGGCGGCATCGTGACCGTGAAGGACAGCACGGACAACTGGTATCTCTCCTGGACGATCAACCGCCAGCCGCAGTTCAAGTCCCAGGACAAGAACATGGTGCTCGTATGGCTGTATTCGCTGAATACCAATAAGGAAGGCAACTACGTCAAGAAGGCGATGCGCGATTGCACGGGCGAAGAGGTCTGCCGCGAATGGCTGTATCATATCGGTGTTCCGGAGGACAGGATTGAGACGCTGGCGCATGAGAAGTGCAATACCACCACCTGCTTCATGCCGTATATCAATGCGTTCTTCCAGCCGCGCAAGGAATCCGACCGCCCGAAGGTCGTGCCGGACGGCGCGGTGAACTTCGCCTTCATCGGCCAGTTCGCCGAGACGCCGCGCGATACCATCTTCACCACCGAATACTCGATGCGCACCGGCATGGAGTCCGTCTACACCCTCCTGAACGTCGACCGCGGCGTGCCGGAGGTCTGGGGCAGCAAATACGACGTGCGCGAGCTGCTGCGCGCCTGCTACTACGCGCTGGATAAGAAGCCGCTCACCGACGCGAAGCTCTCCCTCGTGGAGAAGGAAGCCCTGAAGATCGCGCTGCGCAAGGTGCGCGGCACGGACGTGGAGCTGCTTCTGAAGGAAAGCGGACTCATCGAATAAATAAAGTAACCCAACCCAAGGCCGCTGCCGACTCTACGCCGGACAGCGGCCTTCGTTTCTGTTCGCACATCCATCCAAAATAACATTTTTTTAATCAGGCATGCATACGCGCGAAATCGTCCGCAGTTTTCGCGGTAATTCCATAACAAATATGTCTGCTTAGGATAAATATATGTTCGCAGCGAACATTGCCGTTTGAGCCAAAAACAGCGATAATAAGCATGTAAGCAAAAACGGGCGCCGCTTTTCTATGCGCGGTTGCCGAAAAAACAAGCGTTCGTTACAGGCGAAAAGGTGGAAAACAATGACTGAAGGAAAACCGCAAAAGGGATTGGTCGGGGCTTACCCCCAGCAGGAGAGCTTTGGCAGGCGGCTTTGGCGCGATCTGTATCGCAACCGGTGGGTTTATCTGATTGCGCTCGTGTGCCTGAGCTGGTATTTCATTTTTTGCTATGCGCCCATGGGCGGCATCGTGATGGCGTTCAAGGATTATCGCCCCGCCCGCGGTCTGTGGAAAAGCACATGGCTGGGTCTGAAATGGTTTCAGGAATTTACCGGCGGCTATTATTTCGCCCGGCTTGTGCGCAACACGCTGGTGATCAACAGCCTTGGTCTGGCCATCGGCTTCACCATGCCAATCATTCTGGCGCTGCTGATCAACGAAATTCACAACAGCCGCTTCAAGCGCACCGTGCAGACCATCACCTATCTGCCCCACTTTGTTTCGACGGTCGTCGCCTGCGGTCTGGTGGTCAACCTGCTGTCCTACAACGGCCTGCTCAATCAGATTACGGGCGTGTTCGGCAAGCAGCCGAAGCTGTGGCTGTCCACGCCGCAGTACTTCCCCTGGATTTACGAGTTCTCCAGCCTGTGGCAGGAATTGGGCTTTAACTCCATCATCTTCCTTGCCGCGCTTTCCTCCATCGATTCTCAGCTGCTGGACGCCGCGGCGATCGACGGCTGCAACCGCTTCCGGCGCGTGTGGCACGTTCACATCCCGGGCATCCTGCCCACGATTCTGCTTCTGCTGATCATGCGCGTCGGTTCCATGATGTCGGTCGGCTACGAGCGCATCATTCTGCTCTACAACGAAGCCACCTATGAAACCGCGGACGTTATGTCCAGCTTCGTTTACCGGCAGGGCATTCTGGGCGGCAGCTACAGCTACGGCGCGACGGTCGATCTGTTCAACGGCGTAATCAATCTGGTGCTGCTGGCAGTGTTCAATGGCATTTCCCGCCGCGTCAGCGAAATTTCGCTTTGGTAAGGGGGCGGATGAAATGAAGAAAGAAAAGGAATGGAATTACGGCCGAATCAGCATCGGCAGCCGGACGTTCGACATTTGCAACGCCATTTTGATGATTCTCCTTTGCGTTGTGACGCTGTATCCCATGTGGTTCGTGCTCTGCGCTTCCTTCTCCGACCCGGAAACGCTGGTAACCTCCAGCGGCGTCGTGCTCTATCCCCTGAACTTCAGCACGGTCAACTACCACAAGGTGCTTGCCTACACGCCGATCTGGCAGGGCTATTGGGTCACGATTCGTGTCGTGGTTCTGGGAACCACGCTGAACCTGCTTTTCACCTCGCTGCTGGCGTATGTGCTTTCGCGCAAGAACCTGATGCTCAAAAAGCTGATCACCGGCCTGTGCGTATTCACAATGTATTTCAGCGGCGGCATGATTCCAACGTTCATGGTGGTCAAGGGAATCGGCCTGTACAACAACCTCTGGGCGCTGATCTTCCCCGGGCTCATCAGCACCTATAACGCCATCGTCATCCGCACGGCCATGCAGGGCGTGCCCGACGAGCTCGCCGAAAGCGCCAGCTTAGACGGTGCGAACGAGCTGGTCATCCTTTTCCGCATCATACTGCCCATGGTAAAGCCCACACTGGCCGCCATCGCGCTGTTCTGCGCGGTGGGTCACTGGAATTCGTGGACGGGGGCGCTGCTCTACATCCGCAAGGCCGAGCTGCAGCCGCTGCAGATGGTGGTTCGCGCTCTGCTCATCAAGGAGAAGGACCTGGCGCAGCAGGGCAAGTTTGACGTGGTGAAGGAAATGATGAACCAGACCATGCGCTATTCCGTCATCATCGTCAGCACCGTGCCCGTGCTGTGCGCGTATCCCTTCATTCAAAAGTATTTCACAAAGGGCGTCATGGTTGGCGCTGTCAAAGGGTAAATCGCAGGGAAAACCCTGTGAAAATATGAGGAGGTTTGTCTATGAAAAAGGTGCTCGCTCTGGTTCTGTCCCTGGCTCTGCTCCTGTCTCTGGCGGCCATCCCCGGCACTGCTGAGGAAGCCCCCACCAAAATCCGCTGGCTCCACAAGGCGTGGAACGCCTCCACGGAACTCGACCACTTCTGGGATGCGTATTGGGTAAAGCATCTGGAAGAGAAGTTCAACGTGGAAATCGACTTCGGCGGTCTCACTCCCTCCGACGACTACGACGCGATCGTCAACCTGACCATTGCCGACAGCGGCAACTGGCCTGACCTGATCTTCTGGAACTGGGACAACTATTCCGGCGGCATCGCCAGCGCCATCGAGGACGGCCTGGTTCTGCCCCTGAACCATGTTGAGAACTGGGAAGAGGATATGCCTAACTTCAGCCAGCTGCTCAAGGACAACGCCTACATCCGCCGCGCTCTGACACTGGATAACGGCGACGTCACTGGCTGCAGCCACGTGGAGCAGGACGTCCGCCGCAACGCGTATTCCGGCTTCGGCATCCGCGCCGACTGGCTCGAGAACGTCGGCATGGATATGCCCACGACCACCGAGGAGCTTTACGAAGTCCTCAAGGCCTTCAAGGAGCAGGATGCGAACGGCAACGGCCAGGCCGATGAAATTCCCATGTCCGATTTCAAAGAATACTTCCTGCTGAAGCTGATCTCCGGCGGCTGGGATCTGGTTTGGGACAGCATGCAGATTGATCCCGTCACCGGCGACATCGCCTGGTGGGCCACCGTCAACAACGGCGAAAACTTCAAGAAGTTCGCTACCGACCTGCGCAAGTGGTACGCCGAGGGTCTGTTTGATCCCGAGTTCAACACGCAGGATACCAACGCCCGCATCGTGAAAATCCTCAACGATCAGGTTGGCTTCTTCTTCTCCTACCCCGGCGAGGGTGATGACTTTGCGGAGCGCATTCGCAAGGCCGGTCTGAATGACAAGGCAGCCTTCGAAGCCATGGGACCCCTGACGGACGCGAACGGCAACGCCTATACCTCCAACACCGACATGGTGAAGTGGGCGGCCGCTGAGCAGCTGAACGTTGTGACCACCGCTGCCGGCGAAAAGACCCACCTGATTCTCCAGATGCTGGACTACATGTATTCCGACGAATTCACCGACATCCTGTCCTGGGGCAAGGAAGGCGTAACCTTCGAATACGATGAGAACGGCGTGCCGCACTTCCTGCCCGCTGCTTACAACGAGGACGGCTCCTTCAACGAGGACTTCGTCAACATCTACGCGCTGGGCGGCCGCGGTCAGTGGCCTCGCTTCATGAACTGGGAGTATGAAATGCTGAACGGCACCGACCTGACGCTGAAGGAGCGCACGCTGTGGGGCGATGTGGATACCACCATCGTGCTGCCCCCGCTGACCGTCACCGGCAATGAGGCCGTGGAATACACCAGCATCCTGAGCGACGCGAAGACCGCTACGCTGGAAACCTTCATCAATGTCGTGCTGGGCAACGCCGACGTCTTCGCGCTGGATACGCTGGACGAAACCCTCAAGACCATGAAGATCGACCGCGCGATCGAAATCCTCCAGGCCGCTTACGACAACTACGAGAAGAAGTAAGCCACGCCATCCTTCAGAGCAAATCGCCATCGCCGCGAAACTGCTTCTGAAGGAAAACGGACGCGCTGAATAACCAAACGCAACAAAGGCCGCTGCCGACTCTGCGCCGGACAGCGGCCTTCGTTTAATTTACGGAGTTGGATGTATCTGATTTCTTCCGCGGATGCTATATCAGCGCCGCGAAGCGCTCCGCGCGGGCGTGCGCCTGACGGAGAAATTCGGCGGCGTCCCAACCAGCATACGCGTCGTGCGTATGACGGCCGGGGCGGTTATAGCTGATCAATTCGAAGGTGAGCGGGCCCTCGAAACGGTGCTCGTGCAGGCGGCGGGCAATGTCCGGCCAGTCGGCGATCCCGTCGAAGGGCAGCATGTGCGAGTCGTCGTGCCATGTGATTTCGCTGCCGGTAACGCCCATGTTGTCGTTCAGGTGCGTGCCCGCGAGCCGGTCGCCGTACAGCGCCATCATGTCCCTCGCGCCGTTGTAGCACAGCTCGTGTCCGGTGTCCCACACGAAGCGGCAGGATGGATGCTGCGAAAGCTCGCCCATCACGCGCGCCAGATATTCCTCGCCCTCGACGTTTTCAAACCCCAGAAGCACGCCGCGCGTGTCAGCGAAGCGAAGCAGCCGGTCAAAGCGCTCCACGCCCAGCGCGTTCGGCTCGTGCCGGTCGAAGCCGATAAAGGGATGAATCACGGCCAGCGGCACGCCGTGGTCGGCGCAGCATTGCACGCAGTCCTCGAGCATGCGAATGTATTCGTCGCCCGCCTCGCCCTCGTCCCACACGGTGCTCACCTTGCTGAACGGCGCGTGGATGGACTGATACACAAGCCCCTCGCGCGCGGCGGCGCGGGCGTATTCGTCGATGGGCGCGTCCGGCTTCCAGTCGGAGAAAAATCCGTCGAAGCCCGCGCGGCGAATCAGCCGCAGCCGCTCGGAAACGGGCAGATCAAAGCCGAAGCTGTCGTTGACGCAAAGCCGTTTGTCCCTCATGCAAATCCTTCCCTTCTGTGAAAAACCCATTCTACCCGGCTTCGCGGCGGTTGTCAATCCTTTCCTTTCCGCTTCCGCAGAAGGGAAGCCGCCGCGCCCGTTACCTCTTCCTCGATTTCGCCGCGCGTGGGCGCGGTCACGATTCGTTCCAGCGCCGGGCGAAGGCTTTGGACGCTCTCCTCGGAAAAAAGCGGCGCGAGGGAGGTAAGAATCCAGTATTTCCATACGTCGTCCGTTTCTTCCGCGCGTAAGATCTCGCGAATGAGCGGAAGAAGCGCCGTCTGGCGCTGCGCGAGCACCGGCAGAAGCTCGGCGGCGACCGGCCAGTTGACGTCCTGTATCCACGCCAGAAGCCGGGGCAGAATCGGTTCGATTTCGCCGTCGGAAAGGCGCTTCAGTTCTTCAATATGGGAGCCGTCGCATTTATCCTTCGGCACAAGCGCACGCGCATCCGTCATCTTCGTTTTCCCCCTTCCTTTGAAACGCTTCCTGCGGAACCATTATAGCATACCGGTATGGAAACGGCAATCCGCGCGATTTTCCGGAAATGTCCGGCGCGGTATGGACTTCTAATCGCAAAAATGCTATAATTCCATCACACGAAGGACCGCGGGGCTTCGCCGCGGAAGGGAAGGGTGGCCATCCAAACATGAAACCCACGCCGCGCGAACCTCGCGGGAACGCCCGCTGGCTGAGGACGTACTCGCTGATGTATCTGGCCGTGGCGCTGCCGATGCTCGCGCTTCTGCTGGTTTCCGGGAAGACGTTCATCTATGGCGGCGACGCGCTGTATCAGCAGTATCCGACGCTGGTTTACACCGCGAGCGCCGTGCGGCGGCTCTTTTCGGGCGGCGGCTTCCGCATGGTGGATTTCTCGCTGGGGCAGGGCATGGACAGCCTGAACATGCTGGCGTACTATGGGCTGACCGACCCGCTGCAGTGGTTGGCGGCGCTGGTGCCGGAGAGCGGGCTTGAGGTCTACTATCAGGCGCTCATCTTTCTGTATATCTATCTTTCCGGCCTTTTCTTTGGAATGTATCTGAAGCGGCTGCCGGGCATGAGCGGCGCGGCGGTGGCGCTGGGCGCGATGGTGTACGCGTTTTGCAGCTATCAGACGATCGGCATCATCAAAAACCCCTATTATTCGGCGGGCAGCCTGTATCTGCCGCTGATGCTGATCGCCGTGGAGCGCATTCTTTCCGACCGGCGCTTCCCGATGATGGTGCTTGTGACGGCGCTGATGATTCTCGCCAACTTCTATCTGGCCTACCAGACCACGCTGCTGGTCATTCTGTACATCGTCGTTCGGCTGATCGCCCGGCTGCGCGCGCGCGGCGTTCGCAAAAGCGCGGGCGACGGCTTCATGCTGCTGGGCAGCTACCTGCTGGGGCTGGCGCTGTCGATGGCGGTGCTGTATCCGTCCGCGCTGGGCTTTCTGGATTCCGGGCGCACGGCGGGCAAAACCGGCTACGCGGAATCGCTTCTGCACTATCCGCTTTCCTATTATATAAAGCTCGTCCTGTTCTTCTGCGCGCCGTACGACTACGCGGGCTACTGGACGCTGCAGAGCTTTTCGCCGCTGGCGCTGGCGGCGGTGCTGTTTGTGTTTTCGCGCGGCTGCCGCCTGCGCGCGTCGGCGGAACGAGGCACGCTGCGGCAGCTGCGCGTGATGCTGGCGATGTGCGCCGCGTTTCTCTGCCTGCCGCTGGCGGGGCGGCTGTTCAACGGCATGGGCTATCCCACGAACCGCTGGTGCTACGGCTTCGCGGCGGGCGTGAGCGCGGCGACGGCATGGGGGCTGCCGCGCTTCCTGAAGCCGGATTATGAAGGCCGAAAGCGCGTCGCGGGCATCCTGTGCGCGTGGGGCGCGCTGATGCTGGCGTACGGCGTGCTGGCGTATTTCTTCCCGGCGCTGGCCGGGGAAAGCGTCCACTATTCAAACGAGCGCGGCTCGCGGCTGATCGGCTGCGTTCCAGCGCTGGCGGGCGGTGCGGCGGTGCTGGCCGCGGGCGCGTTCTTCCTGCGCTCGGATCGCGGCTTCCGCGAAGGGAACCCCTCGGCGACGCGCTGGCTCGCGGCGCTGACGGCGCTGTGCTTCCTCGCCTACACGGCGGGCTACGCGCTGAACGCCGCCGTGAGCGCGCGTTTTCAGGCGCGCGGCGTTTCGGCGCGCATCGAAAGCGAGCCGGAAGCGGCGGCCGCCCGGCTGGACGGCGACGGGCTCTGGCGCGCGGACACCGGCATGAGTCTGGACGCGCACGCCGCGCAGCTCGGCTACCGCGGCACGGGCGCGTATCTGAGCCTTCTGCCCGGCTGGGTCACGGAGCATTATCGCACACTGTCGCTCGCGTCGCTGCGCTGGCCGTTCCGCGTGGAGGGGCTGGGCGGGGACACGTATCTGGACGCGCTGGCCGCGGTGAAGTACGCCGTGCGCGCCGACGTGCGCCATCCCGACCTGCTGCCCTACGGCTACGCGCCCGCGGGCGAGCAGACCATGCCGGACGGAAGCCTTGTGCATATCTATGAAAACGAATACGCGCTCCCGGCAGGCTATGTGTTCCACAGCGCCATGAGCGAAGCGGAATACGACGCGTTCGACCCCATTCAGAAGCGGCGGGCGCTGCTTTCCTGCGCCGTGCTGCCGGAGGGCGCTTCGGCGTATCCCGCATACGAACCGGCGCGTCCCGCAGAGACGCTCGAATGGGAAGTCGTGTCTTCGGACGGCGTGACGCTGGAAGGGAACACGCTGCGCGGGCGCGAAAAGGGTATGATCACGCTGCGCTATGACGCGCGCGCGGACGCGGAGACGTATCTGTATTTTTCGGGAACGAGGGTCGTAAGAGTGGACAGCGGCACCGACCTGTGCGTGGCCGCGCGGACGGACGCGGGCGTGTCGCGCGCGTACTTCATTCGCCCGGAGGGTAATTTCAATTATGAGCAGCTGGGCGCGTGCCTGTGTCTGGGCTATTCCGAGGGCGGCGTGAAGGAAGTGACTCTGCGCTTCGAAGCGGAGGGCGAGCTTCAGTTTGCGTCGCTGGAGTTCCTGAGCGCGCCGATGGAGGACTATCGCGCGGCCGTTCAGGCGCTTTCCGCGGAGGGCTGGAACGCGGAATTCGGCCTGAACCGCGCGGAGGGCGACGTCACGCTCGCGTCGGACGGCATTTTGCAATTCTCCATTCCCTACGGCCGCGGCTGGACGGCGTGCGTGGACGGAAGTGAGGTCGAGCTTCTGCGCGCGGGCGGCATGTATATGGCGCTTCCGCTGGCGGCGGGCACGCATCACGTGGCGCTTGCCTACGAAACGCCGGGGCTGCGCACGGGCGCGATCGTCTCTCTGGCGGCGCTGGCCGTGCTGCTCGTGTGGACGTTCGCCGCGCGTCGCGCGAGGAGGAAGAAATGACGGGCGCGAATGTGTCAAAGGAAGAAGTGATTGAATACGCGGCGGCTTGGTTCCGCAGGAAGGGTTTTCGGAAAAGTCACCTTCGCTGGAAGAAGAGCGATGGCGTGTTCACGAAGGAGTTCGTGATTCAGGGAAGCAGCTTCAGCCGGGAGGCCTACTATATTCGCCCCTGTGTACATATCGACGCGCTGGCCGATCAAAGCTTCGGGATGTTCGCAGCGGACATCCCGCATTTCTCCACCGAGCAGGTTATTCGCGATACCGAACGCTTCTTTTGCGAGTGGACGAATCCGGGGCTGATTCGGGCGCACATTCAGGCGTTTCTGGAATGGGACGCGCGAAATCCGCTGGAGGTACGACGGGAGAGAAAGCTTGCCGTCGAACAGAAGTATGCGGAGCGGGACGAGCGCAATCAGGCGCTTCTGGAGCTGGAATTCGCGGATCCCTGCCCCGCGCCGGAGTTGTTCGACTGTCAGAGATATATCCCCTATCTGCTTGAAAACCTGTAGTCGAAAGGAGTTTTTCATGCGGCATCTTCGCGGGCTGCTGAAGCCGCTGCCGATGCTGGCGATTGGGCTGGTTCTTGGCACGGCGGCGCGGCTGTTTGACATTTATTTTCAGAACCTTGGAAACATTTTTTCGCAAATAGCGATCTGGATTCTCATCGGAACGCTGATTTCGGTGTACAGCCCCACAAAGAAGCGCGCGGCGATGAACGTGCTGCCGTTCTGTCTGGGCATGCTTTTGACCTATTACGCCACGGCGATGCTGACCCGCGGCGTGTACAGCTGGTCGTTCATCCTCGGGTGGACGGCGTTCGCGCTGCTTTCGCCGGTGATGGCGTATTTCGCGTGGATGACGAAGGAGAAGGGCGCGTTCCCGAAGGTGATCGGCGCGGGCATCGTGCTGGCGTCGGCGCTTTCGAGCGTCCTGCTGTTTGACCGGCTGCGCGTCTACGATTACGTGATCGACGCGCTTCTGATTTACGTGATCTTCTTTCAGAAAATTCCCCGGCTGAGCCGGAAGGGAGGAAACCGCGCATGAGACACTTTACCGCGCAGAAGGGTTGGATCAACGACCCGAACGGACTGATTCTGTACGAGGGCTGGTATCACCTGTTTTATCAGCACAACCCGGACGACAACCGCTGGGGCAACATGCACTGGGGGCACGCCCGCAGCCGCGACCTCGTTCACTGGGAGCATCTGCCCATCGCGCTGTATCCCGAGCCGGGCTATACGATGTATTCCGGCAGCGCGATTGAGGACGTGCGCAATCTGACCGGCCTGAAGAAGGGCGGGCACAATCCGCTGCTTCTGTATTACACCGCGGCGGGCGAGCCGTTTGAGCAGCGCGTGGCCGTGTCCACGGACGGCGGGCGCACGTTTGAGAAAATGCCCGGCTGCGTAATCGGGCACATCCGCGGGGAAAACCGCGACCCGAAGATCGTGTACGACGAGGAGAAGGACGTGTACCGGCTGGCGCTGTATCTGGACGGCGACGAGTACGCGCTGTTTGAGACGGACGATCTTGTGCATTTCCGGCTGAAGCAGACGGTACATCTTCCGGAGGACAACGAGTGCCCCGACCTGTTCCCGCTGACGGCGGACGACGACACGCGGCACTGGGTGCTGATCGGCGCGCACGATCGCTATTTGGTGGGGCGCTTCGACGCGGACGGGCAGTTCCGCGCCAGTCAGGACGCGCGGCGGCTCACCTATGGCGACCTGAGCTACGCCGCGCAGAGCTATTCCGGCATTCCCGGCCGCGCGCTGCGCTTTTCGTGGAACCGCGTGGAGCTGCATGACGACCTGATTCAGGGCAGCATGTGCACGCCCGCCGACTACAGCCTGCGCCGCGACGCGGACGGCTACGCCCTGTGCCTGAATCCTGCGCCGGAGTTCGGCTTCGATCCCGCGAGGGACGCGCTGGGCGAGATTCGCGAGGGCGAAACGATTCCCGTGCCCGATGGCACGCTGCGCCTTGAAAACGGCAAGCTCACCGTGAACGGCACGTCCTGCCCCGCCGGAACGCGCGAGCGCTTCCGCACCGTGGGCGATACCCACGCGCTCGAGGTCTACCTTGCGCCCGGCGACCGCTTCCTGTGCGTGCCGACGGAGGGAAAACGCTGAGCCACGGACGGCGCGCGCTTTCTTCCGCATTCCGGCGAATGGAAGCGCAGGGCGACGCTTCCTCCGCGTTCCAGCGGAGAACAGCCATTGAAATGGATATGAAAAACGCCGCGTCCGGCGAATTCAACCGGGCGCGGCGGGGTTTTGTGGGCGGGATTACCGCTCGTATTTTTTGTCCTCTTCGAGCACCTTCAGACCCTTCATGCGGAACAGCTCGAGGAACTGGCTGCGGTATTCGCCAAAGACGGTCACGCGGTGCCACATCGGCAGCCAGTTTTCCAGCAGGTTGCCGGCCTCCGCGCGGGCGACGAGCTTGGAACGGCAGCCGCCCTCGATGAACGCGTTGCCCTCGGAACGGGAGGAATGGATGCAGGCGACGCCCTCCACGTGGTCGATGTTGATGGTGGTCAGGTCTTCGCCGGACGGGAAAACGATCTGCACGGACGCGCCCGTGTTGTCCTCCGCGTGGCTGCGCAGGTAGTACTGACAGGTGCGCGGGTCGTTTTCGCCGAAAACCTTGCGGCACGCGACACAGTGGGCATAGGTGATCTGCCCGGCGCAGGTGTCGACCACGGGGTCGGACACATAGCCGGGGCGGCCGGTTGTGTAGCGGGTGAGCATCGCGGAGATGGTGGAATTGACGTCCGCCTCGCAGATGCCGATTTCGCCGTCGTTGCCCATCTGATAGTAGCTCAGGCAGGGATACATGTGGCGGCTCTCGTCATAAATGCCGTTATAGGACAGCTGCAGGCAGTCGATGGTCAGCGCGTCGACCCGCGTTTCCTCCTTCATCGCCATGATGGCGTGGTAGAGCTGCGCGCTTTCCAGAATGTCGGCGTCGGACGGCTCAAGAATGCCCAGCGCTTCCTTTTCCCAGCGGTCGGCGGTCGCGCGGGCCTTCGCCGGGTCGACCTCCCCGAATTTCTTCATCAGGTCGGCGGAGGTGCGGTTGATGAACGTCACGCCCCAGCGTTCCTCGGCGGCTTTCTGCACGGCCATGTCCGGGTTGTTGTTCACGACCAGCACGCGCGCGGTCTTCATGCGCTTGAGCACGCCGAACAGGCGAACCGCCTCGGCGATGCGGCGATAGTTGCGGGTGGCGAGCACCGGCACGGGCAGCTTCTGCTCGCGCACGATGGCGGAAGTGCCGGTGAGAATGGAACCGCTGCCGCAATAGGGCACGTCGGCCACAATCACCGGGAAGCCTTCCTTTGCCTTTTCCAGATAGAACTGATCCACGCGCACCCAGTTCGTCATCAGAAGCACGAGCACGCCGTCGTAGATTTCTTTGTCCTTCTCCCAGTCGGCCTCGGCCTGCGACGCGGCGGTGTACCAGCATACGTCCAGCTGCGCGTCCGGATTGCCCTCGCGCAGAATGGGATAAATGCGATGAAATTCCTTCTCGTAGTCGAAATTGATGTTCGGCCAGCCGGGCTTTCCGGCAGGCTTGCGCTGAATGGCGATTTTCACGCGGTAAGACATGATCAACGACTCCCTTCGGCGTTTTTTCAAGTTCATTATAGCTTTCTTCCGGCGCGATTTCGATTGACAAACGCGTCGAAAAATTGTAAAATACCGATATGAAACAGAACGAATTCTTTTCCTCCGTGCGCATTCATTCGTGCGGAATCAGCGACTGCGACGCGTCGTGGCGCTGGGATACGGGCGCGCGCGGCATCCCGGACTGGGATCTGTGGGCGGTGTTTCGCGGCGCGGGCACGCTGGAAACGCCGGAGCACGCGTACGACTACGTGCGCGGCAGCTGCTTTCTGCTCTCGCCGAGCATCCGCTATATCGCGTCCCCGCGGGAGGGCATGGCGCCGCTGGTCATCAACGTGCATTTCGGGCTGGACGGCGACGCGCCGGAGAAGCCCCTGTTTGTGCACGCCGTGGCGGACGTGTCCTACCTGTATGAAACGCTCACGCGCGTGCTTCGGCTGTACGGCGCGAACCGCACGGACGACGCGGAGCTGTTTTTCCGCTGCGCGCTGACGGAGCTTTTGGAGCAGGAAAGCGCCGCCCGCAGCGCCGTGCCCGCGCGCATCCGAACCCTGGTGGAGCGCGTGGCGCGCGACGTGCAGGCGCACCCGGAGAGCGCCGAAACGCTGGCCGTGCTGGCCGTGAAGGCCGGCTACTGCCGGGACTATATGGGGCGCATGTTCGCGCAGGTGGTGGGCATGGGCTATCCGGAATACGTGATCTCCGCGCGGCTGAACCGCGCGCGGCTGCTTCTGCGCTCCACCGACCTGCCGCTGGGCGAAATCGCGGAGGGACTGGGCTACTGCGACGCATCGGCGTTTTCGCGCCAGTTCACGTCTCGGCTCGGCCTTACGCCGACGGAATATCGCCGCGGGCAGCCGTTTTCCGGGAAGATGAAGTGACGGCGGGCTTTTCGCCCGCGAGTGGCTGCCGCGGGACGGCGGTTTCATTGAGAAAAAACGCCGGCTGAACGCGGACGGTTGTTTCTCGGGAACGCGAAAAACGGGTGACAACGCGGGCAGGGTGTGGTATACTATAGAAGGTAGTCCCTGAAACGGGAGGTGTGTTTATGAACGAAGGAACGCTGTATCTGCTGATTCTCGGTGCGCTGGCGCTGTCGCTGCTTGCGCAGGTGCTGGTGAACAGCCGCTTTGAACGCTATCGAAAGGTGCCTGACGCGTCCGGCCTGACCGGCGGCGAGGTGGCGCGCCGACTTCTGGACGACGCGGGGCTGCGGAACGTGCGCATCGAGCGCGTGTCCGGCCGGCTGACCGACCATTATGACCCGCAGGCGAAGGTGCTTCGGCTGTCGCCGGAAACGATGGACGGCGCGAACGTCGCCGCGCTGGGCGTGGCCGCCCACGAAACCGGACACGCTTTGCAGGACGCGGACGCGTATGCGCCGCTTCAGCTTCGGACGGCGTGCGTACGCACCGCCGGAATCGGCTCGCAGGCGGCGTGGCCGCTGTTCCTCGCCGGACTGATTTTCAATTTCCGGCCGCTGGTACTGATCGGCATCGCGCTGTACGCGGCCATGGTCGTGTTTACGCTGGTCACCCTGCCGGTGGAGCTGAACGCGTCCCACCGCGCCCTCACGCTGCTGGAAAACGGCGGCTACCTGACGAGCGACGAAATGCCCGGCGCGCGGAGCGTATTGTCCGCCGCGGCGCTGACCTACGTCGCGTCCGCGCTGATGGCCGTCCTCCAGCTTCTGCGCCTGATCGCCATCGCGGGCAACCGCGCCTGATCGCCATCGCGGGCAACCGCCGCCGCCGCGATTGATACGCGGTGACACTGGTTATTTAGGAAGGGTTTGAATGATCGCGTACATTCTGTGTGCCGTGCTGTTCTTCGTCACGACGGCGTTTTCGCTCGCCGCGCGGGGATGGATGAAGCGGAGATTTACACCTTATCGGAACGTACAGGCTGCGGAGGGACTGACCGGCGGAACGCTTGCGCGGCAGCTTCTGGACGCGGCGGACTTGTCGGATGTGCGTGTTACGCCCGCGCCCGGCCATTCGGCGGATTTTTACGACTCGGATTTCTACGACCCGAAGGATAGGACGCTGCGTCTGACGGCCGAAACGATGGACGGCGCAAACGTCGCCGCGCTGGGCGCGGCCGCGCACGAAGTCGGCCACGCGGTACAGGCCGCGGACAGCGGACGGAAGTTCTGGCTGCGTTCCGACTGCATGCGGATGGTCGATATAGGCGCGCAGGCGGCGTGGATCCTCATGCAGATCGGCTTCTTTGCGGACTTCACGCTGCCGCTGATTCTGGGCGAGGCTCTGTATATGGCAATGCTGGTTTTCACGCTGATCGCTCTGCCGATGGAGCGGGACGCCTCCCGCCGAGCCATGCGGCTTCTGGAAGACGGCGGTTACTTGACCGCGGATTTCCGGCGCGAGGACGCAGAGCGGATTCTATCCGTGCGGTCGCTTGCCGGTGTTGCCACGGTGCTGACGGCGCACTTTCGGCTGTTTGGCTTCGGACTTGACAAAACCTCGAAGGAAAGAAAGAAACAACTTGAACATGAATAGATACGGAGGAAAAAAAGATGAATCATCTTCGCATGCGGTTTCCCGGCGGCCTGGGCAAGGCCTTTACGATGAGCTATGACGACGGCGTGGAGCAGGATATTCAGATCATGCGCGAAAACGGCGTGAAGGGCACGTTCAACCTGAATTCCGGTCTGTACGCGCCGGAGGGAACCGTGTATCCCGCCGGACAGGTACACCGCCGCATGACCGAAAGGCAGTGCCTCGCGGCCTATGCCGGAAGCGACATCGAGGTGGCCGTGCACGCGTCCACGCACGCGTTTCTTGAGGCCGTGCCCACGGCGACGGCCATGATGGAAGTGATTTCCGACCGCGCGAAGCTGGAAAAGGACTTTGGCCGCATCGTTCGCGGCATGGCGTATCCCTTCGGCACGCTGTCGGACGACGTGGTGGAGATTCTGCGCCTTGCGGGCATCGCCTACAGCCGCACCACCGTCAGCCGCCTGAATTTCGATATTCCCACGGACTGGCTGCGTCTGGGCGCGACCTGCCATCACGAGAATCCGGCGCTGACGGAGCTGGGCGAGAAGTTCACGGTCAGCGCCCCCAACCGCGAGCCGTGGCTGTTCTATCTGTGGGGTCACGCCTATGAATTCGAGGGGCACGACAACTGGCATGTGATCGAGCGCTTTCTGAAGACCGTCGGCCACAGGGACGACGTGTGGTACGCCACGAATATCGAAATCCACGATTACGTTCAGGCTTTCCGCGCGCTTCGCTTCTCGGTTGACGGAAATCTGGCGCAGAATCCCACGGCGGTGGACGTGTGGGCGCTGCGCGACGGTGAGATTCTTCGCATTCCCGCGGGCGCGACGATCCGGCTGTAACCGAAAACCGATACAAAGGAGAATGCGAATATGGCAATCAAGCTCTTCAGCAAGCTCTTCTCCCGAAAAAAGCGCATCGCCATGACCAGCGACGAGGCCTTTCTGAGCGACGAAAGCGACGAGCCGCGGGACGAGGTTCCAAAGGAGGAACCCGCGCCGCAGCCCGAGCCCGCCGCCGAGGAAGCGTCCGCCGGGGACGCGAAGGCGGAGGACGCGCCCGCGGAACAGCCGGAGGAAGCCGCGGCGGACACGCCCGAATCCGACGAAGCGCCCGCTGCGGAGGAAGCGAAGGCGGAGGAACCGGAGCCGGAGCCGCTGCCGCCGCAGGAGAACCTGTGCCTGTGGCTGTATGCCTGTCTGGACGATCCGCACGACGTTCGCACGCCCATGCGCCCGCAGCTGATCGCGCATTTCCGCGCGCTCAACGAGGGCTCGGACGGCTTCGAGGGCACGCTGCCTTCCGGCGGCAGGGTTACCTGCGCCGTGCGCACCGATCTGGGCTTCGTGCGCGAGCAGGCAGGCTATCTGAAGACGCGCTTTGCCGACACGTTCCCGGCCGACCGCGACGTTTGGAACGCCGCCATGATGCAGATTGAGCTGTTCAACACCCGCGTGGAATGCACGCTGGCGCCGCCGTACAGCGAGGACGACGCCGCAAAGTTCGCAGACGCCGTGTATGCCGCCGCGGAGCCGCTGCGCGGCTTTGTGGTAAACGAGGGCATGGAGCTGTACCGCTGGGATCGGAGGCTGGTGATCGCGCCCGACGGCCGCACGGATTTCTCCGTGTTCATGCCCATTCGCCGCGGGCTGGCGGTGAGCAATCCCGCCGAGGCCGCCGCCGCGGACGAAGCGCGCATGCGCCGCAGCATCGCGATTCTGAAAAAGCACGGCGTGGAAGCCGCGCGGCTGGACATGCCCGTTCAGGCGCGGGAAGCCGACGCGCGTCTGCGCACGCCGGAGGAAATCATCGGCCGCATGGCGGCGCTGTTCGCCTGTGCGGTCAAGGCGCAGGCCTACACCTCGCCGCGCGAGGTCGCCGCGCCCGCCGCGTGGTCGCTTAACGCGATCAAGAAGCTGGACACGCAATACGGCGTGAACCGCCTGTTTACCGCCAAGGAAGCGGAGTACGTGGTGCGCTCGCCCGAATCGCAGCATGAAACCTACCTGATGCGCTTTGAGGATTGCGCGGTGCTTCTGTGGGCACTGCGCATGTACGAGCTGGACTGGCCGGCTGGACGCGCCGACGTGGCCGCCATCGCGCGCGTGATTCGCGACGCGGACACCGAGACGATTCTGCGCCTGGCGCGTCCCCGCCCGCTGAACGACATTCTGAACATGCACGACGTAACCTACCGCCTGCACAGCGTGTGCGTGCGCGAGGGCGACGCGGCGTTCACCGGCACGAAGCCCGACCACGACGTTGTGTATGAGCGCCACTACGCGCTGAACTGGCTCGTCGCGGTGGACGGCATTTCCGACTGGGATATGATCGTGCCGAAGACCTGACGACCTTCCGACGGGCAGGATTCCGCCGCGCACGAACGCGATTGCGCGCGGAACGGCTTCGCCGCCGCGGCCAAAGCACGGCGGGATTTCGAATATGCCGCGCCGCATATGAGCATCGCTGCGCGTAAAGCGGCTTCGCCGTGGACGGCATATTCGTTCGGAAGACATGACGGGCTTCCGCCGCGCTGAACGCGATTCCGCACGGACGGCATATCTGTTTCGAAAACGGAACGGCGCAGTCAACAGGCGGAGCAGGGCTGCATAGGAACGGCTTCGCCGCTTCGGACGATATTCCCGGCGGAACGAAGCGATCGAGTAAGACTCGCGCGAAAGAGGAAAATGAAATGACACAAGTGGACAGGCGCGCTGCGGCGGCTGAAAAGCGGCGGGCGCGGCGCAAACGGATGCAGCGCAGGCTGTACATGTATGCGGCGGTGACGCTGGCAATCGCGCTTCTCAGCTTTTACGCCGGGTATCGCGTGGGCGGGCAGTCGCGCCGCGGACGGCAGAACATATTGCTGGTGAACGAGGCGAATCCGCTTCCGGCGGACTACGTGCCCGACGAGCTGGTGAACCTGTACACGATGCGGCATTCGTTCCGGCTGGCCAACACCGGCATCGAGCTGACGCGCGTGGCGTATGAAGCCGCGCAAGAGATGTTCGCCGCCGCCGAGGCCGAAAACGTGAACGGCTTCATCATCACCAGCGGCTACCGAAGCTACGCGCGGCAGGAGGAAATCTACAAGGAAAGCAAGCAGGGCTACGCCCAGAAGCCGGGCGCGAGCGAGCACCAGACCGGACTGTGTTTCGACGTGACCGCGCAGAACGACGGCAGCGGCTTCGAAACTACATCCCAGTACGCGTGGCTGCGCAAAAACGCGCACAAGTACGGCTTCATCCAGCGCTATCCCGGCAACAAGGCCGACGTCACCGGCATCAACTACGAGCCGTGGCACTATCGCTACGTCGGCATCGAAGCCGCCACGGAAATCTACCGCGCGGGAATCACGCTGGAGGAATATCTCGATTAAGGCTCCGCTACACAATTCGGCGGCGCGTCAGGCGACGTCTTTTCCGCCCTCTGCGGCATGAAAAATTCATTCGCCGGCTGCCCACCTCATTTGCGCGGTGTCGCCTTAAAAAAGAAGAAGCGATCGACCGGTCGCTTCTTCTTTTGGTATAAATGAAATTACGGGCGATACTTGGCGGCGACGGCTTCCAACTCGGGAAGCAGCTCGTTGAGCTTCGCTTCGTCCGCGGGGAGCACGGGCGCGCGGGCGGGGCCCACGTCGCTGGTCAGGCGGCTGGTGGTGAGCTTGAACGAGCCGGGGAACGCGCCGACGGCGTTGAAGCGCCTGATGATGAAGTTCCAGTCATCCTGCGCCTGCTGCGCGCCCTCGAGGTCGCCGGCTACGAAGCGGTTGTAGATGGCCGCCATGACGTAGGTATACGCGTTGGACGGCGCGGAGATCGAGCCCTTGGAGCCGTACTTCAGACCCTCAAGGCACAGCGTGTCTTCGCCGACGAGCATGCAGAAGCCGTCGTCCACCTGATCCATATAGCCCTTCGTGTTTTCCCACACGGCGCAGCTGTCCTTCGCGCCCGCGAGGCCCTCCTGCCGGTAGAGCTTTCCGACAGTCTCGGGGTCAAGGTTGTTGCCGGTGTTCTGCGGCAGGTTGTAGGCGAACACGGGCAGCGTGGTGGCGTGAATGACGGAGGCATAGTGCCGATACAGCGCTTCCTGCGACATTCTCCAATAGCTGGGCGTGATGACGGACACGGCGGCCACGCCCTCGCCCTCGCACATTCTGGTCATGCGGATGGTCTCCGCGGTGGTCACGAAGCCCGTTCCGGCCAGCACCGGCACGCGGCCGTCCACGGCCTTCACGGTGGCGCGGACGACCTGCATCCGCTCCTCAAGGCTCAGCGACGCGGCCTCGCCCATGCTGCCCACGGCGAACACGCCGTACGCGCCCATGGCCAGCAGCTTGTCTACCAGCGGCTTCACGCCGTCCAGATTCAGAGAACCGTCCGCATGCATCGGGGTTGCCATTGCCGGAATCAGGCCTTTAATTTCCATAGTACATTCCCATCCTTATAATTCGATTTCGCTTACGCGAAGCTCCGACTCGCGCTCGTGCTCGTAGGCGACGAACGCCGTGCCGGTCGCGGGGTTATAGATGCAGTCTGAATAGCCGGCCAGCGGGTCGTACAGAAGCGCTTCGCTCCACGTCCTTCCGTCGTCGGTCGACTTGCGCAGCGTGTGGTTGCTGCGGCTGATGTAGCTGTCGCAGTTGGTAAACAGCAGGCCGCCGGGGAAGTTGCACATGCCGCCGCAGCACGCGGGGTCGGGCAGCTGCTTTTCCAGCCACGTTTCCCAGTTTCCGGAACCGTCGGCGCTGATGGCGATATAGCGGTAGTGCGGCGCGGTATAGGGCGCGCCGTCCGGCTTGCGGGAGCGGATGTTCAGAATCACGCGGCCGTCCGACAGCGCGGCGACGCAGGTTTCGTTGGGGCTGACGGAGCCTTCGGGCTCAAAGATTTCGCCCAGCGTCCACGTTTTGCCGTGGTCGTCGGAATAGAGCGTGGAAATCTTGGACGGGCCGTGGGCGGTAATGTTGCCGGGGTTGGACGCGAGCCACACCGCGGCGATCAGCCGTCCGCCGGGCAGGCGCAGGCCGTGGCCGGGGCCGACGGCGGCGCACGTCCACGGATACTCCGCGCGGCGCGCTTCCAGCGCATCCGTGATTTCCTCGGGCTCCGACCACGTAAGGCCGTCGTCCTCGCTCACGCGGTGGAACAGGCGCTTGTAGTTTTCAAGGCACAGCAGATGCACGCGCGCGCCGTCCACGATCATCACCGGGTTGTTGGTGGTGTTCTTTTTCTGGCCGGAAAGCACCATCTGCCGCGCTTCCCACGTGTGCCCGCCGTCCGTCGAGCGGCGAACGTACAGATCGATGACGGCCCAGTCGCCGCCGTGGCGCGCTTCGTAACAGGTGAGCAGCGTGCCCTTTTCGGTGGCCACGATGCCGGGAATCCGATAGAACGGATAGCCGTTTTCCCCGGCGCGCTCGATGAGCGCAGTGTTCAGCAGCTTCATACATTGTCCTCCTGTGAATTGGACGCGTCCAGCGCGATTTCGCTGACGCGCAGATCCCGATAGTCGTCGTATTCATAGGCCACGAACGCCGTGCCCGTTTTGGCATTATAGCACACGTCGCTGTAGCCGCCAAGGGTTTCGTACATCAGGCTGTCCGTCCAGCTCGCGCCGTCGTCGGGCGAAAAGCGCAGCGTGAGACAGGTGCGTGAGCGCTCGGAATCGCAGCCGCTGTACAGGATGCCGCCGGGGCAGTTCGCAAGCCCGGAGGCGCACACCGGGTCGCGCAGGTTTGTATCAAAATGCGCGTCCGTCCAGTTCGTCGCGCCATCCCGCGATACGGCCACGGCGCGGTAGTGCTCGCCCTCCGGAATGCCGCGGTGCTCGGCAAACGCCTTGCCCGGCCGCACGGAGCGCATGTTGATCAGCACGCGCCCGTCCGAAAGCTCCGCCACGGCGCTCTCGTTGGGATCGATCAGGAAGTCGGGCTTCAATACGTCGCCCGCGTGCCACGTTTTCCCGCCGTCGTCCGAATAGATCGTGCCGCAGGCGGAAGGGTTGTGCGCGGTGATGTTTTCAAGGTTGCGCGTGTACCACACCGGTACGATCAGCCGTCCGTTCAAAAGCCGCATGCCGTGCCCCGGCCCGGCGGCGATGACCGTCCAGTCGTACTGGCCGCGCGCCTCGTCAAACGCAGAGGTGATTTCCACCGGCTCCGACCACGTAAGCCCGTCGTCGTCGCTCACGCGATGAAACGCGCGCTTGTAGTTTTCCATGCCGATAAAATGAATCCGCCCGCCGTCCACGATGAACACGGGGTTGTTGGTGGTGTTCTTGCCCAGACCGTCCAGCAGCTTCACTCGCGGCTGCCATGTTCTGCCGCCGTCGACGGAGCGCTTCACATACAGGTCGATCACCGCCCAGTCGCCCATACCGCGCGAAGCCAGCGTGTTTCGCGCCTCATAGCCGACCAGCAGCGCGCCCGTTTCGGTGGCCACAATGCCGGGAATCCGGTACAGCGGATAGCCCGCCTGAAACGCGGCTTCCACGACCGAGGTGTGCAGCTTGCGCATGTTGACCTTCCTTTCCATAGGGAAAACCCCGCGTTTTCGGGCGATTCCCCATCGGCTTCCCTAACTGCCCACTGATATGATAGCGCAAGATTCATTAATTGGATATCAGAATATTGGCAATTTCTTTATGGTTATTGCTTTTTGCGCCGAGCTATGTTACTATATGTACGGGTGAGGTGTACATGTTCTACGAACTTGAGTACCATCAGTTGGGCAAGGATGTGCTGCTCAGCACGCAGCATTCGCATGCCGACTGTCTGGAAATCATACAGACGTTGACCGGCGACGGGCAGGTGCTGATTCGCGATAATCTGTATCCGATGACGGCGGGCTGCATTTACCTGATCGACGGCACGGAGACGCACAGCACCAAGCCCCGCGACGCGGAGAACTATCTGCGAAACAAAATCATCCTTTCCGCTGAAACGGTAACGCGCGCCGCCGAGGCGCTGGGCATCAGCGGCGAAATCGAGAACCTGTTCTACCGCGACGGCGGCAAGTATTGCGTGCTGAGCAAGGAACAGGCGCAGCAGGCGGACGCGCTGTTCAAGGGCATCTGCGAGCAGTACCGTCTGGGACGGCGAAACGACACGTTCCTTCTGTGGAGCGACCTGTTCCGGCTGCTGTCATTGTCCAGCGCGGGACGCGCGACGGGCGAGGGCGCGGGGGACATGATCGACAAGATCCTGTCCTACATAAACGACAACATCTCCGGCAAGCTTTCGCTGGACGATATCAGTAAAAGCCTGCACGTGGATAAATACTACATGTGCCACTACTTCAAGGACAAGACCAGCATGACGGTCATGGACTACATCGCCGACCGGCGCATCAACATGGCCAAGCGCATGCTTCTGAACACCGGCTCCACCATCACGGAGATTGCCGGCAAGTGCGGCTATTCCAGCGCGTCCTACTTCACGCAGGCGTTTAAAAAGCTGGTCGGAAAGACGCCCGCGGAATTCCGCAGCGAGCCCTATCAGCCCAGCGGCACGCGCCCGTCGATGCTCGGCGAGGCGGATGCGTAATGCTTTCGATTATTGCCGCCCCCCATGGAGCGGAATAATAATTCAGGAAAAGGAGATCTGACCCATGAAGAAGCTCGTGTCCCTGTTGCTCGCGCTCGCGATGGTAATGGCGATTGGTATCGTCAGCGCCTCCGCCGAGTCCGACGCGCCCCACATCGTCATCTATATGAACAACGGCGCGTTCTCCGTTGCCACCGGCTCCGATAAGAGCATGTACACCGACATGCAGAACTATATTCTCGAAAAGACCGGCGTGGTTGTGGACGTCATTCAGCCCCCGTCGGGTTCCGAGAGCGAAAAGCTCGCCGTGCTGCTCGCCAGCGGCGATCAGCTGGACAGCTGGATCGGCAGCTGGATGGACTACGCCGCGGACGGCGTAATCCAAAAGCTGAACGACTACACCGACAACGAGGATTACCAGAAGCTCGAGAAAATCTGGGCCGACTGGGACGGCTGCCTTGAGGGCATGCAGGACGACAAGGGCAACATCTGGGGCGTTCCGCGCACGACCTCGACCGCCGCGTACCCTGTGTTCGTCCGTCAGGACTGGCTCGCGCAGCTGGGCATGGACATGCCCACCACCATCGATGAGCTGGAAGCCTACGTGTACGCCGTGAAGGACGCCGATTTCTTTGGAAACGGCGGCACCATCCCGATGAGCACCACCTCCGTCTCCGACCTTGAAATGACCTTCCTTGGCGGCTTCGTGGCCACCGGCCGCGGCAACTGGATCAATGAGAAGGGCGAGGTCATGCCCTTCTACACTGCGCCCGGCTACAAGGACTTCCTCGAGACCATGCATCAGTGGTTCGAGGACGGCATCTTCCACAAGGAGTGCTTCTCCTGGGACGCCACCACGCTCCGCCAGTACATCGCGTCCGGCGCTGTGGGCTCCACCGCGCACTGGTACAGCCGCGTAACCCTCGAAAACAAGAATCTGGAAGCCAACGTTCCCTACGATTTCTCCAAGACGACCTACATCTACGGCATCTGCGAGGATGGTCTCGTGGGCGCGAACGGTCAGAAGACCCAGACCCTGAACGGCACCCGCTCCACCAGCGGCTGGCTGATTTCCAGCAAGTGCAAGAACGTGGAAGCGTTCCTGAAGTTCACCGCGTGGGCGTATGAACCCTACAACTACAACACGCTCGTGTACGGCTTCGAAGGCGAGCATTGGGCCTACGACTCCAACGATCCCGACGCCGTTGCGAACAACAAGGTCGTTACCCTCGAAGGCGGCCGCGTGTACGCCCGCGACTACGTCATCTCCCTGGGTCTGCCCACCGAGGTTCTGACCAGCGAGTACTACGACGACGGCCGTCAGGATCTGCACAACTACTGGCTGCAGCATGAGCTCGGCCGCGGCGGCACCACCTGCACTATGCCCGGTGAAACCTGGCAGTGCGCCTTCGACAAGGAAGCCGTCTCCCTGAACGCCCCCTCCGCGCAGGACGTGGAAACCTACTATCGCGAGAACGCGCTCCGCTTCATCAACGGCGAGCGTTCGCTGGATGAGTATGACCAGTTCATCGAAGAGCTGTACGGCGTGGGTCTGCAGGAGTGGATCGACGAGTACACCCGTCAGTGGGACGCGTTTGAGGGCTGATTGACGGCCTGACCGGACGCAGCCGGAGGGGAACCCGCTTCCCCTCCGGAACGCATTTTTATCCAAGGTGTGAGGTGAACGAATTGACAAGCTCCGCTCTCGACAAACGATCTTCTCTCCGCGTCCGCAAGGGGCCGCTGTTCTATCTGAAGCGGGACTGGCTGCTGTATCTGCTTCTGCTGCCGGGCGTGGCGTATTTCATCCTGTTCAAGTACCTGCCGATTTTCGGCATCATCATTTCCTTCCAGAACTATAAGCCGTTCTTCGGCGTAAGCGGCATCTTCACCAGCGAATGGTTCGGCCTTTACTGGTTCAGGCGCTTCATGTCGTCCTACTATTTCTGGCGGCTGATGCGAAACACCTTCCTTCTGAGCTTCTATTCGCTTCTGTGGTCGTTCCCGTCGGCGATTCTGCTGGCGCTGCTGATCAACGAATTGCAGAACAAGCACTTTAAGAAGCTCGTGCAGACGATTTCCTATCTTCCGCACTTCCTTTCCATCGTCATTATCGCGGGCATCATCCGCAGCCTTCTGAGCACGGATGGCGGCCTTTTCAATACAATCATCGTGCTGTTCGGCGGACAGCCGATTTATTTCCTCGGCGCGCCGCAGTATTTCCGAACGATCTACGTGGTCTCCGGCGTGTGGCAGTCCATCGGCTGGAACACCATCATTTATCTGGCCGCCATTGCCGGCGTGGACGGCAGTCTGTATGAGGCCGCCGAGCTGGACGGCGCGGGCGTGTTCCGCAAAATGTGGCACGTGACGCTGCCCGGCATCCTGCCGGTCATCTCTCTGCAGCTGATTCTGAACGTGGGCAACCTGCTGAACGTGGGCTACGAGAAGGTGCTGCTTCTGTATAACGACGCCATTCTCGAAACCGCCGACGTCATCGGCACCTACGTATACCGCGAGGGTCTTCAGAACCAGAGCTATTCCTACTCCACCGCGGTCGGCCTGTTTACGTCCGTTCTGGCGATGGTGATGGTGCTCGGCTCCAATGCCATCTGCAAGCGCCTCGGACAGGAGGGAATCTGGTAATGGCAAAGAAAAACCGCAAGATTGCAAGCCGCGGATACCGCGCGTTCCGCGTGTGCAACGTGATCATCATGATCCTTCTGATGGTCGTGATTCTGGTGCCGATTCTTTCTGTGGTGGTCAATTCGTTCGTCAGCGCGGCCGAAATCGCCCGCCGCGGCGTGTTCATCCTGTGGCCGGAGGAGATCGACATCGGCAGCTATCAGTACCTGTGGGAGTGCCGCGGAAACATCCTGCGCGCCTACGGCAACACGCTGTTCCGCACGGTCGTCGGCACGGCGCTGTCCCTGATCGTCACGGCCATGATGGCGTACAGCCTGTCCAAAAAGTACCTGAAGGGCCGCGTGGTGATCAACGGCATGGTGTTCTTCACGATGCTGTTCGGCGGCGGCCTGATTCCGACGTACATGGTCGTGAAGATGTTCGGGCTGATCGACTCCCTGTGGTCGATGGTCATCCCCGGCATGGTGAGCGCGTGGAACATGTTCATCATGCGCAACTTCTTCTACTCCATCCCGGAAAGCCTTGAGGAAGCCGCGCTGATCGACGGCGCGAACCAGGCGCAGATCATGATTCGCGTGACACTGCCCCTGTCCAAGGCCGTGCTCGCCACCATCGGCCTGTTCTACGCCGTGGGTCACTGGAATAGCTGGTTCGACGCGATGCTGTATATCAACACCTCGACCAAGCTGCCCATGCAGAACATCCTGCGCAACATCATCAACTCCGTGTCCGACCTCGAGGCGCTCGGCTCCGAACAGTTCGAACTGATGGACGTAAAGCCCGCCTCCACCTCCCTCCGCTGCGCGGTCATCGTAATCACCGCCACCCCGATTATCGTGGTCTATCCGTTCGTCCAGAAATACTTCGTAAAGGGCGTAATGATTGGCTCGGTGAAGGGCTAACCTGCCGGGGAACAAGCTCCCCTCACCAGCAGCCGCGTCAGAATCTTCAGTTTGACGCGGCTGCTTTTTCCGCCTCCCACAGGAATCGTTTTAATTGCAATTCGAGAGGGCTGCACGCCCTCTTTTGCTTTGGGAGACAGGGGGAAAATTCGCTTCCTGATGGGCGGATTTGTGTTGAAAACGGGCTTTTGCGGGTACGGAGGTTGCGGGGCGGCGGGGTTCCTGGTATAATGGGGGTGGAAAGACGGCGCGAGGTCGGGAGGGATGGATATATGGCTGGGGTTCGCATTCGCAGGGCGTGTGTGGGTTTGGCGCTTCTGGTGGTGCTGGCGGGGCTGTTTTTGAGCGGCTGCACGGCGGGCGGGGAGCGCGGCGAGAAGGCGGAGGTTCTGGTGATCAATGTCGGCAAGGGCGACGCCATCCTTGTGAAGACCCGGGGACGCGCGTATCTGATTGACGCCGCGAAGGCGGAGCGGTGGGGCATGGTACAGTCCATGCTGAAGCAGGAGGGCGTGACCAGTCTGAACGGCGTGTTCCTGACGCACACGGACAAGGATCATGCCGGCGGGCTGACGCCGCTGGCGCAGAGCGGAATCGAGGTGGGCGCGTGGTACGCGTCCGGGTACTGTCTGGATTATGGGCACGGGGAAAAGCATCCCGCCGTGCAGGCGGCGGCTCTGCGCGGGCGCGAGGTGACGTGGCTATACGCGGGCGACGGCGTAGACGGGCTGTTTGACGTGCTCGCGCCGTTCGTCGCGGCGACGGACAAGGACGACAACAATTCGCTGGTGATGATGCTGAACGCGGGCGGCGGGAAGGTGCTTCTGGCGGGCGACATGGAGTTTCCTGAGGAGGAAGCGCTTCTGAATTCCGGCGCGGCGCTCGGCTGCGACATTCTGAAGGTGGCGAATCACGCGGACAACGATACCATGAGCGAGGCCTTTGCCAACGCGGCGCGGCCGAAGCTGGCGCTGATTTCCACCGATCCCTATGAGAAAACCGGCACGCCCGACGCGGGGCTGCTGTCGCGGCTGGAAGCCGTCGGGACGCAGGTGTACCGCACGGATTTCACGGAAGCGGGGCTTCGCGCCACGCTGGAAGCGGGCGGCGCGAAGGTCGAGAGCGTTTCGTGGAACGCGCGTCCGGCGCGTTGCGAGACGGTTTCCATTTCGGAAATCGACGTGGCGGGCGACCGGCTGACGCTGCGCAATGCCGGCGGCGAGGCGGTTGCGCTGGACGGGTGGTATCTGTATTCCAGCCGCGGCGGGGAATTCTTCGCGTTTCCTGCGGGAACGCAGCTCTCCGCGGGCGCGAGCGCGACGGTTGGCGGGCGGTCTGCCGGGACGGTGGATTTCCTGTGGGATGAGAAGCGCGTGATACACAAGTCGAAGGAGGACGTGCTGACGCTGTACGATTCATGGGGGCGCGCGGTTTCGTCCGTGGCGGCGAACGGGTGAGAATGTATATATAATAGAAGAAACCGGTGCTGGACGGAGTTGTCCGGCGCCGGTTTCGTTAGATTTTGCGGCCGAAAAGGCCGTCGCGGGAGCAGAACCAGAGAAGCGTGCCGTGCGCGAAGAAGGGCAGGCGGGCTTCCGCGTCGCTCTCCGGGCAGAGTTTTTTCACGGCCAGCGTATCGCCGGTGTGGAACGCGAGGAAGGAGAGAAAGTGGCCGCGGCGCATCTCGTGCGGCGAGGAAACGTGCTGGCGCAGAAGGCGAATCAGGGCTCCCGTTCGAATTTGATCCATTGCGGCGCCTCCCGAAGCGTATTGCAGCAGACCGGGAGCGGGGTTTCAATGAACGAACCGCAGAGTCCGTGCGCGGAGGGGATGTTCTGAAGCTTCTCAGAGCGCGCCGCTGTCCGACGGCGGGAGGGCTTCCGCCTGGAGCGACAGACGGATGACCAGCAGACAATCGGCATTTTCAAGGCGCGACGGGTCGGAAGTGAGCGTATCGCAATCCATGCTTCGAATGCCGCCGCCCACGTCGAAGCCCAGCGCGGCCAGCACGCGGTCGCCGCCGGGGGATACGGCGAGCTTTTGCCCATTCTGATAAGAAGCAAAGCTCCAGCCGATCAGGCTTTCCGGCAGCTCGAAGCGGGTAAGCTCCGTGCCGCCGTCCGGATTTGCGTTCAGCTGCACGTTCGCGCCGCGCGGGGATTTGTCGGCGCGATCTACGGTGACGAGCAGATGCAGGCTTTCCGCCGTCACGGGAACCATGGCCGGCGCGCTTTGCTGGCACGCGCCCTTCTGCCACAGCTCCGCGTACAGCATGCCGCCGCCCGCGTTATGGCCGAGGGAGAGGTCGAAGTCCGCGATGAACGTGTTCCCATGGGTGGACGCTTCGCGCAGGCGCAAGAAATCGGCCTTCGAAAGCGGGCTTGTGAGGAAGCCCACGGCCAGCGCGGCGCACAGCAGAAGCAGAACCGCCGCCGTCCACGCCCACGTCCTGCGCCGGGAGAGAAGCTGGCGCACGCGGTTTTTCACGTCCGCGCCGCCGAAGGCCGTCGGGTGCAGCCGGAGGGCGTTGCGCGGCGCGCTCATGAACACGAGCGCCAGCGCGTAATCGGCGCGCGCGTCCGGAGAGAGCGTTCGCGCGACGCGTTCGTCGCAGGCGAATTCCACATCTCGACAGAACAGCGCATAGGCGAGCCACAGAACCGGATTGAACCAGTAGACCGCCAGCAGCAGGAAGCCCAGCGGCCTGGTGATGAAATCGCCGCGGCGAATGTGCGCGCGCTCGTGCGCGACGGCGCAGGCGGCGGTCTTTTCATCGATATTCGCCGGCAGGTAGATGCGCGGGCGAAGCAGGCCGAGCACGAAGGCGGTGGGAAGGCCGGGGACTTCATATACGTTTTTGGAGATTTTCCGGGCGTTCTTCACGCGCAGACGCAGGCGAATGGAGGAAAGCAGCAGGTAAATGATCAGCGCGGCGGCGCCCGCAAGCCATACGCAGGCGGCGACCTGAGCGGGCGCGATGCCCGCGGAGACCATCGCGGCGGGCGCTGCGGCCTGCCGGACGTTTCCGGCCGCTGCGGTTGGAACGGAGGGCGGCAGGTCGAGCGCCGGTAGCACGCACAGCGCGCTTTCCAGCGTGAACGGCCAGAGAAGCTTCAGCGCCACAAGCCCCCACAGCAGCGGGAAAATCCACTTCGGCGCGCGGCGAAACAGCGCGCGCAGGCAGAGCACGGCGAGCGCCAGTCCCGCCGCCTGAAGGCTTCGCTCCGCGAGGGTGAGAAACAGGTCAGTCAGTTGGTTCATCATGGTGGTTTTCCTCCCGGTATTGGCGAATCATGCGCAGCATCTCGTCCATGTCCGCGTCCGAAACCCGATCGAGCCGGGAAAAGGCGGAGATAAAGGCGGGCAGGGAGCCCTGAAAGCGCGTTTCCAGCAGCTCGCCGACCTCGGCGCTTTCGGCTTCGGCGCGGCTGACCAGCGAGGTGACGACGCAGTTTTCGTTCTTCACCACGCCGCGTTTGGACAGCCGCCGGATGACGGTGTAGGTGGTTGTGGGCTTCCAGTTCAGCTTTTCCCGGCACAGCGCGGCCAGTGCGCCGCTGCGAATCGGTTCGTTTTCCCACAGAAGCTGACAAAAGCGGTACTCGCTTTCAAAAATCCTTGGCGTCGCCATGGCAGACGCTCCCTTCTCATTTTGATGCGACGTTAGTCTAACACGTTAGAGCAAAGCTGTCAAGCGAAAAAATGCGTAAATCTCCGTTGAATTGTCCCATTTGTTCTGGTAAAATATAGGACGAAGATCATAAAGGGGCGCATTGTCTTGGAACGGAAGCTGCTTTGGACTTCTCTGCTTGCCTGCCTTCTGCTCGCGCTGCTTTGCTGCGCGGCGGAAAGCGGCGATTTCACCATCGACGAAAACGGCGTGCTGACGAAATACACCGGCAGCGACGCCGTCGTTACCGTGCCGGACGGGGTGACGGCCATCGGGAAGGAAGCGTTTTACGCAAAGAGCGCGATCACGGAGATTCATCTGCCGACGGGGATCACCTCGATCGGAGATTCTGCGTTTCGAAGCTGCACCGGTCTGACAGAGCTTCATCTGCCGACGGGGATTACCTCAATCGGGGCTAACGCGTTTCGAAGCTGCACCGGGTTGACGGAGATCGTCGTGCCGGACAGCGTTGAGACGATAGGAGACAATGCTTTTTATGACTGCTCCGGCCTTACGTCGCTCCGGCTTTCGCAGGGGCTGAAGACGCTGGGCACGAATGTCTTTCTGAGCTGTAACAGTCTGACGGAAGTAGAAATTCCGGCTGGAGTGGAAAGCGTTGGAAACTATATCGCCTCCAATACGCTGCGGCTTCGCTGTGCCGTTGGCAGCAGCGCGGCGAAAGCGCTGTCCAAGGCGCAAAACGACTTTTGGGTGGAAGATTTTCAGCTGAGATACGCCTTTGACAGCGACGGCAGCGCGGCGAGCCTGACGCTGAAGAAGTACGCGGGCGACGCTGCGTCGGTCACGATTCCGGACGGAGTGACGATCGTAGGGGATTCCGCGTTTAATGGGAATACTTCGCTGACGGCGGTGGTTCTTCCGGACAGCGTTGTTACGATCGGGGCGAACGCGTTTCAGAGCTGCACAGGTCTGACGAAGGCGGAGCTTTCCTCAAAGCTCGAGAAAATCGCAAACTACGCGTTTAATAATTGCAAAGCTCTGAAGGAGATTCAGATTCCCGAAACGGTTACGGAGATCGGCATCGGCGCGTTTCAGTATTGCGCGGGTCTGACGGAGCTGACGCTTCCGGAGGGACTTCAGACGATTGGAGAAAGCGCGTTTGTAGGCTGCAGCGGACTTACGCGGCTGGCGATTCCGGACGGAGTGCAGAGCGTGGGCATCAATGCGTTTCATTCTATCAACGCGCAGCTGTGCTGTTCGATGGGGAGCCGCGCGGCCGAGGCGCTTTCCAGAGTGGGATACGATTTCTATACGGAGACTTGGAAGCTGCGCTATACGTTTGACAGCGATAAGCAGGTGAACGGTCTGCGCGCGGAGCGGTATCTGGGCAGCGACGCGGCGGTTACGCTGCCGGAGGGAACGACGCTGATTGGCGGCTCCGCGTTTAAGGACTGCGCGTTCATTACGTCCGTCACGCTGCCGGAGAAGCTGCTTTCTATTGGTAATTATGCGTTTTCCGGCTGCATGGGGTTGACGGAGATCGTGATTCCGGATAGTGTGACCACAATCGGCAGCTATGCGTTTTCCGGCTGCACGGGGCTGACGAGGGTGGTTTTGCCCGCCGGGCTGACCGCGATTCCGGACTGTTGCTTTAACAACTGCGAGAAGCTGCCGGGAATCGCGATTCCGGAGACGGTTACATCGATTGGAAGCTGCGCATTCCGCTATTGCAGCGCGCTGACGGCGATCACGCTTCCGCAGGGGCTTCAGACGCTCGGTGCGAACGCGTTCCTGTATTGCGAAAACCTGCCTTACGTGGATGTTCCGGATACGCTTGAGAGCGCGGGCTCCTACATAGCGGGCGATACGACACAGCTTCGCTGCTCCATCGGCAGCAGCGCGGCGTACACGTTGTCCAAGAACGGCACTTCATTTTATGATGACGGTTACAAGCTGCGCTATACCTATGCCGACAGGGACGGCAGCGTGACCGGACTGGCGCTTAATAAATATGCAGGCACGGAAGCGGAGGTTCGCGTGCCGGATGGTGTGACGGAATTGATCGGATGGTGCTGTGTCGGGAACAACAAGGTGACAAGTGTCGTTCTGCCGGAATCCGTGGTAAAAATTGGAGAAGTTGCTTTTTATAAGTGTAAAAATCTGTCCAGTGTCACGCTTCCGCAGGGAATTGTGGAAATTGGTGGCTCTGCCTTTGCGGAATGTCCCAAGCTGACGGTCATTGACATACCGGATGGACTGCAAAAGGCGGCATGGCTGGCGGAGGACGACGTGCGGCTTCGCTGTTCCTTCGGCAGCTCCGCGGCGTTTGCGCTTTCAAAAGGAGGCAACAGTTTCTGCGCGGGCGATTTCCAGATGCGTTATCTCTTTGACGACGAGGGCAACCGGAACGGCTTGCGCCTGAACAAATATCTGGGAACGGACGCGGAGGTCACGGTGCCGGAAGAGGTGACGGAGACAGGTTCCGCGTTTAAGGATTGCAAAACGGTGACGAAGGTGGTTCTGCCCGCGGGGCTTACGAAACTTGAAAGCGATATATTTTCCGGCTGCACGGCGCTGAAGGAGATTGCGATTCCGGAGGGCGTTACGTCGATTGGCAATGGCGCGTTCAGGGACTGCGAAGCTCTGACGGAGCTGGCGCTTCCGCAGGGGCTGAAGAAGATCGGCAGCAACGCGTTTATTGGCTGCAAGAGCCTGACGTATATTGAAATTCCGGACGGCGTGGAGACGGTCGAGTATTTTATTGCTGAAAGCACGATTCAGCTTCGCTGTGCCATCGGCAGCTCCGCGGCGGTCGCGGTTTCCAGATCGAACGACGGCTTCTACAGCGATGATCTGTATCTGCGCTATACCTTTGACGGCGACGGTGTGCAGAACGGCCTGACGCTGATGAAATACATCGGCGCAAGCTCGGAGGTCATTGTGCCGGACGGCGTGACGAAGCTGCAATACAGCACGTTTTCCGAGTGCAGGCAGCTCCTTACGAGGGTGGTTCTGCCGGATGGGCTTTTGAGCATTCCTGAGAGCCTGCTGAATAATTGCACGAATCTCAAAGAGGTGGTTATTCCCGAAAGTGTTACCACCATCGGAAACCATGCGTTCTTTGGATGCGCATCTCTTGAGAAAATCAATCTCCCTGCCGGACTGACGGAGATTTCCCAATCGCTTCTCGGCGGCTGCACAGCGCTTTCGGAGATCACGATTCCCGACGGCGTTACCGCCATCGGCGACAGTGCGTTCCAGAAATGCGCCAGTCTGACGGAAATTGTGCTTCCGCAGGGGCTGAGGAGGATTGATGGAGAGGCGTTCTTTGGCTGCACGGGGCTTTCGTATATCGACATTCCGGATGGCTTGGAGACGGCTGGCAACTGGATTGCGGACGATTCCGTTCAGCTTCGCTGCTCGATCGGCAGCTCCGCGGCGATTGCGCTTTCCAAGTCGGACAACGGCTTCTGCGTGGATGGGTTCCGGCTGTGCTATGGATTCGATGATGACGGAAACACGAACGGACTGACCGTGAAACGCTACGTCGGCAGCGAAACGGAGGTTACGGTTCCGGATGGCGTGGATTCCATCGGCGACAGCGCGTTCCATCGTTGCACGGGGCTTTCGAACATTGTCATTCCGGACAGCGTAGTTTCCATCGGCGATAGCGCGTTCTATGGTTGTACGGGGCTGACGAAGCTGGCGCTTCCGCAGGGGCTGAAGGAGATCGGAGTCAATGCGTTTCTTGGCTGCGAGGGGCTTTCGTATATCGATATTCCGGACGGCGTGGAGACGGTTGGCGACTGGATCGCGAGCGAGTCGATTCAGCTTCGCTGTTCGATCGGCAGCAGCGCGGCGATTGCGCTTTCCAAGGCGGAGCAGAATTTCTGCGTGGACGATTTCGCGGTGCGGCATTCTTTCACGGACGGCGGCGCGGTCAACGGGCTGATTGCCGAGCGATATGTCGGCGGGAAGGTCGGCGCGGTGCTGACGCTGCCGCAGGGCGTGACGGAGACCAGCCAGTACCTGCTGAACGAGGAGCCGCTTGAGAACGTTATGTGCCTGAAGCTGCCGGAGGGCTTTAAGAAGCTGACCATTGACAACCTCCTCTGGCGCAGCGCGGTTGTGTTTCCGGAGAGCATTCAGAGCATCGCGATTGAGGAAGAATGGGAAGGCGCGCCGCCGGTGATCTTCTATTGCTATCGCGACACGGTGGCCGAGAGCTTTGCTCAGAAGCGCGGCATTACGATCGTCTATCTGGACGGCTTCAAGCCCGCGCAGACGACCGTCGCCATGCGGAGCGACTACACGCTGCCCATCGGTTCCGAGCTGCGCCTGTCCGAAATCGCGGCCGCCGTGCCCTCCATGCCGGAGAATTGCGCGCTGAACGCCGTGAGCAGCAATCCCGAGGTGCTTCAGGTGGAAAACGACGGCACGATTCGCGTCGTGGGCAAGGGGGACGCGACGCTGAGGGTGTCCCTCAGCCGCTATCCCGACATTTATGCCGAGGCCTGCGTTTGGGGCTACGTCCAGCCCACGTCGGCGACGCTGGCGGAGGAAATCTGGATTCCACAACTGGGAGATGTTCGAGCAGCTCGAGGGCGAATTCACGCTTATGGCCGTGAACCGCGGCGATACGGCGCTCTATGTTGAGGTGCCCGGGTTTGATACGCTGACCGCGCAGATTCACGTCACCGCGCGCTTCAGCGAGCTGGCGTTCGAGCAGACGGCGCTCACGATCCCCGCCGACACGCGGGCGACGCTCCGCGCGCAGGCGGTTACGACGACGCACACATATGTGAACGAGTACATGACGTTCGAAAGCAGCGCGCCCGACGTGGCGACGGTGGACGAGGACGGCGTGGTGTACGGCGTTTCGGAGGGAAGCGCGACGATCACCGCCACCTCCTACAACGGCCTGACCGCCGCCTGCACCGTGACCGTTCAGGGCGGAAACGGCAGCGGCCTGAAGCTGCCCGCGTTCCTGAAGGAAATCGGCGAGGAAGCCTTCGCGGGCTGCTCCGAGGAAAGCGTCATCGTGCCCGACGGCTGCGAGACCATCGGCGCGCGCGCCTTCGCCGACAGCGCGAACCTGCGCACGATCACGATTCCCGCGTCGGTCACGTCTATCGCCGCGGACGCATTCGACGGCTGCACGGATCTTACCATCCGCACGCCCAAGGGCAGCTACGCCAGCCGGTACGCCGCGGCGCACGGCTTCGGGTGCGTGGCGGAATAAGTTCTTTCAGATTAAAAAAGCCGCGTTCATCCTTTCTGCTTTGCTGGGAGGACGGGCGCGGCTTTCGCTTCGTTAAATGGTCGGAAAATCTGGGGCGCGCGGTTTGACAGGGGCGGGCGGGTGTGCTACAATAGGCCGCCGGACGTAGGTGCGGCGATTTTTTGTGGGAAAGAGTGCGGTTTCAATGAGCGTCGGGCGGGTGAGCATGGACGGAAATCGCCATGCGGTGAAGGCGTTCGGGCGGGCGCTTTGGGCGTTCGCGAGCCGGAACGCGGTGATGGTGATTGCGCTTCTGGCGGCGGAAATCACGAGCGCGATCGTGCCGGTGGATCGGGCGTATCTGGGGTATTTCGACGTGAAGACGCTCACGTGCCTGTTCTGCGTGCTGGCCGTGGTGTGTGCGCTGAAAAACATCAACTTCTTTTACATGCTGGCGCGCAGGATTGTGCAGCTTTTCAAAAACGCGCGCATGAGCGTGCTGGCGTTGGTCTATATCACCTTTATCGGCTCGATGCTGATTGCCAACGATATGGCGCTTCTGACTTTTCTGCCGCTGGGGTATTTTGTGCTCACGACGACGGGCAAGCAGAAGTACATGGCGTTCACGTTCGTGATGCAGAACATCGCGGCGAATCTGGGCGGCATGCTCACGCCGTTCGGCAATCCGCAGAACCTGTATCTGTATACGAAATTCGAAATTCCGAACGGGGAGTTCATGCGCATCATGGCGCCGCCGTTCGCGCTGTCGGTGCTGCTGATCACGGTCTGCTGCCTGGTTTTCGTGAAGCCGGAGCCGCTGGCGCTGGCGGACGAACGAATTCAGCTGAACCCGAAGCGCACGGCGCTGTATCTGGCGCTGTTCGCGCTGGCGATTGCCATCGTGTTCCGCGGCATTCCGTACTGGATCGGGCTGATTGTGATTCCCGCGGTGCTGCTGTTTGCGGATCGCAAGGCGCTGCGCATGGTGGATTATCCGCTGCTTTTCACGTTTGTGTTTTTCTTCATCTTCGCGGGCAACATGGCTCGCATCGGCGCGGTGCGCGGCTTTTTCTCCGGGCTGCTGGCGAGAAACACGCTGGTGTTCAGCGCGCTTTCGTGCCAGTGCATCAGCAATGTGCCCTCGGCGATTCTGCTTTCCCAGTTCACGCAAAATTACGCCGACCTGCTGGTGGGCGTGAACGTCGGCGGCGTGGGCACGCTGATCGCGTCGCTGGCGAGCCTGATCACCTTCCGGGAATACGTAAAGCACAATCCCGGGAAGGCCGGGCGGTATCTCGCGGAGTTCTCGGCGTTCAACTTCGGTTTTCTGTTTGTGCTGATTGGCTTTATGACGCTTCTGAAGGCGTAGGAGGGGGTTCCCATGCTGGAAAAGATGGGCGAATTCTTTGACAGCCGGCTGGCGATGTACGATGAGCATCAGCTCACGGCCATCGAATCGGCGCGCGAGATGTATCGGTTCACGGCGGAGCGGCTGCCCGGGCGGCCGGGCGCGCGGTTGCTCGATCTGGGCTGCGGAACCGGGCTGGAGCTGGCTCCGTATTTCGAAAGCAATCCCACGGCGCGGATCGTGGGAATCGACCTTGCGCCCGGCATGCTGGCGGAGCTGAAGCGGAAGTTCCCGAACCGCGCGCTTACGCTGATTCAGGGCTCGTATTTCGAGGTTCCCTTTGAAAGGGAAGCGTTCGACGCGGCGGTATCCGTGGAGTCGCTGCATCACTTCACAAAGGCGGAAAAGGTTCCGCTGTATGCAAGGGTGCGCGGCGCGCTGAAGCCGGGCGGATATTTCATCCTTACCGATTACTTTTCGGAGACTGACGAGGAAGAGGCGTTCCGGCGAAGCGAGCTTGTGCGGCTGAAGCGCGAACAGGGCGCCGCGGACGACGAGTTCTACCATTACGACACGCCGCTGACCCTTGCGCACGAGCTGGAAGCGCTTCGCGAGGCGGGCTTTGCGGACGTGCAGGTGCTGAATCGCTGGGCGGCGACCGGCTGCATCCGGGCGGCGAAATAGGGAAGAGCGGGGCTCTTCCTTTTTTGTTAAGTTTTGCGCGCGCACAGCCGATATGGCGCGGGCGGGCATCTAATGAGTGCAATCGCGATTTGCAAAATGCGAAAGAAGGGGTGAAGCGTTTGCCAGTGGAGGAATTCAGCGAGCGGGTGCGGGCGTGTCAGGCGCGGCTGTACCGCGTGGCGGTATCCATCCTGCGCAGCCATGCCGACGCGGAGGACGCCGTGTCGGAAGCGCTTCTGAAGGCATGGAAGCACGCGCCGGAACTTCGCAGTGACGCGTATTTTGAAACGTGGCTCACGCGCATCGTGATCAACGAATGCCGCACGCTTCTGCGCCGGGGCCGGGCGCGCGCGTCGTGCGAGCTGAAGGACGTGTACGCGGCGGAGGAGCCGCCGGACGTGGGACTGCGCATGCTCATCGACGCGCTGCCGGAGAAATACCGGCTGCCGCTGGTGATGAGGTGCGCGCTGGATATGTCCTATGACGAGATCGCGCGGGCGCTGCGGATTCCGCGCGGCGCGGTGAAGTGGCGCGTGGAGCAGGGAAAGAAGCGAGTGCGCAGGGAGGCGGAACGATGAAGGAACCCAGATGGAAGGACGCGTTCGGGCGCGTGCCGGATTCGTTTTCGGCGCGCGTGGAGGGAACGCTGAACGAAATGAACCGAATGGAGGGAAGACAGACGATGAAGCGGAAAATTGCGTGGCGCGCCGCGCTGGCGGCGGCGCTGGCGCTCGCGATTCTGACGGGCACGGCGCTGGCGCTCGGACAGGGCGGCGGGCTGATCGATTTCTTCCGAAGAAGCACGGCGATTCCGCCGCGGGCGGACGCGGCGAACGACGTGGCGCACAATGTGGCTGCCGCGGAAAACGATTTGTGCCGCCTGACGGTGCGCGAAGCGGCGTACGACGGGCTGGCGGTGCGCGTGGTCATGGCGCTGGAAGCCGTTCAGCCGGACGAAATCCTCTACAGCGATTTCCAGAGCGGCGGCGAGGAGCCGATGGGCGACGCGGGGGAGACCGAGACCGAATACGCGCAGCGCGTCGGCAAGCGGCTGGTAAACGTGGACTTCTGCGACATTGACGTGGAGGGTATGCCGGGAAGCGGCACGGGCGCGGAGACGCGCGAGGGCGAGACGCTGATCGTGTATCGCGAGCTGCTCGTGAACCAGCCGGACGCGGCGGCGGAGATGCTCACGGTCACGGCCTATGCCGGTGACGGCGACGATCGCCTTGCGGTGACGTTCCCCGTGACGCGCGTGTCGGGCACGGAGACGGCGTATCGCGCTTCCGAAACGGGAACCTGTCCGCTCACGGTGCGCCGGGCGGCGCGCACGGACAGCGCGTTCGCCACGTATTTCGCGATCACGTGGACGGTGGAGCCGGGCGCGGGCACGCCGCTGAACGCGGAGGATACCTATTATATTACGTCCGGCGGGCGCTGCGCGCATCGAAAGCCGCAGTGTGGCGGGATGGAGAACGCGACGACCGTGACCGGCGCGGAAGCGGCGGCGCAGGGGAAGATTGCCTGTCCGGTGTGCGGTTCGGATGCGCTGAACGCGGAAGAGACCTATTATATCACGTCCGGCGGGCGCTACGCGCATCGAAAGCCGCAGTGCGGCGGGATGGAGAACGCGACGGCCGTGACCGGCGCGGAAGCGGCGGCGCGGGGGAAGGCTGCCTGCCCGGTGTGCGCTTCGGACGTGGAAGCGCTGGAAAATCCGTCGAACCCGCAGGCGTGGCGCTTCGAAAGCCGCGCGTTCGCGGATGCGGAAAGCTTCGGCAGCGGCGATTTCCTTGAGGATGGCACACTGGCCTATACGCAGCGCTGGCTGTTCCAACCCGGCGCGTTCCCGGAGGGAGAAATCACCGTAACGCCCGTCGCTCCGTCGGGAGAGACGTATCCGGAAATTCATTTGATTCCTTGAAGTTTGCCCGGCTGCGGAGCGCATTCGCGGCCGGGCTTGTTTTTTGAGACGCGAGTTTACGAAAAAATGCAAAAATAGTATCGAAACTATACTTATGGTGAAATAGTTGAGGAGAAACGCATATTTTTTTGAGTGAACGTATTGACAAACGGGGCGAAGTGATTTATTATTGTGGGGCAATGGTGTGTGGATTTAACGATTCACAGCCGGAACAATTCAGTAGGGAGGCACAAATCATGAAGAAACTTCTTGTGGCAGTGCTCGTTCTCTGCCTGGCTCTGTCGATGGTTCCCGCGTTCGCGCTGGAGCTGCTGTCCGGTGGGGATACCTATCCGATCGACACCGACAAGACCATCACCTGGTACGCTCAGGGCGGCCTCAACCCGCATGAAAAGTTTGCGGACTGGAAGGAATCTCCCTTCCACACCGGTCTGATCCGCGAAACCGGCATCAACATTGAGTGGATGTTCCCGACCACGGGCACCGACGGCGGCGTGTACACCAACACCCTGCTGGCCGACCCCACCAAGCTGCCGGACATCATGCAAGGCTACTTCATGGATTCCGCGTCCCAGTATCTGGATGAAGGCGTCATCTGGGATCTGACTCCCTATATGGAAGAGTACGCTCCCGCCTATTACGCCTTCCTGAAGGCGCATCCCGTCTACGACAAGGCGATGAAGACCGACGACGGCAAGTACTACGCGTTCGGCTTCTTCCGTGAAGATGGCGGCTGGAACGACAGCTACCGCGGCCCCGTCGTCCGCAAGGACTGGCTGGACGAGTGCGGCCTCGAAATCCCGAAGACGATCTCCGAGTTTGAGAACGTCATCCGCGTGTTCAACGAGAAGTACGGCGCGAAGTTCTCCTTCGCGTGGAGCCGCTTCAAGGAGGGCGGTCTGGAAGGCGCTTTCGGCGCGTACGGCACCAGCAGCCTGACCTACTACGTCAAGGATGGCGAAGTGGGCATCGCGCAGATGGACGAAGGCTGGCGCAACTATGTTGCGTGGCTGAACCAGCTGTTCAATGACGGTCTGTTTGATCAGGACAACTTCTCTCTGGACGACACCTCCATCAAGGCGAAGATTCACAACGGAGAGTGCGGCATCTCCATGACCTCCATGGGTCAGCTGAACAACTGGATGAAGGAAGCCACCGCGGCCGGCAGCGACGAAAACTGGGTCGCCATCCCCTACCCGACGGATGACGAAGGCAACATCAGCTGCATCTTCGGCGGTCTGGGCATCGGCACGTGGACCTCGGTCGTCACCAAGTGCGCGGACGAAGAAACCATGAAGCTCTGCCTGCGCGCGCTGGACTACGCCTACACGCAGGAAGGCTTCCTCTACTGGAACTTCGGCACCAAGGGCGTATCCTGGGACTACGATGAGAACGGCGAGCCCGCGTTCACTTCTCTGGTAAACGACGATCCCGACACCGATCCCATGATCAAGTACAACGGCGCGACCTGGGGCAGCAGCTGCATTCAGGCCACCAAGCTGCTCTACCTCAAGAACAGCCAGGTTGCCATCGACGCGAACGACCTGTGGTTCTACTCTGTGCCCGCCGAGGTTTCCTCCGGCTGGAAGTGGCCGTCCGGCACCACCTTCACCGTGGCTGAGTCCGACGAGCTGGCGCTGATCGCCGCGAACCTTGGCACCTACTCTTCCGAGAACTTTGCCAACTTCGTGACCGGCGTTAGCGACATCAACGACGACAGCGTGTGGGAGAGCTATCTGGCTGCCTACGAGACCCAGTACAACGCCGAGCGCGTTCTGGAGATCCGTCAGGCCTGCTACGATCGTTATCTCGAGCGCTAAAACCTGCGCTTCCGGCGAAGGGCCTTCCGCCTGACGACGGAGAAAGGAAATGCGGGGGAACGTGCGTCCGCACGGCCTCCCGCATTTTCAAATCGACGAAGCCTATACTCGAAATAAAGGTGGGGTTCTTCCATGACTATCGGAATGAAAAAGAGGGAAATGACCCTGAGCCATAAGATTTCCCGCGACTGGAAGATGAATAAATACAAGTACCTGCTGATTCTGCCCGTGCTTGTATATCTGGCGCTGTTCTGCTATAAGCCGATGTACGGCCTGATCATCGCGTTCAACAACTATAAGCCGACCCGCGGCATCACCGGCAGCGACTATGTCGGTCTCATGTGGTTTGACAACTTCTTCAACAACATCTACTTCTGGCGTCTTCTGTCCAACACGTTCACCATTTCGGCGCTGTCCATTGTGTTTGGTTTCCCGGCGCCGATCATCCTCGCGCTGCTTCTGAACGAGATTCAGAACGATAAGTTCAAGAGAACCGTGCAGACGATCACCTACATGCCGTACTTCATTTCGCTGGTGGTCACCTGCTCCATTATAAAGATTTACTGTCAGGAAAACGGCCTGTTCTCCCAGATTATTGAGATTTTCGGCGGCACGCGCCGCAACCTGCTCATCGATCCCAGCGCGTACAGACCCATTTATGTGCTCTCCGGCATCTGGCAGAATATCGGCTGGAACTCCATCATCTATCTGGCCGCGCTGTCCGGCATCGATCAGGAACAGTATGAGGCCGCCCGCATCGACGGCGCGAACCGCTTCCAGCAGATGCTGCACATCACCATCCCCGGCATTCTGCCCACGATCATGATTCTGTTCGTGCTGCGCATGGGCAGCATTCTGAATGTAGGCTATGAAAAGGTGCTTCTGCTCTATACGGAAAACACCTACAACGTGGCCGACGTATTCTCCACCTACACGTACCGCGTGGGTCTGGAGCAGAAGCAGTATTCGCTGTCCACGGCCGTGAGCCTGTTCAACACCATGGTGAACATCATGTTCCTTGTGTTCACCAACTGGCTGAGCCGCAAGACCACCGAGTCCGGCTTGTTCTGATGGGAGGCGCGAAGCATGGCAACTACGAAGAAAAAAGCAACCGGCATCCTGATGAAGCGCAGCACCGGAGACTACATTTTCGATACGATCAATGTGATCATCATGCTGCTCCTGTGTCTGGTGACGCTGTATCCCATGTACTTCGTCATCTGCGCGTCGTTTACCAAGAATACGTACCTGGTCGCGCATCCCGGCGCGGTGTTCTATCCCGTGGGCTTCACGGTCGGCTCCTACAAGCTGGCGTTCTCCCACCCGCTGCTTCTGAGCGGCTACAAGAACATCCTGATCGTTCTGGCGGTTTCGCTGCCGATCAATATTGCGCTGACGCTGTTCTGTGGCTACTTCTTAGCCTCCAAGAACGTGCTGCTCAAGAAGCCCGTGTTGTTCATCATCATGTTCACCATGTTCTTCAGCGGCGGCATGATTCCCGGCTGGCTGAATATTCGCTCGCTGGGTCTGTATAACTCGCTGTGGGCGCTGATTTTGCCCGGCGCGATGAGCGTGTACAATTCCATCATCTGCCGCACCGCCATTGAGGCCGTGCCGGACAGCCTTCAGGAATCCGCGTACATCGACGGTGCGAACGATCTGGTGATCGTGTTCCGCATCATCCTGCCGCTGATCATGCCCACCATCGCCGTGCTGCTTTTGTATTACGGCGTGGGTCACTGGAACGCGTGGTTCAACGCGTCCATCTACCTGCAGGATAACGAGAAGCTGCCCATTCAGAACGTGCTGCGCGCCGTGCTGATTGCCAACTCCAACATCCTGAACGCCGCCGCGGCGGAGAACGATCAGGTGAACGAATTCGCCGAGTCCATCAAGTACGCGGCCATCGTGCTCACCACCGTGCCCGTGCTGTGCGTGTACCCCTTCCTGCAGAAGTACTTCGTGAAGGGCGTTATGATCGGCGCCGTCAAGGGCTGATTTCATCCTACCTTCCTATGCCGGACGCTCGAGGAATTTTCCCCGGGCGTCTGGTTCTTTATTGCGACGGTTTGGCGCGCGGTACGCGGAATTGCGCGCGTATGCCTTGCGGGGAACGCGGTTTGCGTGTAGAATGGAAGCGGAAGGTTGGGAGGGAGATTTATGACGCGCGGATTCGTTCGCAGACTGCTCGCGGGGCTTGGCGTGATGGCGGCGGGCGTGCTGCTTTTGGTGTTCGTATACAGGCCGGAAATGCTGCCGGGCGTGCGGATGCTGCTCGCGGGCGTGTTCGCGGCATGCGTCTTCGGCGGGCTGTTCGGCATCCTCTCCGGCTGGCGCGGCTTCGCCTGTGGCGCGTGCAGCGGCGCGGGGCTGGCCATGATGTACGCCAATCAGGCGCTGAAGCAGCCGGTCGGCGGGTTGATCACCATCGCGGGGCTGCTCTTCGCCATCGGCGCGCCGGCGGTGATTTCCACGCCGGGAGGAATTCGGGCGCTTTTCTCCAAATGGAAAAAGGGCGCGCACGAGCGCTCGCGCAGGCGCGTGAAGCTGCACGCGGCGAAGCCGAAGGAGGAGGTTGGCGAGCTTCTGCTGCGCAGCGGGCTGTGGATCAGTCAGTATCTGCGCGAGGGAGACCAGATTTACGTCGCGCGCGTCATGACCATCACGGACGAAAGCAGCGCAAAGCCGCTTCTGAAGTCCGCCGCCGATTACGCGCCCGCGAAGGGAAACACCATCCTGAACGTGGCCGACATTGCCGACGTTCAGCGGCGCATGGGCACGGACGGGGAGTATGTTCGCATTCGTCGGCACAGCGGCCGTCCCATGCCGTGGTGCGAGCTGGTCTCCGGGGACGGAGCCAAGGCGGACGCGCAGCTCGCGAAGGTGTTCGCGGGGATTCCCGTGGAGTGGAAGGCAGGGAAGACGCCGAAAAAGGCTTCTAAAAAAATATTCTCGCCGGGCGTCAGCGCGAAACAATGGCGGACGTATACGGAGGAGGCAAGGAAGATTCTCCGGCGATATGACCGGCTGCGCGGGTGGCTGTTGGCTGCCAGCATCGGCTGTCAGCTTCTGTGGCTCTTTTCGAGCTTCAATTACCGAGTGCTTTGCGCGGCAAACCTGATTCTGCCGCCGGTTTCCTTCCTGCTATATTTCTACCGGATGCGCGTCGGAGTTACCGGCAACAAAAAGATAGACGAGGAGCTTTTTACGAATGCAATGCTCTTTCCCAATATCGCGTTGGGGGTGCGGACGCTTCTGGACTTCGATCTGGACAATCTGCTTCAGGTGTTTGTTCCGACGGGCGCGATCGCTGTGTTGTTTGCGCTGCTTGCGCTGTTGATTACGCGCGGCAGCGGCGTGTCGAAGCGTCGGCTGGCAAGCGCGCTGGCGCTCGTTGCGTTTCTCTATGCGCCCGCCGCGTCCGTACAGCTCAACTGGGTGATGGACGGCGGCAGGAATCGGGTGGAAACGGTGGTTCCGATTGTGGAAATGTACGTGAGCAAGGGCAGCAAGTCGCCTACGTGGTATGAGCTGACTCTAAATACGGAGAACGGCAAAAAGAGCGCCAAGGTGGGAAAGGCGTTCTATAATACCCTTCAGGTGGGCGACGAGGTGAAGCTCGTCACAAGCACCGGGCCGCTGGGGATTACCTACCATTACGCGCGGGAAGCCGGTTCATAAAAAGGTTCAGCGCCCGGGGAATGAGCTTCTCCGGGCGCTGGAAATCTTTTGGACGAATTACTGGGCGCGAAGGAGCTCTTCCTTGACCGCGCGGTACTTGGCGATATCCAGATCGTAGTCCGCGTAGCCGCGCACGAGCTTGCGCACGAGGTTGGCGCGCTTCTGACTGGGCAGCTTTTCCAGCAGGCACAGATCCTCAAGGCCGATGCGCTGGGCTTCGCTGCGGGTGCTGAGGCAGGGACCTTCGTAACCGGGGTAGATGATGCAATAGTCGCCCGCGGGCAGGAACAGCGCGCGCTTGGGGTGGAACTCCATTTCCTGCTCCGAGAACATGCACGCGCTGCGGCCATAGGGATCGATGAAGGGCGGGTACTGGTTGAAGCCCCAGTGCAGGTAGCCGCTCACGTTCGGATAGATGGCGGGCACCCAGCCGAGGTAGGTCTGGCGCAGCCGCTGCATATCCAGCATGCGGTTCATATAGCGCCCGCCGGGGGTCAGGCAGGTATAGACGTACAGCCTGTCGCCTGCCGCGACGCGCGCGTCGTAATATTCGCGGTCGTTTTCGTAGGTTTCATTGGTCGGGCACCAGATGTCCACCGCGCCGTCCAGCGCGTGCGTGGGCAGCACCGGCTCCAGCGTGGGGATGCCGGGCATCTCTTTGTGCACGATTTCGGAGGCGATTCGGTACTGCGGCGCGAGCGCGTCGTTCGGCTCGTCCATTACGCACTGCTGCCAGCAGTCGGTCAGCCCCTTTTTCTTCAGATAGGCGTACAGCAGCCGCGCCTGAAGCGACAGGATGCGCTGCCCTTCGGGGATGGTGACGAGCGCGCCGCCCAGCGACACGCGCACGTCCACGCCGTTGTCAAACTTGTCGAAGGCGACCTTTCGGAACGCCGCCGCCACCTGATCGGGGGACGTGAATGTGTCGTGCGGCAGGGAGTTGTAGAACTCGTCATTGTCCGCCTGCCCGTCGGCGCGGCCGCAGAACGCCATGCCGTTGAAGTACGCGATGCCCGCGCGCTTCCCGGCTTCAATGTAGCGATCCAGCCGCTTTTCGTCCAGCTTCACTACGCCCTTCTTCAGCGAGAAGAACATGCCCGGCGACAGGTTCATGATGTTCTGGCGCGAATACACCGCCGCGCGCAGGTAGCGGTTGAGAAGCGTGAAGTACGCGTCTGAATCCATCTCCACATGGTGCATGCGGGCGATGTTCGCGTAGCTGATCCAGTTGACGTACCTGTGCGTGTCGCGCCCGGCCTTCGGAACGACGGCGGGGTACTTGGCCACGGTGAGGGAGAGCGTCTGCGTTTGTCCGGCGTGGGAGACGGTCAGCTTCCATTCCTCCTCCGTGTATTCGCGCACGTATTCAATGAGGGTCTTGAACGCCGCCGCCGCGGTCACGCCCGTGGGCATGAGCACGTTGTAGATGGGCTTCAGCACCTCGTAGATGTAGAACGGCGCCTTGCGGAGGACGGTTTCGTTTACGTCGTCGTGCAGATAGGCGCTGCGCTGCTTCGCGCCGGTGTTCACCTCCACCGGAACCGGCAGAAGCTCGCTCAGGCGGAAAGCCGTGTGCGGTCCCTCCACCTCGATCGACACGGGGACGCCCGGCGTTAAGCCGGTCATGAGGATATGTACGCCCGCGGTTGTGCCGTTCGCTCCGGCGACGCGATAATGCGCTGCGCCATCAACGGCGTTCGAATCGGGATACAGCGCCTCAAGCTCGTCAAACAGGCGCGCGGTGAATTGCAGTTCCATGACTCCCAACCTCCGTTTTTCGTTATAAAAACGGGAACGGCGAAAAACGCCGCTCCCGAGATCAAAAAATCAGTCTTCGCTTTCCAGCAGGCCGTAGTTGCCGTCCTGACGCACGTACAGCACGCATACATGACCCGTTTCGGCATTGTCGAACAGGTAGAAATTATGTCCCAGCAGCTCCATCTGCATCATGGCGTCCTCAACGCTCATGGGCTTCATGCTGAAGCGTTTCACGCGCACGATCTTGCGCTCCTCCTCGGCGACATCCTCGGGCTCGACCTCGGGCATGGGCGCGGGCGCGGATACGTGCAGGCGCTTGTCCAGCTTCGTGCGATGACGGCGAATCTGGCGGGAGAGCTTGTCCACCGCTTTGTCCACGCTGGCATACATGTCGCCCGTCGCTTCCTCGGCGCGGAACAGCAGACCCTTGTGGCTGATGGTGATTTCAACGATGTTCTTGCCGCCCTTTTCCTGCGTGTATTTCACCTGACCCTCGGCGTCGGGATCGAAGAACCAGTTCAGCTTGGAAAGCTTTTTCTCGGTATATTCGCGAAGGCTGTCAGAGACATCCATAAATCTGCCATAATGCTTGATCTTCATTGAGTGTTCCTCCCTTATCGGTAAAAGTTGAATTTCCGCCGTTGCCCGAAAATGCATGAGCCATGGGAAACGACCTCCTTTCACTTTTTCTATTCGCCGCCGGTGTTAACTTTTCCTGCAAATTTCCTGCAAGTCTCAAAAAAGTTTTTGCGGATTCGAATTTTTGTCACGATTTCAGAAAGAAACCCTCAAACACTGCGTTATCGCACGTTGTCGATGCCCGGCACGAGCATGCCGTTGTCGTGCAGCCTGCGGCGAAGCGCGTCCACGTCGATTTCGGTCACGCGCACGCCCCGCTTCGCCGCTGCGGCCGCCGCGGTACCCGCCGCTTCGCCCATGGCCATGCAGGAGGCCTGTACGCGGTACGCGCTCTGTGCCCGGCGGTCGCCGGAGGCGATTCGACCTGCCATCATCAGGTTGTCAAAGCCGCGGGCGATCAACGCGCCCAGCGGAATGCCCGGCACGCGGCCTTCGTCCAGAAACACGTTGTCCAGCGGCTTATCCTCGGTGCCGCGATGCACGTCCACCGGGTAGAAGGAATAGCACACGGAATCGGGCGGGCACACGCCGTTCACGTAGTTCTCCACCGTTATATAGGCGTTGCCCACGATGCGCCGCGACTCGCGCGCCGACACCAGCGGGCTGACGCTCGCTACATAGGCGCGCTCGTAGCCCGGCACATGCGCGCGCACGAATTTCACCGTGCGGGCAATGGATTCGCGGCCGTCGATTTCGCCGCGGGTGCGGCTTTCTTCGTCCGCGCCGTTGAAGGGATACACGTGGTTCAGGTTGTTGCCGGGATTGATGGCGTAGCATTCGTCCAGCGACGCGCCCCGGCCGCGGCCGCGCCCGGTCGTAAGGCCGCCGATGTTCTTGCCCCAGATGTCCTGCGGCTGCATGTCGCCGCTTTCGAGGCTCTGATTGTAGGCGCGCTTGATGGCCGCATCGTCCTTTTCCGCCTCGCGCAGGTTCATGAGGATGCTGTTCAGGCTGGCGGGCTGAAGCTCGTCCGACAGCTCGTATTCCGCGCCTGCCATCACAGACACGCTGCCGTCGCCGGAGCAGTCGATGAACACCTTGCCGCAGATGCGCTTGAGTCCCTTCTGCGTGGAAATCAGCACGGAGGAGACGTGGCCGCCCTCGGCGCACACGTATACCACCGGCTGATGGTAGCAGAGGTGTACGCCCGCCGTTTCGGCCATGCGGTTCATTTCCACCTCGGCTTCGAACGCATTCAGCTCCACCGCCATCTGCGGGTGGCGCAGGTTGAACGGCGCGGGCGGCAGCTGCGCGAAGCCGTTCTTCGCGAGCGTGGTCATCAGCTCCCAGCCGATGCCGGCGATAATCTGTTTTCCGTGCGCGTGGAACAGCGCCGGGGCGCTCACGCCGCCGATGGTCATCGTGCCGCCCAGCGCGCCGAAGCGTTCCAGCACGCAGGTTTTTGCGCCCTCGCGCGCCGCCGCGACCGCCGCGCAGAAGCCCGCCGTGCCGCCGCCGCACACCACTACGTCATAGCTTTCCTCGCCCTGAATGCGAATCGTTTCCGTTGTCATCATGTGTGTTTCAACCTCCTTATAGTCAGCTGCGGAGTCGCCCGGGTGGACGGCTCCGCAGGATGGAGTTTTGAGGGAATCAGCCAAAATTCACGATTTCAGCCAGCTCGAGGTAGCGCTCCAGCCCGATGTTGTTGATCTGGGCGAGGTAGGCGTCCCAGTCGGCGTCCAGATCCATCGTGCCGGTGATGAACTGAATCTTCGCCTGTTCGATGTAGTCATTCATCTGGGTCTTCAGCTCGTTGAACTCGGAGATCTTGTCAATGTCGTCGCACCACGCGAACTGCGGGAAGCCCGTCAGGTAGTAGTAGTTCTCATAGGCGACGGCACCCTTGTACAGGTAGGGCACGTGGTCGGTCGGCGTGCGGCCGAACAGGGATTCCTCGGTGCGGTAGTAGGGCACGGTGCCCACGTACCAGGTGGTGTTCTGCAGCACGTTGCGGCTGGTGAGGAAGAAGCGGGACGGCACGTTGCCGTTGATCGCGGGCTCGTCGCGCCACTCCCAGTTCACACCTTCGATGCCGTAGTCGATCATGACCATGCCCTCGTTGGAGAACCAGAAGTCCAGCCACTTCATGGCAATGTCGGGGCGCTCGCAATCCTTGGTGATCGCGCCGAAGAGATACAGCGGCAGGTGACCGTCGGTCGTCGCCACGCGCAGGCCGTTCGGGCCTTCCACGGGAGCCAGCACGTCGTATACGTCATAGCAGTTTTCCATCAGCGCCGGGGAGACGGTGACGCCCGCCCAGAAGCCGCCGAACGCGCCGACGACGCGCTCCCTGGGGTCGTTCTTGTTCACGATGGACTGAAGCTGCGTGTTGTCCTGAATGAAGGTTTCCTCAGCGATCAGGCCCTCCTCAAAGAGGTGATGGATCCAGCGCAGACCCTCGCGGTATTCATCGGTGATGGCGGTCATGGAGACGTTTCCATCTGCGTCGGCTAACAGGGAATTGTGCTGCGGCGTGGGCTGGAAGGCGTTCATCAGATACACGGTGAAGTCGCCGCCATCCGTTCCGAAGGTGCCCATCATGGGGATTTCGTCGGATGGGTCGCCGTTGCCGTTCATGTCGTGGTCGCGCCAGTAGATCAGCATTTCTTCCAGCTCTTCCCACGTCTGCGGCTCGCCGTTGCCTGTGGCTTCCTGATACAAGGTCAGCCAGTCGTGGTTCACATACAGCTTGTTGCGCACCAGCACGTAGGTGGCGGGGTCGGTGCGGAAGAGCGTGTAGATGTGGCCGTCCGGCGCGGTGATGTTTTCCTTGATTTCGGGCTGCGCGGCAAACGCGGCCTTGATGTTGTAGCCGTATTCCTCGATCAGCTCGTCCAGCGGCAGCAGGATGCCCGCCTGGCTGTACTGGGCTACGGTTTCGGTGGAAAAGCCAGTGGAATAGATGTCCGGGTACTCGCCGCTGGAAATGGAGAGGTTGAACTTGGTGGTGACTTCGCTGGCGGGAACCTGAATCCAGTTCACGTGCACGCCGGTTTTCTCTTCATACCACAGCGTGGTTGTGTTGGTTTCCATGTCTTCGATCGTCGCGCCGGGGCTCATCCAGATGGTCAGCTCGTAGGGCTCGTCCACGATGGGGAACACGTTTACGTCGGAAACCGTAAGCGCGGAGGCGTTCACGGTCAGCGCCAGCAGAAGCGCCAGCAACAGAATGGTCAGCTTTTTCATGCTCTTCTTCCTTTCACAGGGTGGTTGTCGGGTCAGTCGGATGAGTGAGTCGGGAAGGTCAGTCGGGAAAGGGACGGGGTTGCAAAACGGTCAGCCCTTTACGGAGCCGATCATGATTCCCTGAACGAAATACTTCTGCACGAACGGGTACAGGATGAACATGGGCACGGAGGAAACGACGATCAGCGAATACTTCATCACGCGCTGGCGCTCCTGCATGGTGATCATCGATTCCACGTCCATGCTGCTGGTCATGTCCGCGGAGTCGTTGAGAATGAGGATTTCCCGCAGGAATACGGTCAGCGGCATCTTGTTTCGCGAGCTCAGATAGACCATCGCGTCAAAGTAGCTGTTCCACACGCCCACGGCGTAGTACAGACCCACAACCGCCAGAATCGGCACCGACAGCGGCAGCACGATGCGCACCAGATACCGCATCTCGGCGCAGCCGTCCAGCTGGGCGGCCTCGCGCAGTTCGCGGGGAATCTGCGTGGAGAAGTACGTGCGCATGATGATCATATTGTACACCGACACGGACGCGGGCACCAGCACCGCCAGCGGATTGTCCAGCAGACCATAGGAGCGAATCGTCAGGTAGGTGGGAATCAGGCCGCCGCCGAAGTACATGGTGAAGACGAACAGACCCATGAACAGGTTCCGGCCGTCCAGATTCGGCTGCGCCAGCGGATAGGCCGCGCACACGCAGAAGATCAGCCCGAACAGCGCACCGACGACGGTATATAAAAGGGAGTTTCGGTAGCCGATCCACACCGGGCCGTATTCGAACACCGCGCGGTATCCCGCATCCGACCATTTGGACGGCCAGATATTGACCGACAGCGTGCCCGCGCCGCCGTCAAACGACGCGAAGATGACGAACAGCAGCGGGTAGGCGATGATCAGCGTGAACAGAACTATCAAAAGCGTGTTGACGCTGTAGAACACATAATCCTGCGCGCAGGGGCGGATGTGATTCTTATGTTGAAGACGCACGTTGCCTGCCCTCCCTTACCACAGCGAGCTGCCGGAAAGGCGGCCCGTGACGCCGTTTACCGTAGCCAGCAGAATCAGATTGACGATGGCGACGAACAGGCCGATGGCCGTTGCCGAAGAATACTGCGGAAGCGTGCTGGTCAGACCCTGCTTATATACATAGGTGTTGATGACCTCGGACGCGTTCAGGTTCATGCTGTTCTGAAGCAGATAGACCTTCTCATAGCCGACGCTCAGAAGGCTTCCGCAGCTCATGATCAGAAGCACGCACACGGTGGGCAGAAGCGAGGGAATATCCACGTGGCGGATGCGCTGAACGAGCGTGGCGCCGTCGATCAGCGCGGCTTCGTGCAGCTCGGAGGACACACCGCGCAGCGAGGCGATATAAATAATGGAAGAATAGCCCACGCCCTGCCACACGTTTGTCCACACGTAAATGTGCTTGAACGCGCTCTCGATGCCCATGTAGTTGCGCGCCGGAACGCCGAACAGCTGCATGATTGCGTTGAACAGGCCGGTGCGCGCGTCAAACATCTGAAGAATGATTGAGCACATGACAACGGTGGTAATGAAGTGCGGAAGATAGGAAATCGTCTGCACGAGCTTTCGAAACACGCTGCTGGTCAGGTAATGCACCGACAGTGCCAGCAGCAGTGCGCAGGGGAATGTCGCAATGCCATACGCGCCCAGCACCAGCGTGTTCTTCATGATGGTGAGGAATTTATAGTTGGAGATAAAACGGCTGATAAACCGCAGCCCGACCCACGGGCTTTCCGAGATTCGATCTGACGGCATGTAGTCCTTGAACGCGATCTGTATGCCGTACATCGGCACGTAGCGGAACAAAATCAGAACCGTCAGGGGTATCATCAGCATCAGATACAGCGCCCGGTTCTGCCACACGCGCCTGAAAAGGGGCTTCCTTTTCTCCGTGAGTACCTTGCCAGTCACGGCCGTCACATCCTTTCGCCTGTGCGATTATGCTACTACAAAATGCCGCCCGGGGCAACCGCCGATTCTTTTTTCAGCCGACAGAAGCGCTGAAAAAGCCGCTTTTCTATCCGACAATTCATCAATTTCCGACATATTTTAGGAAAAACGGGGAAACGCGGTCTTCGAAACTTGTTCTGTTTCGCGAAGAATGATATAATTGAACGCGATTCTGAATGCATGGGGGAGTTCGCAGTGAAGCTTTCCGTTCGCCGCATGGCGGCCAGCCGCGTGTTTTCAAGGGTGCTTCTGTTTTATCTCGTGCTGGTGCTGTTCTTCGGCGGCGTGTGCTGCGCGGCCTATTTCTGGACGACGGAGACGAACGTGGAGCGGCTGGTGGAGCGCAATCGACTGGTGTTTGAGAACTCCGCAATCGGCCTGAGCAATACGTTTTCGACGATTGAAAGCTTCACGGAGACGCTGTACGACCAGAAGGAGCTGCAGACGCTGATGGGGAGCACGGCCCGCGAGCGCGGCAACCTGACCATCGGTATCTATAAGACGATCGAGGAGCTGCCCCTGCTCAGCGACAGCAGCGGCATTATCGGCGGCTATTTTGTGTATCTGCCCGCGGCCGATGTGATCATCGCGCCCAAGCAGGGCTATGTGGGCATTGAGAAATACTACGACGCGCATTTTGCCCTCGATCCGGCACAGCCCTTCGCAGACTGGAAGCGCGAGGTGCTCGAGGGCAGCGCGAATTCGATTCACGCCTCGTGGAGCCATCATTCCGAAATTCAGTACAGCTTGCCGCTGGCCAGCCGGCTGATCGGCGTTCCGAATGCGCGCGCCGTGTTTCGGCTGAAGCCCGACCGGCTGCTGCGGCAGCTGTCAGTGTCGCTGCTGGACGAGGACGGCTGCGCCATGATCACGGACGCGGAGGGCACGATTCTCGCGGTAAGCGAAGGCGGCGCGGAGATTGCCCGCGTGCTGGACGGCTGCGTGCCAGCAGCGTCCGCGCGCGTGCAGACGCTGAAGCTGAACGAAAAAACATATCTGTGCTCCGCGGCCGACCTGACGCACTACGGCGTGCGCATGCTGATCTTTGCGCCGCGGAGCGCCGTGCGCGCCGAAGCGCGGGAGTCCATTCGCGGCATCCTGTCGGCGTTCGTGTGGACGGTCATCGGCGGTCTTGTCGTGCTGCTCGCGCTTCTGGCGCTGAGTTTCCGTCCGCTGTGGCCCATCGCGCAGCGTGTGGCGGAAACGGATGCGAACGGGCACGGCCTGAAGATGGTGTCCGAGGCGTTTCTGCGCATGGAACGGAACAACCGCCTTCTGGAAAAGCGGCTGGAGGAGCAGGCCGGGCACCTGCGCAACGGCTGCGTGAACCGGCTGATTCATGGCCGCGCCGCCGACGCGTACACGCTGGAAGACATGCTGCGCCATGCAGCTCTGCCCATTCACGGCAGTCATTTTGCCGGGGTGGCAATTCGGTTGGGTGAGGAAGCGGAGACCGAGGCTGCGCGCGCCATGACGCTGGAAATCCTCGAACGCTTCCGCGATCATCTCGTATTCCTGACGTTTGACAGCCTGTGCGTCGTCGACTGCCTGTTTTTCGAGGAAGAAGACGGCGAAACCGACCTGAACGCCTATTTCGCCGGGGTATACGAGGGACTTCAGACGCTGTGCGGCGGCGAGCCCGAAATCTGCGTAGGTACGCGGTGCGACCGGTTGGAATGCGTGGCAGATTCGTTCCGCGCCGCCCGGCGCTTGCTGGGCGTATCGGCGCACGACGAGTGGCTCCAACTGGCGGAGGATAATCCCGGTGAAATCGCCATCAGCCGCGTGCTGACCAAGGACGAGGCGCAAAAGCTGGAAAATTGCACGGCGACCGGCGATCTCGCGGGCGTTACAAGGCTGCTGGATGAGATATACAATCGGAATTTCACTCAAAATCGCCTGACGGACTTTCAGCGGCAATATCTGTTCTGCCGTCTGATTGGCGTGCTGGCACGCATGCCGGGCGGCGAAACGCCCGCCGACGCGCTGCCGGGAGACCTTCTGCATCGCACGGAGGGCGAATTCTTTGAATGGCTGACGGCGCGGCTCGCGGAGGCGTGCGAAGAAGCGCGCGACCGGAATACGCAGAAATCCCAGCTGTTCGCGGACGGCGTGCGCGGCTATATCGATGAAAACTATGCCCGTTACGACCTGTCGCTGGCCGGGTTGGCGCTGCACTTTGGCGTGACAGGCAGCTATCTGTCCACGATCTTCAAAAAACAGATGGGCACGACCTTCTCCGCATATCTGGAGCAGGTGCGCATTCAGCAGGCCGAGAGGCTTTTAGCCGAACGGAAGCTTACGATTGACGAAATCGCCGCGCGGGTGGGCTATACCAATTCCGATTCCTTCCGCCGCGCATATAAAAGAGCGAGAGGCATTAGCCCCTCGCAGTACAAGGAGAATCCGGGGGAAGGCGGGGCGGTCAGATGACCTCGGCTTTCAGCATATTGGTGTTGCCGCTGGTGCCGTTGGTCAGGCCGCCGGTGATGACGAGGCGGTCGCCCTTCTGGAGATTGAACATGCGGCGCGCGAGGTTTTTGGCGCTGAAGAACAGCACGTCCGTGGAGTCATACTGTTCGCTGAGCGCGGGGGTCACGCCCCACGAAAGGGCGAGCTTGCGCCACGTCTTTTCGTTTGTGGTGACGCCCAGAATGTCCGCGGGCGAGCGGAAGCGGGAAACCATGCGCACCGTCCTGCCGGACAGCGAGCTGACCACGATCAGTTTTGCGCCGATGTCGATGGACATGCCGCACACGGCGTGGGAAATGGCGTCCACCACGTTGTGAATGCGGAACTCGGACTTCTGGAACATATCCGAATAGGCGACGTGCTTCTCCGTCTCCATGGCGATGCGCGACATGGTTTCCACGGCCAGCACAGGGTATTTGCCCGCGGCGGTTTCGCCGGAGAGCATGATGGCGCTGGCGCCGTCGTACACGGCGTTGGCGACGTCCGAAATCTCCGCGCGGGTGGGGCGGATGTTGCTGATCATCGATTCCAGCATCTCGGTGGCGGTGATGACGCGCTTGCCGAGCAGGCGGCACTTGGTAATCAGCTGTTTCTGAATGGCGGGCAGCTCCTCAAACGGAATCTCCACGCCCAGGTCGCCGCGCGCGACCATGATGCCGTCGCAGGCCGTGCAGATGTCCTCGATGTTGTCCACGCCCGAGCGGTTTTCGATCTTGGCGATCAGGTCGATGTCGTGAATGCCGTGTGCGGACAGAAATTCGCGCACGCTCACCAGATCCTCCCGGCGGGAGACGAACGAGCAGGCGATGAAGTCGACGTCGTTTTCCGCGCCGAACAGAATGTCGGACTTGTCCTGCTCGCTCAGGTATTCCTGATTGAACAGGCGGCCGGGAAAGCTCATGCTCTTCAGGTTGCTCAGCGTGCCGCCCGCGACGACGCGGCAGCGCGCTTCCGTGGGATTCGATTCCTCCACCTGAAGCTCGATCAGGCCGTTGTTGATCAGCACGCGGTTGCCGGGCTTCAGCTCGGCGCACAGACCGGGATAGCTCACCGACACGCGCTCCTCGCTGCCGGTGATTTTTTCAGTGGTCAGCGTGAAGATCGCGCCTTCCTTCAGCTCGATGCTGCCGTTTTCAAATTTGCCGATGCGGTATTCGGGGCCCTTCGTGTCCAGCATGATGGCAATGGGCATGTGCAGCTCTTCGCGCACCCTGCGGATGGTCTGGATGTTTTTCAGGTGATCCTCGTGCGTGCCGTGCGAAAAATTGAGACGGGCGACGTTCATTCCGGCCAGACACATCCGGCGGATGGTTTCCTCGTCCGAGCAGGCCGGGCCGATTGTGCAGATGATTTTGGTTTTCCTCATGTTGTGCTTCCTCCCGTGTGCGTTGAATGAGAGGAATCTGTCAGGCTTGCGCGGAACCGTGATAAATGAAAGCGTTCGCTTCCATGACAGACTCCACCGCTTATACGGTTCCAACAGAATAGTATAGTTAGCCGTCGTAAAGATTTCAACGACGGACATGGAAATTGGCGGATTTTTATCATTCCCCGGGGCGCAGGGAAACGCCGCCGGGAAGATTGACAATGCGAGGGCGCGTGTTGTAGAATATGAGTACGATGCATGGACAAGCGAAAAATGTTCCACGATCGTGGAGGTGAACGTTCATGGGTTCATGGGGAACTTCGATTTTCGCGAACGATACCGCCTGTGATGTTCGCGGAATGTATGAAGAGCTTCTTTGCTATGGCCATACGCCGGAGGACGCGGAGCAGCAAGTGCTGCAAGAGCTTGAAATGGATATAGACGATCCGGAAAACGATCCGGACGCATGGCTCGCTTTGGCGGCAACAGAATGGCGCTGCGGCCGGAAGCTGTCCGAAGACGTGCGAAAGGTCGCGCTGACGCTGATTGACCAGCCGGCATCTTCCGAACTGTGGGAGACGGAGAAACAGAAAGTCAATCGCAGGAAGGCGCTGGATCGGCTGCGCGAGCAGCTGAACGCCCCTCTGCCGCGCCCCAAACGACTGAAGCCTTTGCCGGTAATCCATTCGCCGTGGAATGTCGGGGATGTTGTCGCGCTCAGGCTCCCCGAAAATGATAAATATCCGGTGCTTTCCGGGAAATACGCGCTGATCCTGATTACGGAGATAAGAACCTGCAAGGTTTCCCGTTATGCGCCTGCGGACAGGACGGAGGATATACCCTATTTCAGTACCTACTATTGGTGGGGCGATGATCTTTCGCAGTGCTCCGAGATAATCGCGCAGGCAAGTTTCGCAGCGCTCCGTAAACGCTCTGTGGACACGGATATTTGCGCATCACCGCAGATGCTTTTTCAGCCGTTCCAACTCCAATACGATGAAATGGACTTGTACGCGAAGCATCCGGTTGTTGGACACGTCAACATGGCGGATATTGCATCTGTGCGCTCGCAGTATCAATACGACTGTAGCTATGGGCTCTCTGAGATGGCTACGCTTCTAAGTATTCAGCATTGGCTTACGCACGCAGAGCCTGTCAGCCTGTCCATCGGCCAAGAGAGGCGATAAACAATTCGCAGGCCTGTGGATTTCGCTGTCTGCCCTGCCGCATTCCAGCGGCGGGGTTTTCTCATGCCATCGTTTTGTTGGGGTCAATAACGTCTTCCCGTTGCCGGGAAAATGGCAGCTATTATAAAACATGGTAGATTTATATCATTCTCCGGGACGCAGGGAAACGCTGGCGGGCTGTTTGACAATGCGAGGGCGCGTGTTGTAGAATACAGATGCGACGCATGCTATAATCATAGTATCGAGATAGCTTTATTATAAGGTGGGATTGATGATGAGTATGGGAAAAGCAGAAGTTTTTCAAGGGAGCAGAATTGAGATATTAGAAATGGTTCTTAAAAGTGTCGACAATCAGCTCGAATTATCGTGGAAGACATATTTCGAAAATACGGTTCGCCGGATGACATTTTTTAATGTTTCAAGGTTCAGGATTGGAGAGGTGTCAATACCATTAGAAATACGCGGTTTTGAAATGATCAGCCATTTTCAAAATGGTTGGGAGAAAGATTCAACATATGAAGTTCGTGATTTTGAAGATGATCGCGTCAACTTCTTTTGCGAGTGCTTCAAAATAGATGAGTGAATAACGGAATTAGAAATTATAGTTGCGACACATACCAGCAAGCACCGCCTTTGTGGTATCACACCGGCGATGCTTGCTGGCAATTTGCAGGGAAACGTTGTCGTATTTTTTATCATTCCCCGCGGCGCTTGCGCGAGGACGCGGCGGTGTGCTATAATTAAAGAAGAAAAATGAGCCGGACGGTTTTGAAAGATGGCGGTGGAAGCGATGCTGAAGCGGATTCGGATGTATTTTCGAAGCACATTTGTGCGGTACATGCTGTCGTATGTGCTGATTATGATGCTGTTGATGGGCTGCGTGATGGGGTACGCGTATTTTTACTGCCGCAAAACCATCTATCAGACCACGGAGACGGGCGAAATCAACCGTCTGGCCAGCGCGCGCTATCAGAGCGAGCGTCTGGCCGGTACGCTGGAGAACCTCGCGGCGCGCCTGAGCGTCTCGGCGCAGGCCGGGGACGAGGCGGCGCTTTCCAGAGCGCTGGCGACGGCCGGGGAGACGGGCGAGTGGTTCGACCGCGCGTTTGTGTACCTGCGCGGGGCGGCGGAGCTGGATTCGGCAGACGGGCGGCTGCCCGTGCGTGCGCTCGGCTATGAAAATCTGGACGCGGAGACGCTGGAAGCGCTGCTTCGGGCGGATGACGCGCAGGTAATCGCCTGCCAGCCGGTGTCGGTGAACGGCGCGGAACCGGCGCGGTATCTCACCTATCTCTTCCCGCTGGGCGCGGGGGACGCGAAGCCGGTTGGCTGCGCGCTGTTTCTTTTGAGCGAGGAGCGCTTTCGTCCGCTGCTGGAGGACGAGGTGGGCGGCGGCTGTAACCGCTATGTGCTGAAGGACGGCGAAACCGTGCTGGCGGGCGAGACATTCTCGCTCAGCGAGCGCTACTTGCCCGGCGCGCTGCGCGAGGCGGAGGAAACGGAGACCTATGTGCGCCGAATTGCCGGGCGCGATTATCTGTTCATCGCCATGCCGGGCAGCCGGCTGGGACTGTCGTATTATTCCGTGATGTCTTTAAACGGCATCTACGCCGCGGCGGCGACCGGATGGGTGAGCTTCGCGGCGATTCTGCTTATTTTCTTTGTGCCAAGCCTGATCTTCATGATCGTGATTTCCCGGCGCAATTACCTTCCTATTCGCGAGATGGGCGCGCAGTTCGCCGCCGGTGCGCAGGACGACGATCTGCGCGCGATTCAGGCGGGCATTCACGACCTGCTCGGCCGCAACCGCGATCTCGATTCCCAGCTGGCGCGCAGCCTGCCCGCGCGGCGGGCGCTGTTCGTGCAGAATCTGGTGCGCGGGCGCTATGTCTCCGCCGAGGAAGCGCGCGCGGCGGCGCGGACGGCGGACGTGGACATCGATCACGCCTGCTTCGCCGTGATGCTGCTGGGCGAGCCGCGCGGCGCGAGCGTCGACCCGGCAAAGCTGATCGCCCTCGCGCCCGCAGGCGTGTTCCCGGCGGCGGCGGAGCTGATCGCGCACGAGCAGATGCTTCTGGTCGTCTTCGCGGACAATTCCGGGCCGATTCACGATTACGCCGTGGCGCTCACGCGCAGCGAGACGGTGCGCGCGTCGCGCGTGCCGGTGGCCGTGTCCGACGTACACGCCGACGTTTCCGAGATGCCCACGGCGTATCTGGAAGCCACGTCGGCCTATGAGAGCCGCTTCGTGATGGGCGATTCCCGTTTGCTGAGCTTTCGCGACATTTCCCTGCCCGCGCGCAGCGTGCCGCCGCAGGCGCGCGCCTATGTGGACGACGTGAAGCGCGCGCTCGAGGGCGGCGACGCGGGCGAGATCAACGGGAAGCTGGACGAGCTGGTGACGTACCTGCGCACGGCGGATATGTCGCTGTACGCCTTCCGGCAGATTTATAATGAAGTGATCGTGGACGTGATGAGCCTGTGCGGCCTGCCGGACGGCTCGGATTTGCTGAAATACTACGACCTGTTCTCGCTGTCCGACTGCCGTTCGATCGACGAGCTGGACACCATCCTGCGCCGCGTGTGCGCCGGTGCGATTCGCGAGAACCCGCGCGAGCAAGCGCGGCCGCTGATTCACGACCTGATGAACGACATGCTCGCCAACTATGCCGACCCGGCGTTTACCATGGCGGGGCTGGCCGACCGGTTCAACATCTCCACCACGCGGCTGACCGTGGAGTTCAAGGAGCATCTGAACATGACGCCGTCCGATTACCTGACGTCGCTTCGCATGGAGCATACCAAGCGGCTGCTCCGGCAGACCGACCGGCCGATCAAGGACATTTGCGCCGAGGTGGGATATGGCGACGTGTCCAGCTTCATTCGCCGCTTCAAGCAGTACGCGGGCGCGACCCCGGCGCAGTACCGGCAGGGCGCACAGGGCGGCGACGCGGAGAAGTGACGGGACACGGGAAGAATGGAAGAAGGAAAGCCCTTTTCACAGGCGACGAAAGGGGCTTTTTTGCGGAAGGGATGAAAACGATGGCGCGAACGCTGGACGAATGGATTGCCTGCCGACGGGCGCGGTTTTACAGGGATTTTCTGGCGAAGAGCGGCCGGCCGGCGGACACGCCGCTGTTCGACTGCGACCATTTTGAAGCGACGGCGCGCGGCGCGCACGCGCTTCTGCGGCTTGTGCTCGAGGGAAGGAAGCGCGCCGCGTCGTCGGCGCTGCCCGCGTTCGCGGCGCGCGGAAAGAAGCTGCCCGAGCCGGGCGCACTGAGCCTGATCACCGATTTTTATGGCCGTCCGGGCTGCGTGATTGAGACGGAGACAGTCGCGGTCGTGCCGTTCTCGGATGTGACGGCGGAGCTGGCGGCCAGCGAGGGCGAGGGGGACACGCTCGAAAGCTGGCGCGCGTCGCATCGCAGGTTCTTCGAAACGGACGGCAGGGAAAACGGCTACGTCTTCCGCGAGGATATGCCGGTGGTGTTTGAGACGTTTCGCGTGGTCTGCCGGGAGGAGGAACCGCGGGCGGCGGTCGATCCGCGCGCCGAAGAGACCGTGCGTGCGTTCGCCGCGCGGCTGAACGGGCTTCTGGGCGGCGCGCTGGAAAGCGTGTACCTGACCGGTTCGGCGACGTATGGCGATTTTCATCCCGGCTACAGCGATTTGGATTTCTTCTTTATCAGCCGCCGTCCGCTTACGCAGACGGATTTTGAGAAGGCGCACGCGCTGTATGCCGAGTATCGCGCGAAAAACGACGGCTGGTTCTCGGTGCTGGAGGGCGACGTCGTGCACAGGGACGCGCTGGCGACCGGCGAGGGCGGCACGCTCTATTGGGGCACCAGCCGCGACCGGTTCAAACCGCGCTGCGACCTGAGCGGATATTCGATGCGCTCGTTCCTCGCGCACGGCGTTCTGCTGGAAGGAATCGAGCAGCGGGCGCGGATTCCGTGGCCGGAGGAAGCAGTCATTCGCGCGCAGGCGCGGCATATGTGCAATACCGTGCGCGATTACGCCGGACAGGCCGGGGAAAACGCCCATTACGCCGACTGGCTGCTTCTTCTGAGCCAGACGCTGTATACGCTGATCACCGGAAGCACGACCGGCAAGACGGCGGCGACGAAGTGGCTCTATGCACATGTGGAGGACGCCGCTCTGAAAATCGCGCTCGCCGCCGCGCTGGACGTGCGCTTCCATCCGGAAACCTATCGGAAATCGCTGGGAGAGACGTTCACGAAACCCATGCAGCGGCTGCGCGAGGACATCGCGGCGCTGCTCTGACGGACGATACACACGGAGGTGTGGAACTAGCCGGGCTGACCGGAGAAGAGATATACGCCTTATATGGAAGGTCGGATTTAGCATATGGGAATTGTGACGCTGCCAAGCGAGCGCAGCATTTCATAGACAAGGGGAGCCAAAGCGCCATACGGATAACCGCGCGTCTATCGCGTTGGCGGAGAAGTGCGGCCCTGCGCACATTGTCGAGGAATAACTGTGCCCCGCGAGGGGTTCACGAAGAAATCGCGGCGCGAAGGGCGGATTTCATGCGCCGGGAGACGGGATGGATTCGGCCGTCGTCCATGGTGAGCAGGCTTTCGCCCCAGTCCATGGTCTGAATATGGCGCACGTTCACGGCGCACGAGCGGCTGACGCGCACGAAGAGACGCTGTTCCAGCCGCTCGAGCACGGCGGAAAGGCTTTCGCGCCACGAATACTCGCCGTCCGTCAAGCGGCAGCAGACGAGGTTCCCGTGCGTGTGCAGCGAAACCACGTCGTTCTGATCGACCTGCAGGGTGTGGTCGCCCAGCGGAATGGACATGGGCAGCCGCGCGCGGCGCACGGACAGATCGTCCAGCACGGCGCGGACGGTGGATTTCAGGTCTTCATAGGTAAAAGGCTTCACGAGAAAATCGAATGCGTGCGCGCGCAGGCATGCCAGCGCGAAGTGTGAGTGCGCCGATGTGAACACGCCGTATGCCGAGGGATTCAGGCTGCTGATCTCGCGCCACAGCGCGATGCCGTCGCGCGTCTGGGGAAGGTCGATGTCCAGTATGTACAGCGTGGCCTCCGGATGAGCGCGCGCATGGGTGAGAAGCTCGTCAGCGTCCGGCGTGGAAAACATGACAAATACGCTCAGCGCGTCCCCTTCGCGCAGACGGTCGAAAGAATCCGTCAGCATGGGGTCATGCGGGGAGGTTTCTTCAAACAGCACTACGGGGAGCATGTGATTCTCCTCTCTTGCGTTCGTCGGGGGAAGGACACCATTCTCTTGGAAGGAATACGCGGATTTCAACATCCAATTGGACAGAAAAAGGCGCGTATACTTTACTCCACTGCTATTTAAAGCGTTACAAATAAATTATACAATCTTTTTGAAGCCGCGTCAAGTATTTTCTGCTTTGGCACATGAAAATGTGGAAATCTTGTTTTCTGTGACGAACGGTCGGTTTGCCGTTTTCGGCGGTTTGACAGCAAAAGTGTTGTATTCTATAATATATAAGGGGCGTGAATCGTCTTTTGTATAAATACGCTCGAAAACGTGAATGCGGAAAGAAGCTTGCCTACGATGAAACAAACAACGGAAGCCGTGGTCGAAATCGCGGATCGGGCGATGGAAGCGGCCGAGGATGCCATGCAGAAATGCCGCGCGGCGGCTGGAAAGCTTCTGGGGCAGACGATTTGCGCGATTATGGAGCAGGAAATCATGCTTCAGTTGCGCGAGCGCCGAATGGCCGATGCGCATTACGCGAACGCGCGCAACGGATATAAGCGCAAAACGCTCACAAGCAATTTCGGTTCGATTCAGACGCGCGTGCCGCAGGATCGCAGCAGCGACTACGAGCCGATCCTGATTGGCAAGTACCGCAAGGACGTGCGGGACATCGAGGGCGCGATCTTCCGGCTGTACGCCGGAGGAAAGGCGGCGCGACTGACGGCGGCGAAGGCGCTGTATGGCGTGCTGGCCAAACGGGAGCTGTCGGAAGCCATTGTAAACGCCATCGAGCCGACGGCGTGCGAAATCTGGAGCCGCCCCGTCGAGCCGGAGCTGGCGCTTCTGTGCGTGGATACCGCCGCATATGAAGCGAATAACGCGGACGGCGAGGTCTCCGTGTTCACCGGCGTATCCGAGGGCGGCCGCGCGCGGGTTCTGGTGATCTCCTCCACCGCGGACGGAAACGGCTGGCGCGTCGTGCTCGAAACATTAAAGGAACGCGGCCTGCGCGCCGCCAAGCGAATCGAAGCCCGCGAAACCGCAGCGATAACCGCGCTGTTTGGCGAGATCTTCCCGAATGAGAATAAAGAAGCGTAGAACAGAGCTGTTGCAGAAGATTTCTTCCGCAGCAGCCCTGTTTTTTGAAAATCAGTAGCGTCCCATCTGGTTCAGGGGGAGGTCGGTGAAGGCGGGCATGTCTTTATGGGCCTGCGCGTCGGGGGCGAGAGTGTAGGTATCGGCGATGAAGCCGGCTTCCTGCATGGATTTATAGGCGAAGTTATTCTCGATGGTGCTATAGCGGCGCACGCCCTCATCGAAGCGGCCGACGAGGCCGGTTTCGTCCACGATCAGGTTATCGTGCACGTGGCTGTTGGCCGGGTTGACGGCGAAGTTCGGGTCGTGCGGGTTCGAGAAATCGCTGCTGACGCGGCCGAGGGAGGGGTAGTGCTTCTTCCAGATTTCCGTCTGATACGGCGAGGCCGCAAGGCGCTCCCACATGCAGCCGCCCTCCACGACGGCGTGGCGCGCCCAGCCGTCGTGGAACAGGCCGTCGTAGCCGCGGTCGTCGTAGGTGATGGCCTTGCCGCAGTCGATGATCACGTTGTTGTACACGTGAATGTCGCGGCCGCCGCCGATCAGGAAGCCGTATTTCTTCGCGCGGACGATCAGGTTCCCGTAGGCCGTCTGGCCGGAGAGCATGTCGTCAAAGTAGATGCCGTCGGGGCGGTTGTCGCCTTCGCCGATGTTGTACAGGCAGTTATAGCGAATCACGCAGCCCTGCCGCGTCCAGTCCTGCCCGGAATAGATCGCGCCCGCGTCGGTGGAGGTTTTCACCACGTCGTGAATGTGATTGTATTCCACTACGTGGTCGTTTCCGTAGTAGAAAATCGCGGCGTGCGGCGCGTTGTAGATTTCGTTGTGCGAGCAGATGTTGCCCACGCCCTCCAGATGAACCGCGACGTTGTATACGCGGTAAACCTCCGCCCAGTCGTGAATCAGATTGTTGTCGGCGCGGTTGTTGCCGGGGGTCAGCGTTTCGCGGTCGCCGCCGTCCAGACGGATGCCGCCGCGGCCCACATGAGAGATTTCGCCCTCGCAGACCAGATTGTCGCGGCCGTTCACGACCACGCCGTTGCCCATTACGCCGGAAATCACGAACCGGCGCAGCACGTTGCGGTCGCCCTCGATGGTCACCGCGTCGCCGCGCGTGCCGCGGAAGGTGAAGCCCTCGAACGTCAGGTCGTGCGCGTTCTTCAGGTGCAGAACGCTCTTCGTGGTGATGGTCATCTCCACGCGCGCGTCCCTGAGGTCGCGCGGCGGGTAGAAATACAGCATGCCGGTTTCGCGATCCAGATACCACTCGCCCGGCGCGTCCAGCTCGTCCAGCACATTATAGAAGTAGTACGCGCCGCCCTTGCGCGCGCCGTAGCGGGACACGAACGCCGGGAAGAACGTGCGGTGCGCCGTGTCGAACTTCTGAACGGGCGTGGACATATCCGCCCAGTCGTAGTGAAAGCGACCATACGCCCACGCGCCGTCCAGACGCTTCCAGCCCGCCACGCGCTTCGCCGTGGCCTTGTCCATGATGTAGCGGCCGCCGAAGTGGTTGCGGCGGTCGTTCCACTCCGTGTAGTAGTTCTGCGCCGGGAATTCGAAGCAGTCGCCCACGTCGGCCACGTCGTCCAGCTGTAGATTCTCGCCGGCGTTGGGATAGCGCGAAAGCGTCATGCGCTCGCCGTCGAAGAAGAGCTCGCAGTTCGGCTCGCGGCACACGTTGTCGTATTTATCCTCGCTGCCGAACATGCCGATGGGGCTCAGCTCGCCCCAGTCCGCCTTCGTGAGACCATAGGTCTTCAGGTCGACGCACAGCGTCTTTTCGCGCGCGTCGCCGTGCAGGCGCTCGCGAATTTCGTCCGGAATGGGATGAAAGTCCTCCGCGCGCAGCGCGACGCCGCCGTTGAGCACCACGTCCCCGTCGCCGTACGCGCGCCAGACGACGCGGTTTTCGGGCGTTCCGGAATCCTCGGGACCGAAGGCGACCTCCTTCACGAAATACTCGCCCGCGCGCACGCACACGGTCAGTTCTCTGTCCTTCTTCGCTTCCCGAACCGCGGCCTGCGCGCGCGCGAAGGTTCGGAAGGGACGTTCAAAGGAGCCGTCGTTTTCATCGTTTCCCTGCGGCGAAACATAAAAATCGCCCGCCTGCGCCTGAATCGGCGCCGCGTGATAATGACCCAGCATTTCCTGCAATGACATACCGTTTCTTCCTTCCTTTGGATACAACTCATCTTGAAAATTCGACGCGGAGGCAAAGATTCCTTCTATCCCTTTACAATTTCAGCCGCGCGGTATAGAATGGGAGAAGCGGGAGGGATGTTATGACCATAGCCGGGATTATCTGCGAATACAATCCGCTGCACGAGGGGCATGTGTATCACATGAACGAGACGCGGCGGCGAACGGGCTGCGACTACATCGTGTGCGTGATGGCGGGCGCGTTTATGCAGCGCGGCGAGCCCGCGTTTCTGGATAAGTTCGTCCGCGCGGAATGTGCGCTGCGCGCCGGAGCGGACGCGGTGCTGGAGCTTCCGGCGCTGTACGCCGTGCGCCCGGCGGAGCTGTACGCCCGCGGCGGGGTGGATATTCTGCGCGCGGTGGGCGCGGATTTCCTTTCCTTTGGAAGCGAAACGGACGATCTGGACTTTCTTTTGTCGCTGTCCGGCGCGCTGCTGGACGAGAGCGGCGAGGTTTCCCGGCAGGTGCGCGAGGGTTTGCGCGCGGGAAAGACGCTGGCGCGCGCCCGCGGGGAAGCGCTGGCGCGGGCGCTGGGCGTGGAGCCCGAATGCCTGAACCAGCCGAATCTGGCGCTGGCGGCGGAATATCTGAAGCGGATTCTCGAAACGAACGCGCCCATGCGCCCCGTGTGCGTGAAGCGCACGTCGCCCTATCACGCCGACGAGCCGTCTGCGTCCGCGTCCGCGCTGCGGCGGGCGTTCCTTGCAGGCGATGCAGAGACGGCGCTTGCGCGGCTGCCGGAATGCACGCGGGAGATCGTCCGGCGCGAGCTGCCCTTTGCGCCCGACGCGCGCGTGTGGGACGCGCTGGCGCTTTGGTCGATTCGCCGCCTTTCACCCGAGGCGATGGACGCGCTGCCCGACGCGGGCGAGGGGCTGGGTCGCCGCCTGTGGAACATGGCGCAGACGGCCGGGAGCGCGGAGGAGCTGACGGAGCTTGTGAAGTGCAAGCGCTATACCCGCGCGCGCATTTCGCGCCTGATTGCCTCCGCCGCGCTCGAGCTGCCCGCCAATGTGCCGGAGGAGATTCCGTATGTGAGGCTGCTCGGCTTCCGGCGCGCGTCGTCCGAACTGATTGCGGAGCTAAAGAAGCGTTCCGGTGGCCGCCTGTGCGCCGATCCCGCCGCGCTGGAAAATACGGACGCGTTCCGTCTCGAACGCCGCGCGACGGATTTGCGCGGGCTGCTTACCGCGTCGCCGGTGTACCGGCAGACGGGGCGAGACCGCACGGCGAGGTTTCTGGTGGTGTGATGAAAAGAATGGGAGGATTTGAATGGCGTCGAGCGGGGCGTATTTGGAGTTTATTTTAGAGCAGCTTTCAGAGCTTGAGGGGATTACGCATCGGGCGATGATGGGCGAGTTTCTTCTATATTACAAGGGAAGGCTGGTCGGCGGGATTTATGATGATCGTCTGCTTGTGAAGCCGGTGAGGGCGGCGCGGGAATACATGCCGGACGCGGAGGAGGAAACTCCCTATGAGGGCGCGAAGCCGATGCTGCTCGTGGACAATGTGGACAACCGGGCGTATCTGGCCGGGCTGTTCCGCGCGATGTACGACGAGCTGCCGGAGCCGGGCGGGAAGCGCAAAAAGGCGCAATAAACAGAAGCATCCTTCCGATTTCCAGATGGATTTCGGAAGGATGCTTCCGTTTCAGCGGGATTCAGCTTTCCTCTTCCTCCGGCTTGGGCGTTACCGTCACGCGGAGCTTATTCACGCGCTTGGGCTGCGCCTCGAGCACGGTCACGTGCAGGCGGTCATAGTCGAATTCGTCGCCGGGGCTGGGGAAGCGGTCGAGCATTTCGGTCGTCCAGCCGCCCATGGTGGTGTATTCGGTTTCGAAATCTTTGGGCGGTTCATAGTCCACCGCGTCGAAGAAATCGTAGATGTTCATGCCGCCGTCCACCTGATAGGCGTTTTCGCCGACTTCTACGAAGTCCTCTTCAACCTCGTCGCGCTCGTCGAAGATTTCGCCGACGATTTCCTCCATGATGTCCTCCATCGTGAGGATGCCCATCGTGCCGCCGAATTCGTCCAGAACGACGGCCATCTGCAGATGGTTGCGGCGGAACTCGCGGATGATCGAGGAGATCATGCGGGTCTTGTGCACGTAAATCGCGGGCACGAGCAGCGATTCCAGATCGACATGCTCCTGCGTGAGCTTCGCCTTCATGTAGAGCTTGGTGGGCAGGATGCCGATGATGTTGTCGATGGTGTCGCGATACACCGGAATGCGCGAGTGGCGCAGCATGTCGTTTGTGAGCGTCAGGTCCTCGTCGTCGATGTCGATGGCGACCACGTCCACGCGGGGCGTGAGAATCTCCATGGCCATGATGTCGGAAAACTCGATGGCGTCCTTGATCAGTTCGCCCTCTTCCTCGGTGAACACGCCCTGCTCTTCCGCGTCCTCAAGGATGATGCGCAGCTCGTCCGTGGTGGTCTGCGGCGCTTTCTCGCGCGGCGTCCACAGCGGGGAAATGCGCTTTACCAGCGCGGTTACGGCGCTTACGATGGGCGTGAAGACCCACATCATCGTGCGCAGGGGGACGGCGAACGCGCGCACAAGCGAATCGGGCCGGTCGGCCGCGATAATCTTGGGCAGCGTTTCGCCGAAGGTGATCAGAAGCAGCGTGGTGACGACGGTCGCGACGGCCTCGCCGTTAGGCACTTTCAGCATCTTCACGAAGAACATGGTCGCCGTGGAGGAGGCCGCGATGTTCACCAGATTGTTGCCCACCAGAATGGTGGAAAGCGACCGGGTGTAGTTGTCGTTGATGAAAACGGCCTTGGCGGCGCGCTTGTCGCCCGCGTCGGCGGCGTCCTTCAGGCGCTTATGGTTGGCGCGCGCGAAGGTGATTTCACACGAGGAGAAGAAGGCCGAGAGGAATATGAACACGGCGTACAGGCATACGACGGCGATTTTCAGGATCATGCCTTCGCGCCTCCCTTCCGGGGCGCTGCGGGCGCGACGGTCACATCGTCCTCGTCGTAGATTTCGCCGACGATTTCCTCCAGAATGTCTTCCATTGTAATCACGCCGCGGGTCACGCCGTTGTCGGCCACGATGGCCATATGCGTGTGGCGGCCGCTCATGCCCTCGAACACCTTGCTCACGGGCAGGTCGCTGCGGATGATGTAAGGCCGCGTGATGTTGTCAAGAGTGTCCACCGGCTGATCGTTCATCAGCTTCCAGAGCACGGCGGGGGAGCGGAGCACGCCCTCGATGTGGTCGATGTCTCCGTCGTAGACCGGGAAGCGGGAATACTTCTCGTCCAGAAGGATTCGCTTCAGCTCGTCCCGGCTGGCGCTCAGCGGAATGGCGACGATCTTCTCGCGCGGGGTCATGACGTCTCCGGCCATGATGTCAGAGAAGTGGATGGTGGATTTGATGATTTCCTTTTCCACCGGCTCGATCAGGCCGTCCTCTTCAACGTTGTCCACCATTTCCTCAAATTCGTCCTCGGTCACGTCCGGCTGCGCGGGCTTCTTGGGAAGCGCCTTCTTGACCGAATCGCCCAGATACGTGAACAGCATCGCCAAAGGCTTTAAGATGATTCGGAAGAACGTGATCGGGTAGGCGACAAACAGCGCGTATGCGTCGCTGTTCGTGCGGGCGATGTTTTTCGGAATCGTTTCCGCGAACAGGAAAACGCAAAGCGTGGTCACCACCGTGGCTACTACGGAGCCGACGTTGCCCATTTTCGAAACCGCGGCCGTCGTTGCGATGGAGGCGGCGAGGATATAGATGGTGTTGATGGCAATGAGAAGCGTGACGACGGTTCGGTCGAAATCGTCCAGAATTCGAACCACGCGCCTGGCGCGGCGATTGCCGTCGTCCGCCAGCGTGCGCATGCGAACCTCGTTGCAGAACGAGAAAGCGGTCTCGCTTCCCGCGAAGAAACCGCCTGTCAGGATAAGGGCGAATACCAGCAGAATACTTCGTGGAATACTGTCGTCCATGGGGGAATGAATCTCTCCTTTTCTGTCGTTTACACATTATTATGCCATAGCGGCGATAAAATTGCAAGATGCCGCGGCGCAGTTTTCGGCCTTCCGGACAAAAACTTTTTCGGCTTGGACAGAAAAGAACCGCGCGATTCCGGGCTTTTTATGGATTTAGATTTTTCGTGCTTCCGTGTTTCTGTATGCGTGAATCGTCCGCCCCGTCCACGCGGTGAACGCGCGGAGAAAGGAGCCGATCTCCTGATACCCCAGCAGGAAGACGATATCCTCGGCGGTCATATCGGTGTTGGCAAGGTAGGACTTCGCCAGCAGCTCCCGCGTGTGGTTGAGCTGTTTCTGGAAGCTCGTGTCCTCCTCCTGCAGCCTGCGCTGCAGCCCAGCTTCTTCGCCACGTCGTCGACGGTACATTCGCCGCTGGGCAGCAGCTCCATCAGGGCGCTGCGGACGCGGGCGGCATAGCTGTCGTCTGTTTCCATCATCGACAGGCGGCGCTTCAGCTCCGGCTCGAAGAATTCCCACATCGACTCGTTGCGGCTGATGAACGGCACAAGCGCATCCTCTTTTGAGAACACGAGGCGGTTTTTGCTGCCGACGGTGACGGGCTTGCCGATAAAATCCGCGAGAGCGCGGTTCTTCATCGGCCGCTTTACCGTTGCGGACAGCGGCGTAACCGGCTCCTTTGTCGCCTTGCGGATCAGCCCCACAAGGAAAGCAAACTCGATTCCGATAAGAATTTCCGGCAGCTCCAATTCCGGATCTGCGGACAGGATTTCGACGCTGATTTCTGTTTCGGTTTCCTCGACCTGATAGAGCAGCGCGCCGGTCAGCGGCTTATATTGCGCCAGCCGCTTCAGGCACACAAGGGCGTTGCGGCTGCAATACGCCGCGAAAATGGGCGGCAAGAACGCTTCGATGCCATCGGAGGCCGCCAGATGGACAGGCGTCTGCTCGTCCGGCGAGAGCGCGTCAATCGCCTCCATAAAGCGGAAATATTCCTCCGCCGTCAGGCTCGGCGTCTGTCGCGCGAATAAGTCCTCCGGCAGCGCCGCCTTCTTCAGAACCTCGTCCAGCGAAAAGCCCATGCCCGAAAGATACCCTTTGCCACTCATACCGAAGCCCTCCCGTTATAACCATCCTTTTTGCTTCATTCGCCGCGACAACCGTGCGGCTGTGTTTCGACGTTTCTCTCTGCAGTTCCTGCAGTGGCAAGGCACCCGATAGTCTTTATGCCTGTAATAGTATCCCTCTACAACGGAAAATCTGAACAGATCACCGCAATCAAGGCACAGCAGGAAACGATCTTTCATAAATGCCCCTCCTTATTCCGCGACCTGCTTTGCCAGTTGGAGATACTCGGGAAGATCCATGCCAAAGAAATCGGCGATTTCTTGAATGGTTACGATTTTTCCAATTCCCGTGGTGACATATCGGTTGACCGTACGGAGTTCAACGCCAAAATCGTCCGCAAATTCCTGCTGCGAAGAATAGTTCCAATTTCCTGTACAACAGTCCTCTCCGCTATTCCTGCTCCGGCGAAATCCGTTCCATGTCGTGCAGTCGGAACAAACCGTGGCGGCGTATTCGCAAACGTCGTTCGGCGGAAACGCTCGGCTGGAACAAATTGGACACGGTATACGTCCATAATATTGATTCCAAATGAGGGTTTTGCCATGCAAGGCGAAACGAAGGAAGTGCGCGAAAAGGAGGGACAAAAATGAGAATTGGAATGCGCGTGGGAACCCTTGTGCTTGCGCTGATACTGGCGCTTGGCGTCTGCCTGACGGCGGGCGCGGAGACCTATCCCGTATACAAGGTGACGGTCAGACCGGCGTGCCTGTTTTCGAAGGCGGACTATTCGGTGGAGGACATCATTCGCACAGTACCGATGGATTCGCTGGTTCTCGTGGCGGAGAAGTCCGAAAGGGTAAGCCTCGTTTACACAAAGGACGGCCTGTTTGGATACATGAACAGCAACGATATTCAGCCGACCGGCAAGGAGTATACCGTCGATTTTGCCATCACTCCGGACAAGATTTCTGAGAATGAAAACCGGCTGCGGGAAATGCGGTTGATTTCCACAGACCCATATGCAATCCTGCCGGAGGCGGAGACGCTGCAAAGGACGTATCCGGCGACGCTTGTACAGGGACGGCAGGCATATGATCTGGATGGTTTGCTGAACACGCTTCTGGGTGAGGGGTATATCCGGCAGGAACGGACGAGCGGCTTCGCGGAAGACGCATATGAAAGCCGAGACAGCAAAAAACCTTATCGGTATATACGTGTAAACGACGATACGGGGGAGCTGTCGTACTACGACTCCATGGTGAGCGGCGAGCGCGGCGGCGAATATCAGCCGCCGAGGATGAACATGCCGAAAAGCGAAAGCGAAGAGATATGCAGGGCGCTTTTGAAGGACGTGCTTCCCTCGGACTGGCTTGCGCATCGCGGCGTCGCGTGGGATACCCGGGAGCGCTGGGGCGGCGAGGATCGTTGGCTGACGGACGCGGAGTATAAGAAATCCATTCTGAATACCGATGTTCACAGGTTTGAATTCGAGCACTGGACGGAGGATGGAATCGCCATTTACGGCGATCGGATTCTGGCGGCGGTTGGCGTAAACGGGCTGGATGGGATTATGATGAACTGGCATGAATATCGAATTGAGACGGAAACGCAAATCGAGCTCATGCCGCTTGACGAAGCCCTGTCCATGGCGAACCGCACGCGCAAGTCGGAAGCCGTGCTTCTGTATGCCGCGCCCGTATACAGCAACTGGCTGACGGGAGACGATCGCTTCAATCTGTCGTGGCTTCTGGTAATGAATAAGGGAGATTATATCGTCGACTGCGTTCTCAAAGAGCATAAATGTGATTCGTATGAGTTCTATTGAAGGATTCAAACGCCCGTCGCTTTTTGCGGCGGGCGTTTTGCGTCTTACGGCTGACCGGGCGAAATTCGCTCCACGTCGTGCAATCGGAATAAACCGTGGCGGCGTTCGACCCACTTCATGCCATCGGCGGTTTCGAGGTTCTGGGTGATGGCGAAGCGGAAGGCGTTGGGAACCACATCGTAGGAGATCATGCGGCCGAGGGGGTCGATGAAGTAAATCCACAGCTTCGCGTCGTACTCGCCGGGCGCAAGGCCATCCAGCGGCAGGCAATAGTCCTGCGCAACGGTCTCTCCGGCGCGCAGGGTGACGAACGGCTCGCTGAGCGCGGACGCGATTACGTCGGTACCCGCCCGGTTCAGCTGCACGGACACGCGCAGGTTATTCACGTCCTCGTGCGCGTGCGTCTTCAGGCGGAAGAAAATGCGCCCGCCCATTTCGTATTCGCAGCTGGTGACGTTCAGAAGATCCAGCTCTTCCATCCGCGCGAGCCGGCCCATATTGCCCTCGTGCTTCACGTTCGAGAAGTCGTAATGCGTATCCTGCAGCGCGGACGAACCGGCGTACAGCGAAATGGCGTGCTCCAGATCGCCGGCGTAGGTCATGCGCCCCTGATCGAGGTACACGGCATAGTTGCACAGCTGCCGCAGCGTGCGCATGTTGTGGGAAACGTAGATAACCGTGTGCTCGTTGGCGAGCTGGCTCATCTTCTGAATGCATTTGTCCTGAAAGCGCATGTCGCCCACGGCGAGCACCTCGTCGCAGATGAGGATGTCGGGATCGAGGTGCGCGGCCACGGCGAAGCCCAGCTTCACATACATGCCCGACGAATAGCGCTTGACCGGCGTGTCGATGAAGGGGCCGATTTCGGAGAAATCGATGATCTCGTCCAGCCGCTTGGTAATGTCCGCGCGCGTCATGCCCAGAATCGCGCCGTTCAGATAGATGTTCTCGCGACCGGTCAGAAGCTGGTTGAAGCCCGTGCCGACCTCCAGCAGGCTGGCGACGTGCCCCTTGTAGCGAATCACGCCCTCCGTGGGCGCGGTGATGCGGGAAATCAGCTTGAGCAGCGTGCTCTTTCCCGCGCCGTTGCGGCCGATCAGCGCGATGGCCTGCCCGCGCTTCACCTCAAAGCTCACGTCGCGCAGGGCGTAGAACGCCTCGCCGTTGCGGCCGCTGCCGGACATCGAGCCGATTTTCCCCAGCGTGTTTTCCTTATGATGCAGCTTGGCATGCAGAATTTCCAGATCCGTGCGCAGGGAGCTGCTGTTCAGCTGCCCGTAACGGTATTGCTTGGATACGTTTTCCACCTGCAGTACAACGTCGCTCATGTCGATTCCTCGCTTGTCAGATCGTGTCCATGAAGGTCTTTTCCACGCGGTTGAAGAAGATCGTTCCCAGGAACAGGAACAGCAGCGTCACGCCCGCGCTCAGCAGCAGGTACCACGCGTTGAACGTGGTCGTGCCCAGAAACGCCGCGCGGAAGTATTCGATGATCGGCGTCATCGGGTTCAGCATGAACACGGTTTTGAGACCAGGGAAGTTCTGAATCATCAAAGACGTCGGGTACGCCACCGGGGAAATGTACATCCACAGCGACACGCCGAAGGAAACCAGCAGCGCCAGATCGCGATAGCGCACCGTGAGCGCGCTCACCGAAATGCCCACGCCCAGCCCCAGCAGACCCATCTGCAGAAGCACCAGCGGGAACATCGACGCCAGCGCCCAGTTCACGTGCACCACGGGATTGGGCTTCAGGGCGTAGATCGTGAGGAAAATCAGGAAGAACGCAAACTGAATGAAGAAATTCAGCATTGTGACCAGAATGGTGGAAATCGGCGCGCAAAGGCGCGGGAAATACACCTTGCCGAACACCTTCTCGTTTTCAAGGAAGGTCTGCGAGGTTTTTTCCAGACAGCGCGCGAAGTAGTTCCACGGCACGCTTCCGCACATATAAAACAGGAACTGGGGCATGCCGTCGGTGGAAATCTGCGCGATTTTGCCGAAGACCACGGTGAAGATGGATGTGGTAAGCAGCGGCTGGATGATCGCCCACGCGGGGCCGAGAATCGTCTGCTTGTACATGGCGACGAACGTGCGCCGCGCGAGCAGATAAATCAGATCGCGATACTGCCACAGCTCCTTCAGGTTGACGTTCAGCCAGCCCTTCTGCGGACGAATTTCAACCGACCATTCCGAGTGATGTCGTGCCATCGTTTTCTCTCCTTAGAATCCGGCCTTTTTGAAGATCAGCGGCCAGCCCATCGTGGCGAACAGACCCACGAGCAGGTAGCGCACAAAGCTGCCGACGGAAAGCCCGAGCGCGGCGTTCAGAAGCGGCTTCAGACCCTTCATAATCGCCAGCAGCACGACCATGCCGCCCAGGAAGCGGATGAGCTTTTTGACGGTGGTGTCCGGCGTGTGGAAGCGAATGCAATGCCGCTCGACCAGCCAGCCCGCGAACACGCCCACCGCGCCGCCCGCGAGCTTCAGCGCGTCGATGCTGTAATCGACGGTTTCGCCGGCCGGATAGGGCTTAAAGCGCGCGTACAGCGCAAGGCCGACGGACAGCGCGATGCCGATGCCGGCAACCCACACATCCATGCCCGGCGTGCGCTCAAGGCGCTCCGAAAGCCGATCCATCAGAAGCACGGTAGCCACGCCCAGCACCAGCGAAACGAGCACGTCCTGAATCGTGTGAACGCCCACATACAGGCGCGAAAAACCAATCAGCACCGGAAGCACCCAGAACAGCCAGCGAAAGCGCTTCAGCGTCTTTTCGCGCGCCAGCGAGCCGTAGCCGCACATCGAGTTGGCCGTGTGGCCGCTGGGGAAGGAATAACCGGTCGCCCCCGAGATGGCGGATTCCACAGGCACCACGCGCGCGTCGCGCACCCACGGGCGGCGCACGCAGCAGGTAATCTTGAGAATCTGATTGGTCAGAATGCCCACAAACAGCGTGAGCAGCATGCGGTTTCCGGCGCGCTTGTTCAGGCACCAGTAGGTCAGACAGGCAATGCCGATGATCAGCACCTCGCTGCCCAGATAGGTAATGGCGGACATCAGCGCCGTAAGGAACCCCGTCCTGTGCTCGCCCAGCCAGATCAGAATGTCAATATCCATGGTAGCTCTCCGTAATTAAGAATTTATAGCCAGTCGCAAAATCCATCAATCGCCGCGTCACATACTGCCAACACGCACCAGCACAGTGCTCATGCCTGTCGCCAAGCAGTCTGCATCCAATATCCTCGAACACCACGAACTCCGCCGGTTCCACGCCCGGCCGATATGTGTTCACAGCCAGTCACCGAACCCATCAATCGCCGCGTCGCATACCGTCAGCGCGCGTTCCCGCTCTCCGGCTGCCGCCGGATCGCGTACCAGCACGGCCTTCATACCCGCCGCCTTCGCGCCGAGCAGCCCGTCCAGAATATCCTCGAATACCACGCACTCCGCCGGTTCCACGCCCAGACGACGCGCCGCCAGCCGGTATACGTCTCCGCTTCGCTTGCTCTCTCCGGCTTCGTCGGTGGAAGCAAACGCGTCAAACAGGGACAAAACACCCGTACGCAACAGCGCCGGCCGATATAACCGCTCCGGCAGCGCCGTAGCGACCGCCAGACGCACGCCCTCGCCGCGCAGCTTCTTCAGATACTCCGCGGCATGCGGCTTCAGCGGCACATCGTTCACATACGCGCTTTCGCACAGCTCATGCCATTCGCGCAGAATGTCGTCCACCGATTCCGGCAGCTGAAAGCGCGCCTTCGTGTATTCGCCGGTCTGCCGAAAAGACAGCCCCGCAATGGAACGCGCGTAATCCTCCGGAAGCGGAATCCCGCGCCGCATAAAGAAGACCTCGTCCACATGCGCCCACACACCCATGGAATCAATGAGCGTACCATCCATGTCAAAAAGCGCCGCACGGAACCGCATGTCTCCAAGCCCTCCTTCTTATGTATCCCTTATCATACCACATTTTCCGCCCTCGTGCAACGTACAAACGCCGCATTTGCACACCAATTGTCAGAGTCCGACTGCGATCGTCTTCCAAAAAGAAAGTAGCATGATGATGCGATTCGCATGGGCTTCCGCACAAAATTCTCTCTCCGATGGCTTTCTCTGGCGCAAACGTAACCGGCAATGTGTTTAGCCAGATCAGAAAGCCTTCCGCGCCCGGCCGGAAATTCAAGCTTCCCTCCGCGCAATGGCAGAATAAACGCCGGTTCAGCCACTGTGCACGACCCCCTTTTCTGAGGTCACAACCCGTCTGAACCGGCCGCCGCGTCAATCAAAAAAGAATACATTTTTGAGGAAAGCTGTTTCAAATAAGGGAAGGCTCTCCGCACGAAGCAATGAAGCGGGCGATCAGGTCGGCGAAGCGGGGGTCTGGGTGGGGTTTGGGGCTGACGTAGCTGCAGTGGGTGGCGTGGAGGATGGAGAGGGCGTATCTGGATTCATCGTAGCGGAAATGGCGCAGGGTTGAGAGGAGCAGGTTCGTCTGCTCGAGGCGGTTTTCCATATCGTTATCGGCCGCTATGAAGAGCATCGGCGTGTATTCCTTTTCAAGGCCAACGTAGTACAGCGGCGCGGCGTCATCCACGATCAGTCTGCGGCCGTCGAGGTTTCTTTCCTTTAATACACGGAAATGCGTCGTGGGCTGACCCGCGTTATGGACGTATCCGCGGATGGACGCGGGGTTCACGCCCGCGCCGCGGAGATAGCTCGTGTCGAAGCACAGCATCATGGTGATATACGCTCCGGCGGAGCTTCCGCCGAGGAACAGGCCCGCGTTCGGGATTTGCTCGAGCGCGAACGAGGCCGCCCGCGCGCCGTCGTGCAGGTAGTCCGGAAATTTCGCGTCGGGGTACATGCGATATTCCACGGACGCGACGTTGATTCCCCGTGCGTTCAGGCGGGGCGCAAACGCGTCCGCTTCCCCTCGGCTTCCCGTTTCCAGCCCGCCGCCGTGAAAGTACAGAAATAGCGGCCGACCAGCGTCCTCCTCGCCGTGAAAGTCCATGAGGTGCACCGTCGGGCTCTGGCCGTAAACAATGTCTCTTCGAATCATACTCCGTTATCCTTTCGCTCTCAGTTGGAACGCAAAAAGGAGCCGTCTCGCGGAATCGGAGACAGCCCCTCGAAAAAAGTTTATTCCCACTCGATCGTCGCCACGGGCTTGGGCGAGAGGTCATAGAGGACGCGGCACACGCCGGGCACCTCGGCGAGGATGCGGTCGGTGACCTTATGCATCAGCGGCCATGAGAGCTCCTCGATGGTGGCGGTCATCGCGTCCACGGTGTTGACGGCGCGCAGGATGACCGGATACTCGAACGCGCGGGCATGGTTGCGCACGCCGGTGGATTTGAAATCCGGCACGACGGTGAAATACTGCCACACCTTGCCCTGCAGACCGGCGTTTTTGAATTCCTCGCGCAGGATGGCGTCGCTCTCGCGCACCATTTCAAGACGGTCGCGCGTGATCGCGCCTAAGCAGCGCACGCCCAGACCGGGGCCGGGGAAGGGCTGGCGGTCGACCATCGACTCGGGTAGACCCAGCGCGCGGCCGCAGGCGCGAACCTCGTCCTTGAACAGCATCTTCAGGGGCTCGACGAGTTCAAACTTCAGATCCTCCGGCAGGCCGCCCACGTTGTGGTGGCTCTTGACCATCTTGGCTGTCTTGGTGCCGGATTCGAGAATGTCGGGATAGATGGTGCCCTGACCCAGCAGCTCGATGCCCTCCAGCTTGCGTGCTTCCTCCTCGAACACGCGGATGAACTCCGCGCCGATGATCTTGCGCTTCTGCTCGGGATCGCTCACGCCCGCCAGCTTATCGAGAAAGCGGTCGACCGCGTCCACATAGATGAGGTTCGCGCCCATCTGCTCGCGGAATACGCGGATGACCTGCTCCGGCTCACCCTTTCTGAGCAGGCCGTGGTTCACGTGCACGCAGGTCAGTCGGTCGCCGACGGCTTTCAAAAGCAGCGCCGCGACGACGGAGGAATCCACGCCGCCGGACAGCGCCAGCAGCACCTTGCGGCTGCCGATCTGCCTGCGAAGCAGCTCAACCTCCGCGTCGATGAAGTTCTGCATGTTCCAGTTGCGCTCGCAGCCGGTGGACGCGATGAACTTGTCCAGTATGGGCTTGGAGTCGTCCGGCCACGCCGGAAGATCGGAGGGATGCGCGCCCTCGTGCGCCACGGTCAGCACGGGCAGACCCAGCTCGTACACGCCGGGGCGAACGTCGATCTTCTCGCCGTCCACAATATTGTTTTCGCCGCCGTTCACGATGATTCCCGCGAGTCCCTGCACCTGCTTCAGCGCGGCGGGGTCGGTATCGTGCGCGAAAATTTCGCTGTAAACGCCCAGCGCGCGAACCTCGCGGGCGATGCGGGCGTTCTGCGTGCTTCCCAAATCCAGAATGGCGATCATGCTTCGAGTCATAGCGTTTCCTCCGTACATCCAAATTGCGTTTCGGTGAAAAAAGTATACCATATCGGCCGCGGTTTGTAAATCTTCACGCTGCCCGTCGTTCGTTACGAATGGTTTAGGTTTTTCCGAAGCCCGTTCCCGTCGAAACGGTTGAATATATCCCCAAAAGTTGAGGGCACGCCTATCAATTCTTTCTGAACCGCACCACCGGACCTTGATGGATACGATTGTTACAGGAGGAATTAGACGCGTACGATCTTGACAGCATGGTATCCAGAGAAGAAGATGAGGATCCGACCTACATCATCTCCGAACCCATTTTGATTGATAAGACCGACAGCGAGCTCTCGCAGACAGATCGTCTGATTGCCGAGCACGGAAAAATGCTGGTCAAGTCGGTACATTGCGGAGGCATCGCTCCAGACCCGAACCGGGAACATTCGAACCCTCTCGTCCGCATGATGAAGCGTATGGGACACGATCTGGAATTGCCGGAGCATTCCGACACCCCGCTGCCCTCGCCTGACGATACTCGCTGTGATGAATTCCGTGAAGAAGGTGACCGCAATGAAGAATATTGATTATTCCATTGCGGCCGGGATCGCTTTGAAATATCTGATAAAAAGAAGAATGAAACCGAGTCGAAGGGTGAAGCGCCGACTCGGTTTTTTCATGGTATGAAGCTGCGTGTGTCTGTTCAGAAACGCTCGTAAATTGCCTGATACGCCGCGGGGATGGTATCTGTTACTACGAACAGCGGTTGTTTTTCGAAGTCGATTTCGCCGGTTACGGTGGTTCCGAGATTGCCCGCGGCAATGAACAGAGCGGCTTGTTCCTTTGTTGTTCCGACGGCCTGCGGAATCAGGCACAGCTCGTCCGCGTTTCCGGCCGCGCCGATGATGGTGTCGTCTACTCCGTTGCCGTCCGGGTCGCCGGTCTTCATAGCTTCAATGACCGACTCGAGCTCATCCAGCGTGGCGGGGTCGACAAGCCCCATGTTGTCCATGAACGTGCGGTTGATCCATACCTTCGCATTCGGGTTTGCCGTTGGGCGGGGCGTAGGTGTGACGGAGGGAAGTTTGGGTTCGAAGGCTTCGTAATCCGCCTGATATTCCGCGGGAATGACGTCCGCTACTACGAACAGCGGTTGTTTTTCGAAGTCGATTTCGCCGATTACGGTGGTTCCGAGATTGCCCGCGGCGATGAACAGAGCGGCTTGTTCCTTTGTTGTGCCGACGGCCTGCGGAATCAGGCACAGCTCGTCCGCGTTTCCGGCCGCGGCGATGATGGTGTCGTCTATTCCGTTGCCGTCAGGGTCGCCGCTCTTCATGATTTCAATGACCGACTCGAGCTCGTCCAGCGTGGCGGGGTCGACAAGCCCCATGTTGTCCATGAACGTGCGGTTGATCCATACCTTCGCATTCGGGTTTGCCGTGGGGCGGGGCGTAGGCGTGACGGAGGGAAGCGTCGGTTCAAAGGCTTCGTAGTCCGCCTGATATTCTGCGGGAATTTCCAGCTTTACCACGAACAGCGGAAGTATGTCGAACGAAAACGCGCCAACTTTGTATGTGCCAAGGTTGCCGGACGCGAGGAACAGGGAGGCTTGTTCCTGCGACGCGCCGACGGCCTGCGGAATCAGGCGCAGGTCGTCCTCGGTCGCCGCGGCGGCAATCAGCGTATCGATGATTCCGTTTCCATCCGGATCATTCGTTTTCATGTGCTGCACGACCTCGGAAAGCTCGTCCGGCGTTACGGGGTCTACAAGCCCAAGGTTGTCCATGTACCGGCGGTTGATCCACACCTTCGCGTTCGGGTTGAAGGTGGGCGCGGGCGTGGGCGTGACCGCGGGTTTTTGCGTAGGCGTGACGGAGGGAAGCGTCGGTTCGAAGGCTTCGTAGTCCGCCTGATATTCCGCGGGGATTTCCAGCTTTACCACGAACAGCGGAAGCACGTCGAACGAAAACGTACCAACTTTATACGTGCCAAGCTTGCCGGACGCGAGGTACAGGGAGGCCTGTTCCTGCGACGCGCCTACGGCCTGCGGAATCAGGCGCAGGTCGTCCTCGGTCGCCGCGGCGGCAACCAGTTCATCGGCGATTCCGTTCCCGTCCGCGTCGCACGTCATCATGAGCTGAACGACCTCGGAAAGCTCGTCCAGC
>SFHK01000064.1 GCA_004556395.1 Clostridiales bacterium
CCATCTGGACGATGCGGCGCTCGCTGAAATACTGGACGTGAAGCAGTTCATCGGCTGCGCGCCGTCGCAGACGCGCGCGTTCGTCGAGGAAGCGGTTCGCCCCGTCCTCGAAGCCTGCGGCACCGGCGACGGCACGGACGAGGTGCGCGTGTAAGAAGTTCATAGTGGAAGCGCGGCTTTCTCTCAGGAAGAGGGAAAGCTGCGTTTTTCATGGATATTTTTTCAGAAAGCCTGTTGACGGAAGCAGTAGGAATGCGTATAATTAGCCTTGCTGTTTAGTATTGCTAAATAGCGAAACAAAAGCGAGGTCGAGCGTATGGACAACCGATATGTGCAGCAGTTCAAAAAGGGCTCTCTCGAGATGATCCTGCTATCCCTGATCGGGCGCAGGGAAACCTATGGCTATGAGATCATCACAGAGCTGAATCGGAGCGCGTCCGTTCTGGGGTACGCGAAGGAGGGCACGATTTATCCGATTCTGTATCGCCTGCAGGAGGCGGAGCTGATTCAATGCCGTCTCGCGCCGGCGGCCGCGAACGGCGGCTCCAAGAAGTATTATTCCCTCACGCCCAAGGGGAAGGAGGTTTTGCGGGAGCTGATTCGGTTCTGGGCGAGCTACGCGGACTGCGTGAACGGCTTTATCGCCGCCTATCGGCAAACGGAGGTGTCAGAGGAATGAAGGAGCAATACATCAGGCAGGTCAAAAAGGAATTGCATGCGTCGCGCAAGCGCAAAAACGAGGTTGCGCGCGATTTGAATGAAATTTTTGCTTCCGCGGCGGAGCACGGGGAAACCGAGCGGCAGGTGGTGGAAAGGCTGGGAACGCCGAAGGAATTTGCCGACAGCGCGGCGGAATCGTTTGGCGTGGAGAATTGCGCGCGGCGGAATCGGAAGGGGATTCTTTCGTGCGTCGTTTCCTTTGCGGCGGCCGTAATCGCCTTTGCGATGTACGCGCTCGCAGGGCTGAATCAAACGCCGGACGGCGCAATCGGGCAGGCGGACGCGATGACGGGCATTCAGGTGAAAGGCGCGTTCGGCGTTGACTTTTCGCAGGTTATTCTGGTGATTGGCATTCTTGCCGCGGCGTTTGCCGCCGTTCAGACGGTTCGGGCGCTTCGCGGAAGCAGGAGGAAAGCATGAAGAAGTCGATTTTGGTCTTCATTCTTTTGCTCGCGCTTTTGACTGCGTGCTCGAACCGGACGGAAACATCAGTCGATGCGCCGCCGCAAGCATATACGCAGCTCGACGAGGGCGTATGGCCTGTGAACGCGTACACGGACGGGCTTCCCGTTCCTCCCGGCACGGTCGCGTGGGCCATGATCGACGTGGAACGCAATCATTGCAGCGTCGGTATCGAGGATATTGCCGAGAGCGAGTTTGACGATTATCTGAATCGCCTGAAGCAGGCGGGATTTTCCGTGGTGGAGGATGTGTCGGAAAAAATCAAAGGGCAGGACTACGTTTCGGTCGGCGCGATTCTTTCAAATGGCGAGAAGGGCGTGAGCGTCAGCTACGTTCCCGGGAATCTGGCGATCTACATCACGAAGGGATAAGAAAGCCGCGGCTTTCTTCCATGACGGAGGAAAGCCGCGGCTTTGTCGTGGGGCGTTTGTCAGAACCGTACGCGGGCGGCGGCGGGCTCGGTTTCGGCGAGCGCGCGGCCGTTTTTGCAGGAAAGGCGCACGGCGGCGCTGCGGTTGAGCGCGTCGTAATAGTTTTTCGCGTCCAGCACGATGAAGCTGGCCGGGTTGCCCTCGCGGATCCCGTAGGAATCGCCGAGGTGGAGCGTTTTGGCGGCGTTGGTGGAGATGAATTTGCAGGAGTTCATGATGTCGCCGTAGCCCATCATCTGGCACACGTGCAGACCCATGAAAACCACGTCGCGCAGCGAACCGGTGCCCATCGGGTACCACGGGTCGAAGATGTCGTCGTGGCCGAAGGATACGTTGATTCCAGCCTCGGTCAGCTCCCTGACACGGGTAACGCCGCGGCGCTTGGGGTAGGTGTCCACGCGCCCCTGCAGGTGGGTATTCACCAGCGGATTGGACACGAAGTTGATTCGGCTCAGCTTCAGAAGCCGCATCAGGCGCTGCACGTAGGCGTTGTTGTAGGAGTGCATGGCGGTGGTGTGGCTGGCGGTCACGCGGTCGGCAAGGCCGGTTTCGTAGGCGCGCGCGGCCAGCGTTTCCAGGCCGCGCGAGGCCTCGTCGTCGATCTCGTCGCAGTGCACGTCCACCAGCTTGTCGTACTTTTCGGCCAGCGAGACGGCGAAATTCAGCGAGGACACGCTGTATTCCCGCGTGAACTCGAAGTGCGGAATCGCGCCCACGCAGTCCGCGCCCATGCGCACCGCGTCCTCCATCAGCCGGCGGCCGTTCGGATAGCTCTCAATGCCCTCCTGCGGGAAGGCGACGATCTGCAGCGTCACAACGTCCTTCAGCTCGTCGCGCAGCTCGAGCAGCGCCTCCATGGCCGTGAGCTTCGGGTCGGTCACGTCCACGTGCGTGCGGATGTACTGAACGCCGCTTGCCGCGTACAGGCGCACCGCGCGGTTCACGCGCTCGCGCACATCCGCCTTCGTCAGCTTTTCCTTTCGCTTCGCCCAGCATTCGATGCCCTCAAACAGCGTTCCGGACTCGTTCCACACCGGGTCGCCCGCGGTCAGGCAGGTGTCCAGATGCACATGGCTCTCGATCAGCGGCGGCAGCGCCAGACAGCCGCCGAAGTCCCGAACGTCCTCGCCGGGTTTCGCCGCGAGATTTGCGCCGATTTCGGCAAATTTGCCGTTTTCCACTCGAATGTCGCGCAGCTCCGCCGCGTTTTCGATATACAGATTCCGATACAGCATTTCGCGTTCCCTCCCGCTTATTTTCTGCGAAGAAGCCGTCCCGCCAGATAGCAGGCGGCGGCCACGACCATGTTGTTGATGGCGGCAATGCCGAAGGTGAAGCCCGGAACGAGGTTTCCGCCGGTAAGGTTGCCGACCACCGCGCCGGCGACTACGCCCACGATCGCCGCCCAGTTCGCAGGACGCCCCGCGGGCTCGTCGCCCTCGTAGGCCCTGCGGTTCGCGAAGAAGTCCGCGATCAGGATCACGCCGACCGCCGGGAGCGTCGCGTTCAGCAGGGTGAGCCAGTTGCAGAAGTTGTCGTACAGCCACATCGCGGCCACCGTGCCGATCACGCCCGCAAGGATCACCAGCGGCTTTTTCCTTTTGCCCGTGATGTTGGCAAGCCCCAGCGCGCCTGTGTAGAGCGCGTTGTCGTTGGTCGTCCAGATGTTCGCGCCCAGCACGAGGAAGGCGAACACGCCCAGATTCAGCTCGATCATGACCCAGAAGATGTCGTTGCTGCCCACGAACGCGCCCGCCACGCCGCCGAAGCAGAACATCAGCGTGTTGCCGATGAAGAAGGCGATGACCGTCGTCCAGATGGCGGCTTTATTGCCGCGGGCGAAGCGGGTGAAGTCCGGCGTGGCCGTGCCGCCGCTGACGAAGGAGCCGATGACCAGCCCCACGCCGGAGTAGAGCGTCAGCCCGCCGGTGGATTTGGCAAAAATCGCCGTCAGGCCGCCGCCCTGCGCCGTGGCGGTCACCATGGCGTAGGTGCCCAGAATGGCGATCAGCGGCACCGACACGTAGGAGACGATTTCCAGCCCCTTGATGCCGAAGTAGGCCGAGGTGGTCATGCATACGCCCACCGCGAGCACCAGCAGATAGGGCAGCACCCTGGATTCCGGCGCGAGCACCTGCGCGGCGGGAATGGCGAACATGGCCGCGCCCACGCCGAACCAGCCGATCTGCGTCAGCGCGATCATGGCCGAGGGCAGGCGGGAGCCCTTCGCGCCAAAGGCGCGGCGAGCCAGAAGGTCGAAGGAAAGGCCGGTTTTCGCGCCGATGTAGCCGAGCGCGCCGGTGTACGCCGCCAGAATCGCGCCGCCCAGCAGGATGACCGCGACGAAGCCCCGAAGATTCAGTCCGTTCGCCAGATCCACGCCCGTCCACATGCTGGCCGAGAAGAACGTGAAGCCCAGCATGATGAAGAACATGGGCCAGAAGCCCTTGCGCGCCCCCGCGGGCACGCGCTCGTTTGAGTAGTCTGCGTCCACCGGTTTCTGTACCTGATTCGCCATGGGATCGACTTCCTTTCTCCGCAGTGCGGATACGAATTTCTTCAGAAGTCTCGCAGACAAAAAAACGGCCCGCAGTCCATGACGGATGCAGGCCGGCGTATACAAAATACGACTCCGCGTCTTATCGGCATCTCTGTACCGTCTTAAAGACCCTGAATTGCAGGCATTCTACCGGAACCCTGACCAAATGTCAACGAAGAAAGCGTTAAGGCGCCACCGCACAATTCGGCGGCGCGTCAGGCGATGTCTTTTCCGCCATCTGCGGCATGCAAATTCCTCGATTTACCTCCAGTAAACCTTCGAAATTTGCATCCTCCGTTTCTCGAAGGAAGCCGCGGCCTGTTCAGATTGTTCGAGTGATGGTGAAGGATTCGGATGCGCCGTCGAGGGTGCGGGTGATTTGGAGGGCGTCGGGGGTGAGGGCGCGCAGGGTGGTATCGCCGCGGCGGAGGATGGGGGACGCGTTACGGCGGCGGATGAGAGATTGGATACGCGTCTGGAGGGCGCGATCCTCGCGGCCCCACGGGTAGGGCAGGCGGCAGAAGGGGTCGCCCATGCCGGTCAGGCCGGCTTCGTCGCCATAGTACAGGCAGGGCATGCCGGGCAGCAGGGTGATCAGCTCGAACGCGCGGACGAAGCGCTCGCTGCCGAGGGCGTACTGTTCGGGCGTGAGTGGCGTAAAGGCGCGCTGCTCGCGCGGGGGCTCGAGGTTTTGGGATCCCGCCAGCACGTTGATCACGCGCGGCTTATCGTGGCTGCCGAGCAGGTTCATCATGGAATAGAGCATGGGCTTCGGAAGCGTTGACAGCTGATGGTTCACGGCGTTCGCCAGATGGTACGCGTCCTGCTTTCCAAGGAAGAACGCGAGCACCGTGTCGCGCAGGGGGTAGTTCATGGCGCTGTCCAGCGTGTCGCCCAGCGCGTAGCTGCGCGGGCGGCCGTAGCTCACCTTGTTGGTGGGATCCTCCCACACCTCGCCGATCACGCAGTTCTGCGCGCCCTCGGCCTTCGCGCGAAGGCGCAGCGCGTGGATGAACTCCATCGGCAGCTCGTCGGCTACGTCCAGCCGCCAGCCGGACGCGCCGCTTCTCAGGTAGTGCGCGATGACGCTGTCGTCGCCGTTCACGATGAAATTCAGAAACGACGGCTCGGTTTCGTTCACGTTCGGCAGCGTGTCGATGCCCCACCAGCTGTCGTATTTGCCGGTTCTGGGGTCGATACGGTACCATTTCGCATACGGCGAATCGGGCGACTGATACGCGCCGATGGACGGATAGGTTCCGTAGCGGTTGAAATAGCGGCTGTCCGCGCCGGTATGGGAAAACACGCCGTCCAGCACCACGTGGATGCCTGCGTCGGCGGCTTCGCGCGTCAGGCGCTCGAAATCCGCTTCCGTGCCGAACGACGGATCGATCTCAAGGTAGTCGCCCACGTCGTATTTGTGGTTGCTGCGGGCGCGGAAGACCGGGTTGAGGTAAATCGCGCCGATTCCCAGATCCTTCAGATAGGAAAGCTTTTCGCGCACGCCCTCCAGATTGCCGCCGAAGAAATCGATGGCTTCCGCGTCGCCGTCCGCAGCGGCGGGGCGCAGGTCGGGCAGCTCATTCCAGCTTTTGTGCAGGTACGCGCCGCGGCCGGCCGGCGGATTGGCCTTGCCGCCGATGAAGAAGCGGTCGACCATGATCTGCATCATCACGCTGTCGCGCATCCATTCGGGCGCTTCGAACGCGGGGTCGTACACGGTGATCTGGAACGACGGCGGCTCGTGGTCGTAGCAGGCGCATACATCGTCCTCCGGCTTGCCGGCATAGACGCGCCCATCCGGCGTGTCAACGACGAAATAGTACCACAGAAGCCCCTTTTCGCGGCCGACCGGCACGTCGGCCTCGTAGGCGCTGTCGGACAGGGCGCGCATCGGCGCCCATTCCTCGCCGCCGCCGCGCCACAGGCGCACGAACGCGCGCTCCGACTCGCCCGCCACGCGCAGGCGCAGACGAACGGCGCTTCCCGCGGGCACGGCGCCCAGCGGGAAGCGGTCGAGATTCAGATACGGGTCATGCCACAGATAGATCATAGCTGCACCTTATCCAGATGCCACACCCTGTCGTTGTATTCGCCGATGGTGCGGTCGCTGGCGAAAATCCACGAGCGCGCGGTGTTGATGACGGCCTTGCGCGTCCACGCGCGGCGATCCAGATAATTCTTGCCGATGGCGGCCTGCGCGCGCAGGTATCCGGGCAGGTCGGAGAGCACCAGATACTGGTCGGCGCAGCTGTTGCCGTCGCCGAAGAGCAGCGAATGATACAGGTCGCGGAAGATGCCGGGCTCGCCGGGGCACAGCGTGCCGTCGATCAGCTGTGTCAGCGCACGGCGAATCTCGGCGTTGGTTTCGAAGATGCCGCTGGCGCGGCTGGGCTGCGCGTAGGCGGCCTCCACCTCCTCGGCGGTCATGCCGAAGATGTAGATGTTGTCCGCGCCCACCGCGTCGAAGATTTCCACGTTCGCGCCGTCCATCGTGCCGATGGTCACCGCGCCGTTCATCATGAACTTCATGTTGCCGGTGCCGCTGGCCTCCTTGCCCGCGGTGGAAAGCTGCTCGCTCACCTCGGCCGCCGGCATCAGCACCTCGGCCACGGACACGCAGTAGTTCTCCACAAACACGACCTTCAGCATTTCGCGCGCGCGGGGATTCGCGTCCACCAGCCGCGCGATTTCGTTGATCAGGCGAATGATCAGCTTGGCGCGGTAGTAGCCGGGCGCGGCCTTCGCGCCGAACAGATACGTGCGCGGATGCATGGTGTAGTTCGGGTCGTCCATGATGCGGTTGTACAGAATCAGGATGGCCAGCGCGTTCATCAGCTGGCGCTTGTATTCATGAAGGCGCTTCGCCTGCACGTCGAAGATGTCGTCCGGGCGCAGGATCACGCCCTGCGTGCGGAGCAGGCGCTCCGCCAGCCGCTGCTTGTTGCCCTTCTTTGCCGCGTCGAACTTCTCAAGGAACGCCGCGTCGTCCTTCATCGCCTCAAGATCGGCCAGACGGCGGTAGTCCTTGCGCCACGCCGGGCCGATGGCCTCGTCGATCAGCGAGGACAGCCGGTAGTTGCTCTGCATCAGCCAGCGGCGGTGCGTGATGCCGTTGGTGATGGAGATGAACTTATCCGGGTCGGCGAGGTAGAAATCGTGGAACACGTCCTTTTTCAGGATGTCGGTGTGAATGCGGCTTACGCCGTTGACCGTGTGCGACATGCTGACGCACAGGTTCGCCATGTTCACGCGGCCGTAGCCCAGCACGGCCATATGGCCGATGCGTTCCCACTGGCCGGGGAAGAAGTTCCACAGGCGCGCGCATTCGCGGCGGTTGATCTCCTCCAGAATCATATAAATGCGCGGCAGCTGCTGCTTTACCATGTCCTCCGGCCACTTTTCCAGCGCCTCGCTCAGCACGGTGTGGTTGGTGTAGGCGAAGGTGCGGCGGGTGATGTCCTCAGCCTCGGACCAGCCCAGACCCATTTCGTCGATCAGTATGCGCATCAATTCCGGAATCGCCATGCCGGGATGGGTGTCGTTGACGTGCAGCGCCACCTTGTCCGGGAAGATTCTGAAATTCCTGCCATAGACCTTGATGAAGTCGTTCACGGCGTACTGAACCGACGCGCTGGAAAGGAAGTACTGCTGCTTCAGGCGCAGCTCCTTGCCCTCGTAGTGGTTGTCGTCGGGATACAGCACCTTGCTGATGACCTCGGCCAGCTCCTTTTCCTCCACCGCGCGGGCGTAGTCGCCGCGGTTGAAGGACTGAATGTCAAACGAGCTCTTGGCGCGCGCCGACCAGCACCGGAGCATGTTGACCATGGTGCTGTCGTAGCCAAGGCAGGGAATATCATAGGGCACGGCCTGCACGGTGGTATAGCCGACGTGGCGGTACTTCGTGCGTCCCTCTTCCTCATAGGTTTCCACATGCCCGCCGAAGCGCACCTCCACCGTCTGATCGGGGCGGCACACCTCCCACATGTTGCCGTTTTCCAGCCAGTTGTCGGGCTGCTCCACCTGGAAGCCGCCCACGATCTTCTGCCGGAACAGGCCGTATTCATAGCGGATGGTCATGCCCATCGCCGGAAGCTGCATGGTGGTGAGCGAGTCGAGGAAGCACGCGGCCAGCCGTCCCAGACCGCCATTGCCCAGACCCGGCTCCGGCTCCTGCTCAAAAATCAGCGAGCCGTCCAGCCCCAGCTCCTTGAGCGCGCGCACATAGTTCGACTCGTTCACGAGCGAGACCATGTTGTTGTGCAGCGCGCGTCCCACCAGAAACTCGGCGGACAGATAATACAGCTTCTTGCACTTCTGGCGCTTGCGTTCGCCGCGCGACGCGGTGCGGCGGCGCATGACCTCGTCCTTCACCGTCTGCGCCAGCGCGTCGTACAGCTGGGCGCGGGTCGCGTCCTCGATTTCGCAGCCGTAGTTTCGTTCCAGCTTCTGAATGATGGACGATTTAATTTCTTCTACCGTCAGGCGTTCGATTTCCACTGAGCAATCCCTCCGATTCTCTGGCACGCCAAATTGAATATATTATATCATTTCCGCCGCGTCCATGCAAGACAGCTTTCGTGTGTGCGGAGAATTTTGCGCTTGCGTCCGAAAACCGGCGAATTTTCTTTGGTGGATATTGCGATTTTGTGTCGATCGTTGTATACTATACGATGAATGAATCTGCCCACGGAGGTGAAAAGCGGTTGTTTTACGCGAGATATGCCAAGCGCGCGATCGACGTTGTGCTGGCAATCCTGTTGCTGATTGCCCTTGCGATACCCATGCTGATGATCGCCGCGCTGATTCGGCTGGACTCCCGCGGCCGCGTGCTCTTCTGCCAGAAGCGGCTGGGACTGCATGAGCAGCCCTTCACCATATACAAATTTCGCACCATGCGCGTGGACGCGCCCAGCGAAATGCCCACCCGCATGCTGACCGGCTCGGCGCACTACATCACCCGCGTGGGCAAATACCTGCGCATTTCGAGCCTTGACGAGCTTCCGCAGCTGTTTAATATCCTCAAGGGCGATATGTCGTTTGTGGGCCCGCGCCCGACGCTGGAAAACGAAACCGCGCTCACCCGCGCGCGCGAACGGGAAAACGCCTACAGCGTGCGCCCGGGGCTGACCGGGCTTGCGCAGATTCGCGGCCGCGACGAGCTTTTGCCGGACGAAAAGGCGTATCTGGACGGCGTTTACGTGCGCAATATGAGTTTGTACTACGATTTCCGCATTGTGCTGGGCACGGTTTTCGCCGTCGTCAACGCGGAGGGCTATCAGGAGGGCGGCGACGAATGAGCAGAATTTCCGTGATCATCAGCACCTACCGGCGCGACGAGAGCCTGAAAACGGCGGTCGCGTCCGTGCGCGCGCAGACGTACCCGGACGTCGAAATTCTGATTGCCGACGACAACGCCGATCCGGCGTGGAACGGGAAGGTGGCGCGCGTCGCCGCGGAATACGGCGCGCGGCACATCGTGAACGAACAGAACCTCGGCTCGGCGCGCAACCGCAACCATGCCGCGTCGCTTGCCACGGGCGAATATCTGGCGTTTCTGGACGACGACGACCGGTACCGGCCGGACAAGCTCGCGCGCCAGCATGCCTGCATCCGCGAAAACAACGCGGACATGTGCATCGAGGATCTGACGCTTGTAAACGAGGACGGCCGCTTCATCGAAACCCGCTCGCGCCGCTATCTGATAAACGCGAAGCCGCGGGACTATATGAAGCTGCACGTGCTCTACCACATGACCAGCCCGGACACGCTGATGTTCCGGAAAAGCTATTTTGAGGCGTTCGGCGGGTTCGCGCCCATCGATCTGGGCGACGATTTCTACCTGATGGAGCGCGCCATCGAGCAGGGCGGAACGCTGTGCTACCATCCCTATGCGGGCACGGTGGCCGTGGTGCATTCGCGCGAAAGCGGGCTGTCCAGCGGCGCAAACAAGCTGAAGTGCGAAAACGACGAGTTTCCCTATCTGATCAAATTCCGGCCGCTGTTCACGGCCGCCGAGTGGCGCAGCGTGCGCGCGCGGCACTATGCCGTGGTTTCGTTCGCCTATCTGCGCATGAAGAAATACGTGCCCTGTCTTCTGAACGCGGCGCGGGCGTTTTTCCTGTCGCCGAAGATGTGCGTGAAGCTGATTGTGGACGCGAAGGGAGGCGGGCGGCGATGATTTCCAGCCGGAAGGCGATGGCGGTTTCCGAGGAAAACGCGGAGGGGCTGTACGAGCCCACCGCGGACGAAATGGCGCGGATGAAGCGCGTGATGCTGATGATGTACCGGGACGTGGCGCGCGTGTGCCGCGAAAACGGGCTTACGCTGATGCTGGGCGGCGGCAGCGCGCTGGGCGCGGTGCGCCACGGCGGCTACATTCCGTGGGACGACGACATCGACCTGATGATGCCGCGCGCCGATTACGAAGCGTTCAAGCGCGTGTTTCCGCAGGCGCTGGGCGAGAAATACGTGCTTCAGGCGCCCAACACCCCCGGATGCGAGATTTCCAACACGTTTATGAAGATCATCCTGCGCGGCACCGAGCGGCTGGAGCTTCAGAAGCTGAACGCCCCCGGCGCACACGGCTTATGGCTGGACGTGTTTCCCATCGACAACGCGCCCGCGTCCGCCGCGGCGCGCGCCGTGCGCGGCTTCTTTATCGACGCGCTTAACTATCTGGCCGTGTCCAACTACCTGCGCACATTTGACAGCGCCGCGCTGCGCGAATACGTTTCCGCAGCGCCCGCGGCGAAGCGCAACTATCGCCTGCGCATGGCGCTGGGCGCGCTGACGGCGTTTCTGCCCTACCGCACGCTGTACAACCTGTTCGACCGCGCGGCGCAGATGAAAAAGAACACCGGCTGGATCACCGTGCCCACCGGCATTCGCCATTACGCGGGCGAAGCGCACCGGGCGAGCGCGTATTTCCCGCCATCGGAATGGAAATTCGAGGGCGAGATGGTGCTTCTGCCCGGCGACGCGCACGAGTACCTTTCGCAGCTCTACGGCCCGGACTACATGACGCCGCCGCCCGAGGGCCGGCGCGAGCGGCATTATTACGTGGCGCTCGATCTGGGCGCGTACGGAAACGAGGCTGACGATGAAAAACGCTAAAACGCTTGCACGCATCGCGCTGTCCGCGCTGATACGGGTTCTGCTGCTGCCGTTGTGCCTTCTGCCGATTCGAAAAAACCGCGTGCTGTTCGTGAGCTACCGCGGCAAGCAGTATTCGTGCAGCCCGCGGGCGATTTCCGAAGCGCTGGAGAAAATGAGCGGCGGCGAAATCGAGATCGGCTGGGCGTTCCATCGCCCGCAGGATTTTGAAACGCTTACGGCGCGCGGAATCCGCGTGCTGGACGACCGCTCCTTCGCCTTTGTCGTATACGCGCTTACCGCGCGCGTGATCTGCACAAACGCCTATTATAAGCCGTTCCTGCCGCGCCGCCGGGGGCAGTTTTTCCTGCGCACGTGGCACGGCGGCGGCGCGTACAAGCGCGTGGGGCGCGCGGAGAAGCTGCCCGCGCCGCATCGCTTTTACATCCGCATGCAGCAGCAGGGCGCGAGCCTGTACACCTCCTCCAGCGAAGCGTTCACGCGCATGACGCTGCGCGAGGCCTTCGACTATCGCGGCGAGGTGCTGGAAACGGGGCTGCCGCGCAACGACGCGCTGCTGGACGAAGCTGCCCGAAACGAAGCCGCCCGGCGCGCGCGCGCGGCGCTCGGCCTTTCCGAGAACGTGCGGCTGGCGCTGTACGCGCCCACGTGGCGTGACGACCGGATTCGCGCGCACCAGATCGACTTTGCGCGCCTGAAGGCGGCGCTGTCGGCGCGCTTCGGCGGCGAGTTCCGCGTTCTGTTCCGCGGGCACTACATCACAGACGGAAACGGCTCGGCGAGCTTTGGCGACGTGGACGCGACGCAATACCCGGATATGCAGGATCTGCTGGCCGCCTCCGACGTGCTGGTGACCGACTATTCCTCCTGCATGTGGGATATGTCGCTGATCTTCCGGCCCGTATTCCTGTATTGCACCGACCTCAATACCTACCGCGCCGACCGCGATTTCTTCACCGACATCCGCACGTGGCCGTTCCCGGTCAGCGAGACCAACGACGAGCTGGAGCAGACCATCCTGCGCTTTGACGAGGACGCGTACCGCGAAGCCGTCCGCCGCCATCACCGCGAGCTGGGCAGCTGCGAAACCGGCCATGCCGCGCGCGACGCCGCGGCGCGCATCTATTTCGAGTGTACCGGAAAGGAGCCCAAGCCGTGTTGATCTCGCATAAAGCGTCCTATATCATCAAAATCGGCACCGCGCTGGCCGGCCGCGCGATCGTCAGTCCGCTGTGCCTTCTGCCCATTCAGAAAAAGCGCGTGCTGTTTCAGAGCTTCCGCGAGAAGCAGTACGCCTGCAACCCGCGCTACATCAGCGAAGCGCTGGAGCGGCTGTGCCCGGGCGAGCTTGAAATCGGCTGGGCGTTCCGGCAGCCGGAGAAATTCGCCTATCTGCGCGAGCGCGGCATCCGCGTGATGCAGAGCGGCTCATGGGAAGCGATTCAGTTCGCGCTCACGGCGAAGGTCGTGTGCATGAACACGTACTATAAGCCCACCCTGCCCCGGCGGCGCGGCCAGTATTTCCTGCGCACGTGGCACGGCGGCGGCGCGTACAAGCGTGTGGGCAGCATGACGAAGATGGAATGGTATGACCGCGTTTACATCGACATGCAGCAGAGCGGTGCGAACCTGTATCTGTCGTCCAGCAAAATGTTCACCGATCTCGTGCTGCGCAAGTCCTTCGGCTACACCGGCGAGGTGATGGAGGAGGGCATGCCGCGCAACGACCTTCTGGTGCGCGGCGCGCCGGAGGAAATGGTGCGCGCCATCCGCGAGCGAATCGGCCTGAAGGACGGCGAGCATCTGGCGCTCTACGCGCCCACCTACCGCGACGACACGCAGGTGCACGCCTTTGGGCTGGACTACGCCGCGCTGACGGACGCGCTGTCGGCGCGCTTCGGCGGCGCGTGGCGCGCGGGCTTTCGCAGCCATCACGTGACGATGTATTACGAGAAGGGCGACAACACGCACGGCGCGCTCGACCTGACGGATTATCCGGACATGCAGGAGCTGCTTCTGGCGGCGGACGTGCTGGTGACCGACTATTCCTCCAGCATCTGGGATATGTCGCTGGCGTTCAAGCCCACGTTCCTCTATTGTCCCGACCTCGACCGCTACCGCGCCGAGCGCGATTTCTATATCGACATTCACGAGTGGCCGTTCCCGCTCGCCGCGGACAACGCCGCTCTGGCCGCCAACATTCGGGGCTTTGACGAGGAAAAATACCGCGCGGACGTCGCCGCGCACCACGCGCGGCTGGGCTCCTGCGAAACGGGTCACGCGTCCGAGGCCGCGGCGCGGCGCATCATGCAGGTGTGCGGCGTTACAGAGAAGAATTGACGGGAGGATATGCCATGAACGCAGGATTGATTTTCGCCGGCGGCACGGGCACGCGCATGAGCTCGCGCACGCGCCCCAAGCAGTTTCTGGAGCTGAACGGCAAGCCCATCATCGTTCATACGCTGGAATACTTCGAGGAAAGCCCGATCATCGACGCGGTGTGCGTGGTGTGTCTGGAAAGCTGGATCGACTTTCTGAAGGGTCTGCTGGAAAAGTATCGGCTGACCAAGGTGCGCTGGGTCGTGCCCGGCGGCGAAACCGGGCAGGGTTCGATCTTCAACGGCCTGAAGGCCATTCACGACAGCGGCGCCGACCCTGCGGACACGCTGGTTCTGATTCACGACGGCGTGCGCCCGCTGATCAGTACGAAGATTATCGAGGACGTGGTCGCCTGCGCGCGCAAAAACGGCAACGCCGTCACCGTGACCAGCGCCTACGAGACGATCATCACCGTGGACGAGAACGAGCAGGTGGAGGACGTGGTCGACCGCAAGCGCGCCAAGCTCGCCCGCGCGCCGCAGGCGTTCTTCCTGAAGGATATTTACGGCGCGCATCTGCGCGCGCACGAGGAGGGCTACACCGGCGCGATCGACTCCGCCACGCTGATGCGCCACTACGGCGCGCGGCTGTTCACCGTGGAAGGGCCGGTGGAGAACATCAAAATCACCTCGGCCAGCGACTTTTACATCTTCCGCGCCATCGTCGAGGCGCGGGAGAACAGCCAGATCTGGGGCCTGTGACGGGCGAAAGGAGCACCGTTCATGACGAATCTCGAATGCCCGAGCCGCCCGCGGTTTCAGGCGGACGTGGAGGAATGCGCCCGCAGTGGCTTTGATTTCTCGCTTCTGAAGGATTCCACCATCCTGATCACCGGCGCGACCGGTCTGGTCGGCGGCGCGCTGACGCGGGCGCTGCTGGCGGCGAACCGGCTTCGCGGGCTGAACGCGCGCGTGCTCGCGCCCGTGCGGGACGTTTTGCGCGCGCGGGATGCGCTGGCGGGCGTGTACGGCCGGGACGATCTTTCCGTGTTTCCCATGGACGTGACCCGGCCGATGCATATCGACGAACCGGTGGACTACATCGTGCACGGCGCGGGCGTGACGACCTCCAGGCTGTTCGTCACTCATCCTGTGGAGACCATCGAAACGGCGCTGATGGGCGCGCGCTGCGCGCTTCAGCTCGCCGCCGAAAAACAGGTTCGCGGCATGGTGTACCTGTCCAGCATGGAGGCCTTCGGCGTGACCGACCCGGCGCTGCCGTCGGTGACGGAGACGCAAATCGGCTATATCGACCCGCAGTCGCTGCGTTCCAGCTATTCCGAGAGCAAGCGCATGGCGGAATGCCTGTGCGCCGCCTACGCCGGGGAATACGGCGTGCCGGTGCGCGCGGCGCGGCTGGCGCAGACGTTCGGCGCGGGCGTGAGCCCGAAGGAGACGCGCGTGTTCATGCAATTCGCGCGCGCGGCGCTGGAAGGCCGCAACCTCGTTCTGCACACGAAGGGCGAATCCTACGGCAACTACGTCTACACCGCCGACTGCGTGAAGGCGCTTCTGCTGCTTCTCACCCGCGGCGAAAACGGCGGCGTGTACACCGTGGCGAACCCGGACGCCTGCGTGCCCATTAAGGAGCTGGCGCGCCTGTGCTCGGAAACCCTGTCCGGCGGCCGCGCCCGCGTCGTGTTCGACATTCCCGAAAGTGCGCTGACCTACGGCTACGCGCCGGACGTGAAGATGCGCCTGAACGCGGACAAAATGAAAGCGCTCGGCTGGCAGCCCTCCATTCCGCTGGACGAGATGCTGCGCCGCCTCGCGGCGGACATCCGGTCATTCTCCGAAACAAATTGAATAAGAAAACGGCACGCGAATTCGATGCGTGCCGTTTTCTTTTGAAACAAACGCCATTTTTGAATTTTTGCCGTATTTGATCTTGCAATTTTCCTCGGACTGTGGCATAATATGCGTCGGGAGAAAATGTGGGAAGGGTCTTTCAAAATGGCTTTGACAATCTCTGAAAAATGCAGAAACATTCATCCGTCGGTCACGCTGGCCATCGACGCGCGCGCCAAGCAGCTGCGCGCCATGGGGCTGGACGTGATCGGCTTCGGCGCGGGCGAGCCGGACTTTGACACGCCCCGCTATATCAAAAGCGCCGCGCGCGACGCGCTGGACGCGGGCATGACCAAATACACGCCCGTGGCCGGAACCGTGGAGCTGCGCACGGAAATTCAGCAGAAGCTTCTGCGCGACAACGGTCTGGACTACGAGCTTGCCGACATCATCGTTTCAAGCGGCGCGAAGCAGTGCCTGTTCAACGCGCTCAGCGCCATTCTCGACCCCGGCGACGAGGTGCTCCTGCCCTCGCCCTGCTGGGTCAGCTATCCGGAAATGGTGCGCATGGCCGGCGGCGTGCCGGTGATGGTGAAGGGCGACGAGGCGAACGGCTTCCTCGTGGACGCGGACGCGCTGCGCCCCCATGTCACCGAGCGCACGAAGGCGCTGATTCTCAATTCGCCCAACAACCCCAGCGGCAGCGTGTGCTCGCGCGCGCTGCTGGAAGGCATCGCCGCGCTGGCGGTGGAAAAGCAGTTTTACGTCATCTCCGACGAAATCTATGAGAAGCTGATTTACGACGGCGAAGCGCACGTTTCCATCGCTTCGCTGGGCGACGAAATTCGCGCGCAGACGATCGTGGTCAACGGCGTTTCCAAGTCCTACGCCATGACCGGCTGGCGCATCGGCTACGCCGCGGGCCCCAAGGCCGTCATCCGCGCCATGACGGCGTTTCAGAGCCATTCCACCAGCAACCCGAACTCCATCGCCCAGCACGCCGCCGCGGTGGCGCTCACCAACGGCGAAAAGTTCATGCACGACTCCCTCGTGGAATTCGACGCGCGCCGCCGGCTGATGCATCAGCTGATTTCGGAAATCCCCGGCCTGTCCGCCGCGCTGCCCAAGGGCGCGTTCTATATGATGCTGAACATCTCCGCGCTGATCGGCAAATCCCTGAACGGCCGCGCGATTCGCGGCAGCGACGACTTCGCCGAAATGCTGCTGGAAAGCCAGAAGGTGGCCGTTGTGCCTGCCCGCGCCTTCGGCGACGACCGCTACGTGCGCCTGAGCTACGCCACCTCGCGCGATAAAATCACCCTCGGCCTCGCCCGCATCGCCGAGTTCGTGAAAGAGCTGGAATGACCTTGCGGACGTGAAACCGCCTCGTTTCGTGCGCCAAAAGAGCCGGAAGAATCGCCAACGCGAAACCGCCGGAGACCCGCGCGTTCGCGTCGCTTCGCGCGGCAAAGTTCCTCGAAACCGCTAACGCGAAACCGCCGGAGACCCGCGCGTCTGCGTCGCGCCACCTCGCGCGGCAAAGGAACTGGAAGAAACCCCAATGCGGAACCGCCGGAGCCCCGCGCGTCTGCGTCGCGCCACCTCGCGCGGCAAAGGAACCGGAAGAAGCCCCAATGCGGAACCGCCGGAGACCCGCGCGCCCGCGTCGCGTCGTCTCGCGCGGCAAAGGAACTGGAAGAAACCCCAACGCGGAACCGCCGGAGACCCGCGCTTCTGCGTCGCGCCATCTCGCGCGGCAAAGGAACCGGAAGAAACCCCAATGCGGAACCGCCGGAGCCCCGCGCGCCCGCGTCGCGTTGTCTCGCGCGGCAAAGGAACTGGAAGAAACCCCAACGCGGAACCGCCGGAGACCCGCGCGCCCGCGTCGCGTCGTCTCGCGCGGCAAAGGAACCGGAAGAAACCCCAACGCGGAACCGCCGGAGCCCCGCGCGCCCGGGCTGCGTCGCCTCGCGCGGCAAAGTCGTTTAAGGCAGCACCGCACAATTCGGCGGCGCGTCGGGCGAAGTCTTTTCCGCCATCTGCGGCATGCAAATTCCTCGATTTACCTCCAGTAAACCTTCGAAATTTGCATTGCGGCGTTGCCTTAAATAACCGCCAATGCGAAACCGCCGGAAATCCGCGCCCATCGCGCAGGTCTCCGGCGGTCTGAATTTTTGGAAATGCGTTTTAGTCGACGCGCACCTTCACCACGACCTTGCGGCCATGGCTGCGCGTGCCGTCGGACAGGCAGGGCATATGCGCGTCCTGCGGGAAGAACACGGCGAAGCAGCCGGGCGCCAGCGGAATGCGGAAGCCGGGGCGGGGGTCGTCGGACATCATCGCGTCTTTTTCCGCGTTATACGGCTCCCAGTCCGCGGTCAGGGCGGTGGGGCGGCAGCCGCTCAGCTCGCCGCCGTCCAAGTTCACCTGAATGTCGGCATACTTCTTATGGGCTTCCCAGCGGCCCTCCTCCACGTACTTCGTGTCGGAGACGTTGGCGTATACGTTTGTGCCGTCGATCTCGTGGCGGCCGACGGGCAGCGCGGCGAGGTCGGTTTCCTTCAGAAAGCGCAGCGCCGCGTCCATGTTGCGGCTGAGACCCAAATACTTTTCGAGGTTTTCAAACGTGTCGTAGATCAAGCAAACCCATCCCTTCTTAGGCACCCCCGCACAATTCGGCGGCACGTCGGGCGATGTCTTTTCCGTCCTCTGCGGCATGCAAATTCCTCGATTTACCTCCAGTAAACCTTCGGAATTTTCATTTGCATCTGACGAAAAATCCATTCGCCGGCCGGCCACCTCATTTGTGCGGCGTTGCCTTAATTTACAGGCGAATTTCGTCAAACAGCTTCTCCCCGGCGCTCATCTGCAGCGCGTGCGTGAAGCCCGCTTCGCGCAGGTATTCCGGAGCCTGATCGAACCACGCGTCGAGCTGAGCGGCGCGGTGGCAGTCCGAGTTCACGATCACCCGCCCGCCGAGCGCGCGCCAGTGCTTCAGAATCGGCTGAACCGGATAGGGCACGGGCTGATGGCTGCGCGCGATGCCGCCGGTGTTCAGCTCCAGCACGTCGCACACGCGGATCACCCGCGAAAGCGCTTCACGCGCGGGCGCGAGGAAGGCTTCGCTTGCCTCATCGAACCAGTGGCGCGTGCGGTTGCTCTTTACGATCAAATCGAAGTGCGCGACGAACGCGGGCTTCTGCGTCTCAATGAACGCGGCGTACTCGTCAAAATACCGCTCGCAGGCGCGCGCCCAGTCGCCGTTCAGATGCCGGTTCACCCACGCTTCCAGCTGATCGGCGTCGCCGTCGATGGCGGCCAGATCGCCGTTTTCCAGAAAATAGTGGTTCGCGGCGATGTAGTATTCAAACGGAGACGGGTTCACATCCGAAAGCCGGTCGAGCTCGATGCCGGTGCGGATGCGCAGACTGTCGCCGCAGGCGGCCTTCAGCCGGTCGATTTCGGCGATATATGCGTTCCAGTCCACGGGAATCTCCGTGTCGGCGTGCTCGGAAAAGCCCAGCGACGTAAAGCCCAGCTCCAGCGCGCGGCGAACGATTTCCTCCGCCGTGCTCCTGCCGTCTCCGAACTGCGTGTGCGTGTGTGCGTTTGAAGAAATGCGCATGAGAGAACGTCTCCTTTCAGCTTCCTCGGATTATACACGAGCCATGTTAAGCGAATGCGGTTGCGCGCAGGCGCAGGATACGCTATAATGAAAACAAAAAATGCTTCAGGAGGAACCAGCCATGGATTATTCTTCGTTTCTGAAGGCGGCGGCGCGCGTGAAGCCCTCGGCGCGGCAGGCGGAATTTCTGAAAAATCCCTTCTACGCGTTCGTTCACTTCAGCCCGAACACGTACACCGGGCGCGAGTGGGGTCTGGGAAATGAGGATCCCGCGATCTTCAACCCCACGGAGCTGGACTGCGACCAGTGGGTCGAGGCCATCAAGTCCGCGGGCATGACGGGCATGATCCTGACGGCCAAGCATCACGACGGCTTCTGCCTGTGGCAGAGCCGGTACACCGAGCATTGCATGAAAAACAGCCCCTACAAAAACGGCAGGGGCGACGTGGTGCGCGAGGCGGCGGAGGCCTGCCGGCGCGGCGGCATCCGCTTCGGCTTCTACCTGTCCCCGTGGGATCGCAACAGCCGGTATTACGGCACCGACGCGTACAACGACTACTACAAAAACCAGCTTACCGAGCTGCTCACCGGCTACGGCGACATCTTCTGCGTGTGGTTTGACAATGCCTGTGGCGAGGGGCCGAACGGCAAAAAGCAGGTGTACGATTTTGACGGCTACATCGAATTGATTCGCAAATACCAGCCGAACGCCTGCATCTTCAACGACTACGGCCCGGACACCCGCTGGATAGGCAACGAAAGCGGCACGGCGCGCTATGAGGAATGGATGGTCGTGCCCCACGAGCTGTGCTTCCGCGCCGAAAAGCAGACCGATGGGCCGCTCACCGAGGGCAGCCTGAACGGCATTTACAACACGTGGGGCGACCTTGGCAGTCAGGAGCTCATCCGCTACAGCCGAGGCCTCGCGTTCTGCCCGTCGGAGGTGGACATGTCCATCCGTCCCGGCTGGTTCTACCACCCGGAGGAGGAACCGCATTCGCTCGAACGGCTGATGCGCACCTACATGACCAGCGTCGGCGGCAGCGCGCTGTTCAACCTGAACATCCCGCCCATGCCCTCCGGCCGCTTCGACCCGCGCGACGTGCAGCGCCTGAAGGAATTTGGAGACGCGCTGAAGGAAGCGTTCGGGCAGGAGCTTTCCGTGCCGCACACCGTCGCGCGCGAGGACGTCAGCGAAACCCAGTGCGTCTTCCGCATCGATTTCGCCGAGGAAACCGCCGTGAACTACATCGCGCTGCGCGAGGACATTTCGCAGGGACAGCGCGTCGAGCGCTTTGTGATCGAATCGGACGGCAGCCGCCTGACTGACGGCACAACCGTGGGAAATCTGCGCATCTGCCCGCTGAAGGGCGCGAAAACCCGGCAGCTGAAGCTGTGGATCGTCGCCGCGCGCGACCACGTGCCCTCGCTGGATATTCGCTTATATTGAGGAACGATCGAAGGAGGATACGCATGCACCTTGTAGACGCAAAGGGAATCCTGTCCGCGCAGAACGGCATGAATCTGTATCGCGGCTGCGTCCACGGGTGCATTTATTGCGATTCCCGCTCGCGCTGCTACCGCATCGACCATCCGTTTGAGGACGTTGAGGTCAAGCGCAACGCGCTGGAGCTGCTGGACGCGGCGCTTCGAAAAAAGCGGCGCAGGGGCATGCTGTCCACCGGCGCGATGACCGACCCGTACATTCCGGAGGAGGAAATCTTCGGTCTTACGCGCGGCGCGATGCAGCTGGCGCTCCGGCACGGCTTCGGCTTCACGCTTCAGACCAAGTCGACCCGCGTCCTGCGCGACCTGCCGCTGCTTCAGGAGCTGAACGCGCGCACCCGCTGCGTGGTGCAGATGACGCTGACCACCGCCGACGAGGCGCTCTGCCGCAAAATCGAGCCGAACGTAAGCGCCACGCTCGAACGCGCCCACGCGCTTCAGACGCTTGCGGACGCGGGCATTCCCACCGTCGCGTGGCTCACACCCATCCTGCCGTTCATCAACGATACGCCCGAAAACCTGCTATCCGTGCTGCGCCTTCTGAAGGACGCGGGCGTGCGCGGCGTGATCTTCTTCGGCGCGGGACTCACGCTGCGCGAGGGCAGCCGCGAATACTTCTACGCCCAGCTCGATCGCCTGTTCCCCGGCCTGAAGGAACGCTACGCGCGCACCTACGGTCTGAGATACGAAATTCCGAGTCCCGACACCGAGCACCTGTGCCGCCTTTTCCACGATTTCTGCGAGGAAAACGGCCTGATGCATGATAATGACCAGATTTTTGCCTATCTTCGCGCCTTTGACGACGCGCCGCCCGAGCAGCTGAGCCTGTTTGATGGCCTTATGTAAAGCGAGAGCCGATCCATCCAAGGAGGAAGGATCGGCTCTCGGCTTTGGTTAGCCCATCACCTGAATGGGAACCAGCAGTGCCGTCGGGCGACCAGCGCAGACGACTTCCAGAATCACGCGATTGATGGCCTCGACATTCTCGCCCACGCGGATGGTAAATTCCGCGGAAGCGTACTGCCTGTGCTTCGAGTGCAGCGCGGGCGTGAACAGGTTCTTCGCGCACTCCACCTGCCAGCCCTCCGGCGGCAGGAAGCGCAGGCGATAATGCTTCTGCTCCGGCATGGTGTGGGGCGTGAGGGTCACGCGGCCGGTCAGCGTTTCGCCGGGCGCAACCACGGGCTTGCGGTCGAACTCCACCAGACAGTCGGCGTACACGCCCTCAATCGTGTAGGAGTACGGCTTGCGCGCGGCGAGCTTCTGAACGAACTCGCGGCCATAGAAGTCCTCCGGGTGAACGTCGGTGATGATCGTCTCGTCGCCCAGCCGAACCGCTGCGTCAGCCTTGTTCATCAGCGCCTCGTGCGGAACGCGCAGCGTCACCGGCAGAAGGTTCATCAGGCAGTCGGTCAGCTCGGTGCAGTCCTGCGGGAAGCGGCCGTGGCCGTTGGTGATGCAGATGGACTTGATGCCGTCGCCGATGTAGGCGCGCCAGTCCTGCGGAATCACCGTCATGCCGCCCATGATGCCCATCAGCGAGCCCAGCGTCGCGCCGGTGCAGTCGGTATCGTCGCCGCAGTTGATGGCATAGATCAGCGACTGCTTGAAATCGCCCGCGCCGTACAGAAGACCCAGCACCACGAAGCCCACGTTGGCTGGCGCCTGGAACCAGCCCAGATCGGCGCTGTCCTTCACCAGCAGTTCGCGGCAGTCCTTCCAGCTTGCGCCGCCTGCATGCGCCTTGCGGACGATGTTCACGCTGCGCGCCACGCGGCAGTCCTCCGGAATCTTGGAAAGGCCGATGTCCAGAAGCGCGTTCGCGTCGTGGATGACGAACGCGGCGCTCTCCATCGCGGCGACGAAGATGGCGGCATAGGTGCCCTCGCCGAAGCCGTGATCCACGCTCGCGTCCTCAAACGCCAGCCGGATCGCCTTCTCCGGCAGCGCCGGATACATGCACGCCCACACCTCGGTGCGAATCCATGCGCCGTTGGAGTGCTTCCATTCCTCGTTGTTGATTTCGCCGGACATGGGCGGCAGAACGCCGTCGCGCATGTTGGCCTTGCACACGCCGTATTCGTTCCAGTGGGGCGTGATCCACGAGCACCAGTATTCGCCCAGAACCTTGCTGTTCAGCGCATCCGGGCCCAGCTGATCCGCCGCGCGCAGCCACACAAGCTGCAAATCGAGATCGTCGTTGGGCAGCGGCTCGCCCGCCTCGGACGCGAAACCGTGAATGTCGTTCAGCTGCTGGCGGCCCTCATAGGGCGTTCCCAGCGTTCCGCCGATGTTTTTGCCAATCCAGCAGGCGTAAATTCGGTCTCTCAGATATTCCCTTGAAAACTGAATCATGGTTTTCTCCTCCTCTTGCGTTCTCGCAGTGAACCCAGTATAATACACAAAGGGATTTCCGTTCTATGTGAAGTGGGAGTGAAACCATGCGAAATCGCTCATTTTTGACGCTTCCGTCGTTTTACGTTCACGCGGAGCCGAGCCGACTGGACGAGCGCTCCACCGAGGCCGGCCCGCTGGAGATTTTCGATATTACCTACCTGCACTTCCATTCTGTGCTGGAGCTTGGCGTGTGCGCGAGCGGCCGCGGCGCCTGCGTGGTGGAGGGCGAGAACATGCCCTTCGCCGAGGGCGACGTGCAGATCATCTTTCCCTTCCAGCGCCATTTGTCCCGAAGCGAGGGCGGCGAATACAGCCGCTGGATCTGGACGAGCTTCAACCCCCTGCAGCTGCTCAGCAGCTGGGGCGCGCCGGAGCTTCCAAGGCTTGAAAAGCTGCTCTATACCCGCATGAGCCTGTGCGGCATCATCAGCCGGAGCGCGCATCCCCTGATCGCGGAGCTGATTCGCAGCGTCGCCCTGCCCGGCGATTCCCGCCGGCGCACGGCCTGCCTGTGCGCGCTCATCGAGGAGCTCGCCGCCGCCAGCGAGGGCTGCACGCCGCTCACCCTGCGCCCGGAGCGCTCCTTCCTTCAGCTGGAACCCGCGCTGAATCTGGTGCAGGAGGCGCTGGAGCAGGGGCGCGCGCCGCGCATCGAAACGCTCTCGACCGCCTGCGCCATGAGCCCCGCCACCTTCCGCCGCGCGTTCCATGCCTCCATGGGCCAGTCGCCGCGCCAGTACGTCCGCCTGTGCCAGATGAAAAAGGCGCAGCGAATGCTCCTTCTGACCGACGCCTCCGTCACCGACGTCGCCCAGTCCGTCGGCTATGAGGATGTCTCCGGCTTCAACCGCCAGTTTCTCCAAACCTTCGGCATCCCCCCGCGCGCCTACCGCCGGACCGGCGGGCAGGCCGAACGAAGAGAAAGCACATAAACAAACGAGAGCCTGCCGTGCGGCGGGCTCTCGCCTGTGAGAACGTGGCGCTATTCCTTGTGCGTCTCGGCGTACTTCTCCGCGCGCCTTTTCACGGCGCGGTTATAGAAGAAGAGGCCGACGAGACTGAGCGCGATGGTGACCACGAACACGATCACGGCGAACAGGTGCTGTCCCATGCCGAGCGCGTCGCCGCCGACGGTGGAGGTGATGACGGATGGGAAGCGCGCCACGGTGGAGATGAACACCCACGTGGACAGCTTCATGTGCGTGATGCCCGCGCAATAGGACAGGATGTCCTTGGGCGTGCCGGGGATGAGGAAGGCGATGAAGGCAAAGGTTTCCACCTTCTTTTCGTCGCGCATGAAGCGCAGCGAATCGATCTTCTCCCGCGGGAAGAAGACCTCGATCGCCCTGATGCCGCACTTGCGCACGAACAGAAACACCAGCACGCTGCCGATCACTTCGCCCACGACGCACAGAAGCGTGCCCCAGAACGTGCCGAACGCGTACCCGGCGACGATTTCAAACGGCTCGCCGGGAATGAACGCCACGATGATCTGAAGGACGATCAGCCCCACGAAGATCAGCTTGCCCCATACGCCGAAGCCGTTCACCCATTCGCGGAACTTCTCCGGCTCCTTCGCGAAGGAAATCAGCGGGCGGCCCACAAACCATGTAACCAACCCCATCACCGCCAGAAAGATGATAAATCCGGCGATGGTCAGAGCCTTCTTCTGTTTCTCAGTCATGTTTCCTTATTTCGCGTCCTTGAAAACGCGGCGCACGGCCTCAAGGTAACCGTAGCCGTGCAGGTCGTCGGGTTCCAGATAGCTGCTTTCCGTCCACTCGTTCCAGCTGTTGATCGTGATGAGCTTCGGCTGAAGGGGGTGGCGGTCGGCGTAGTCCTTCGCGGCGCGCAGCGCCTTCTCGATGTTCTCCGGCGTGCAGTCGCGCAGAACGCCGGGGCGGAAGGAGTTGAAGCGCGGATTGTTGTCCCAGCCCAGCGACACGTGCGGGAAGTAGGGGAAGCCAAAGCGGCCGTCCAGCCGGGCGTATTCCTTCTTTACATCCTCGAGCACGTCGGGATAGGCGCGGTCGATGTTCGTGAAGTGCACAAACTGATAGTGCGTGCAGCTGTCAAAGCCCAGCGAGGAAAATTCCTCCGCCGGGATGGCCTTGCCGCCGTCCACGCCGGACAGGTTCGTGGCGCGGTCGCTCCACATGACGAACTGCAGATGCAGCCCGGGCAGACCCGCGCGCACGCATTCCTCGCGCAGCCATTCGACGGCCTCGCGCAGACGCTCCGCGCCGCCCAGCCCGCGCGCAAGCGCCGGAATGTCGTAGATCATGAACACAGGCTTGCCGTCGATCGTGTAGTAGTTTTCCAGATGGAAATACCTGTCGATCACGCGGCGCATGGCGGCCTTGAAGTGGTTCAGATCCACACCGCCCTCCCAGATGACCGTGTTCACCGTGTCGCTCGTGCGCTTGTCCCACAGGGACACCGCGTCGTGGTTCGCCCACATCAGGTAAAAGCGCATGTCCTTCGACGCGTCGCACTTCAAAAAGCCGTCGTTCAGACAGTTTTCCAGAAACGGACGGCCGTCGTACCAGTACCAGTCATAGATAAACACGTTTACGCCGTGATCCAGCGCGGCGCGGCATTGCATGTCCATCACGCGCGGGTCGGCTTCGTTCACATAGCCCCACAGCGGGCGGCGCGGCCAGTCGTGCCCCGGAAACTTCGCCTGAGCGCTCTTTACCGACTGCCACTCGCCCATGCCCTCCGGCCAGAAAATGCGCGTGCGGGGTTCGTCCCCCGTGTACGCCGGCCAGATGTAGGCCGCAACGTCGTATTGGTTCTTCTGCATGGCATATCCTCCTGCTCCCTTCATTATAGCGCGTTTCGGCAGGAAATTCAAACCATAATCATGCCTTTTTTCGAAAACCCATGCTAAATTGAAATGAACGCGGCGCCTTTCGAAAAAGAAAAGCGGGAACTCTCGCATAAAATAAGTGCTGATGGAGTTAGATAGTGTCTACATGAGATCAAGCCAAAACAGCCAGCCAAATAGCGATACACCTGATATGAACAGCAGAAAGGAACGATGACGTGTTTTTCGCATA
>SFHK01000117.1 GCA_004556395.1 Clostridiales bacterium
TCCCACGTGGAATCGCCGGACGAGGACTTGCCGCCGGTCGGGAAGCGGAAGTACTTGCTGCTGTAGCGCGGCAGCTTCGAGAGATAATCCTCATCCATGTAACCCAGATAGTTGTCGTACGCCACGCAGGTGTACAAATCCATCGCCGCGATGTACAGAACCACCTCGCCCGCGGGCACGTAGGTCAGAATGCGCCCGCCCCCGCGCTCGTAGGACGCGTACAGCGGCGCGGTGCGGCAGTTCCCCACCACCATCTCGTCGCCCGTTTCCAGATAATACGAGTCCGCCAGCGCAGGCGCCACACAGGCGCACGCCGTCAACAGCGCCAGAACCAGAGCCACCAGCTTCTTCATGCGTAAATCCCCCCGTCTCTTTCTCCCATGCCAGCCCGCGGCCCATGCGCCGCAGGCTGCTCGACACATTTTTGACGAATTTTGCCAGCCGGCTGTTCCCGCTCCCTTCACAAAATCAACCCGTTCGGCTAACTTTTCGAATTTATATTGCGAATGTGTTCGTCCATCTGGCCCTCAAGCTTTCAAAAAAAGCCCCCGACCTACATACATATGACGGACGTGACGAAGCTCAGCGAAGTCATCCGACGTCTCGCCGACGCGGACAACAGCCTTGCGATCGTCGAGTCTAACCTCGACATCATTGAAACCGCCGCCTGCACATCGGCAACGACAGCACCCTTGCCCTGTGTCACGTCACAACCGGCTACGGCGAATGCTTTCGCAACTTCGAAATACCGGATGAAGAATTCGAATACTTTTTTATCCTTCGTGCATAATTTCACCCTTCGACTCCCCCGCGAACGCTTGCGTTCCCATTCCTGCAATGTTATAATGTATATGGATGATTTTGCGCTCCATCTGCGCGCTGCGAAAGGGTGTCCGTTTTCCATGCCAGGCCATTCCAATTCCGGAGCAAAACCCGCAAAGAAGCCGTCCCGCCCACAGGCGAAGGCCGCGCCGTCTTCAAAGGCGTTTCGGCTGCCGCGCGTCGTGAAGCTGGCGGCGCTTGATCTGCTTTTGATCGCCATCGGTCTGGTGATTTTTGCCTATTTCCATCATGTGCGTCAGGAGCCGTATTCCATGGACGACGTGATCGTCGTGCCGCATCCGACGGTCACGCCCGCGCCGACGCAGGAACCGCCCGTCGCGACGCAGGAAAACGCCGCTCCGGCGGACGCGTCGCCGACCGCCGTTCCCACGCCGGAGCCGACGATCGACCCCAACGACTGGGGCGCAAAGTTCGCCGGCCGCTTCACCGACGGCGAAATCGAGAAAACCGACACCTCCTACCGCAGCCACGACGTTTCCATCACCATTGAACGGCACAGCAACGAGGACACGGTGTGGTTCGTGGCGGACATCTATCTGCGCAACGTCGAAAGCTACCGCACCGCCCTCGCCCGCGACGTGTTCGGAAAGGGCTACCACGAGTGGCCTTTAAAGATGGCGCAGGAGAAGAACGCCATTCTGGCGATTTCCGGCGACTACTGCGGCACGCGCACGAAGGGCGTAGTCGTCCGCAACGGCGTCGTATACCGCAAAACCACCTTCAAGGACGTCTGCCTGCTCTACTACGACGGCGTGATGGAGACGATGCCCGCCAAGCAATTCAACGCGGACGCCGCCATCGCGCGCGGCGTGTATCAGGCGTTCTCCTTCGGCCCGGCGCTGCTGGACGCAAACGGAAAGGCCATGGAGGAATACGACACCGAAATCGAGCGGGTGAACCCGCGCTGCGCCATCGGCTATTACGAGCCGGGACACTATTGCTTCGTCGTGGTCGACGGGCGGCAGTCGGGCTATTCCCGCGGCATGACGATTCAGCAGCTGGCGCAGACCTTCGAGGCGCTCGGCTGTAAGGCGGCCTATAATCTGGACGGCGGCAAGACCGCCGTGATGATCTTTGACGGCAAAAAGGTCAATACGCCCGCCGACGGCGGACGAAAGATCAGCGACATCGTGTACATCGGGGAGGTGGCGGAATGAACCTGCGTAAGGTCTGTAAATACGTGTTCGCCCACGCGGCCATCGTGCTTTCCGGCATGCTGATGGTGCTTCTCGCCATCGACCGCGTGAACGAAGCCATGATGTTCATCGATAACGACATCACCAAAACCCTCCTGTAGGTGCTCTGTATCCTCTCCATCCTGAACGCCGCCCGCCTCCTCGCCCGCCCGAAGAAAAAGAGCCCGCAAAAGAAGCCCTGAAGCTTTTTGCGAACCCTCTGATGCATCATCCTAACGCACGCAGATGCGTCAGATGAAGCGTTAGACGCATCACAAGGAACGAAATCAA
>SFHK01000065.1 GCA_004556395.1 Clostridiales bacterium
ACGCTGAGCGGACGTTCGGGGTCGATCAGCGTCTACACGCCTGCCACGCTCACAGCGCCGCGTACAGGAGATTCCGCAGGCGCGGATGGACGTAGGGTTTCGCAGCGGTTGAGCATGTGCCCGGCAAAGTACACGCTGAGCGGACGTTCGGGGTCTATCAATGTATACGCGCCCGCCACGCCGCCCCAGCCGAACTCGCCCAGCGGCGCGGCTTACCAGAGCATACACGCCCGTCACGCTCACAGTGCCGCGTACAGGAGATTCCTCAGGCGCGGATGGACGTAGGGTTCGCAGCGGGTGAGCATGTGCCCGGCAAAGTACACGCTGAGCGGACGTTCGGGTCGATCAGCGCGTACTCTCCCGTTGCGTTTACAGCGCGGCGTACAGGAGATTCCTCAGGCGCGGATGGACGTAGGGTTCGCAGCTGTTGAGCATGTGCTCGGCGAAGTAGACGCTGAGCTGGCGCTCAGGGTCGATCAATGTATACGCGCCCGCCGCGCCGCCCCAGCCGAATTCGCCTGCGGGCGACAGCGCGCCGCCGGCGGCGCGGCTTACCAGCGTGCGCACGCCCAGACCGTAGCCGTAGCCGACCATCTGCGGCCAGTTGAAGTCCGTCATCTGCGCGGGCGTAAGGTGGTTTTCGCGCATCAGCTCGATGGCCGCGGGCGACAGGATGCGTTCGCCGGTCAGACCCACGCCGCCGCACGCCAGCGCGTCGGAGAAGCGGATGTAATCGTTCACCGTGGTCACCAGCCCCGCGCCGCCGCTGTCGTAGTCCGGGCCGAGCACATAGGCGCATTCCGCGTCGATTCGCGCCACGCCGCGCTCGTCCCGGCGGTATTGCGCCGCCAGACGCTCCGCCTGCGCGGGCGTGAGGTGCAGAGAGCTCATCGTCATGCCCAGCGGCTCGAACAGGTTTTTCTTCATATAGGTTTCAAACCGCATGCCGCTGATCACCTCAACCGCCGCGGCCAGCACGTCCAGACACAGGCTGTACTGCCAGTGCGCGCCGGGATCGAAGCACAGCCCGCCCGCGGCGATCGCGCGCGCGATTTCGCGCGTGGGCGCGCGGCCGTTCGCGGCGGCAACGGCACGGTTGATTTCCGGCGTTTTCAGGTTGTAGTCCAGCCCCGCCGTCATCGTGAACAGGTCTCCCATGCGGATTTCCCGCTTCGCCGGACGCTCGCGCACGCGCCCCTGCGCGTCCGTCTCGTGTACCTTCAGGTTCCGGTATTCCGGAAGATATTCGCCGAGCGGGTCGCTCATCAGAAACGCGCCCTTCTCAAACAGCTGAAGCGCGCATACCACCGTGAGCGGCTTCGTGCAGGAATAGGCGAAATACGTCTCGTCGCGCCGCATGGGCGCCTCCGCCTCGCGGTCGCGGAACCCGGCGGAGTGCCGGAAAATGCTCCTGTGCGCCTGATACACCGTCATATCCACGCCCGGAATGCCCATCTCGGGCAGGGAATCCAAAAACCGTTTCAGCTCGGAAAAATCCATACCTGCGCCTCCGTATCACATTTTGCGTTCATTATAGCACAAATCCCCGTCAGCTTTCCAGACTGTTTTCATTCAGCAGGAAGTCGTAAATGCCCATGATCAGAATGCCGTCCTCGGTGTAGTGGGGCGCGGGCGCATCCTTGGTGAGGATGATGCGCTTGAAGAAGTCCCCGGTCAGCGTAAGCGAGCGCTTCTCCTGCTCCAGCTTCGCCGCGTCCGGCAGGGCGTAGGCCGATTGGATGTAGTAGCGCTTCGAGGCGAGGTTGCACACGAAATCAATTTCCAGCTGCCTGCGAACGCTGCTGCCGTTTCCGTTCGTGTCGTTCTGGGTGATCACGCCCACGTCCACGTTAAAGCCCCGAAGCTTCAGCTCGTTGAAGATGATGTTCTCCATGGCGTGGGTTTCCTCCAGCTGCCGGAAATTCAGCCGCGCGTTGCGAAGCCCCATGTCGGTGAAGTAGTATTTCACGGGCGTGTCGATGTATTTTTTTCCCTTCACGTCGTACCGCAGCGCGCTGTCGATCAGGAACGAATCGCAGAAATACTCGATATACCGCCGGATGGTGTTGCTGCTGATGTTCTTTTTCTTCACCGAGCGGAAGGTGGCCGACAGCTTCTCCGGGTTCGTAAGCGAGCCGATGGCGGAGGACAGGATGTTCAGAAGCTCCTCCAGCTCCGACCGGTTGCGGATGCTGTACCGCCCCACGATGTCCGAAATATAGGTCTCCTCAAGCAATGATTTGAGAAACGCGATTTTCTGCTCCGCCGTCGGAAAGTTCCGAATCATCGGCAGGCCGCCGTAGAGCATGTATTCGTCGAAGCCGTCCCGCTTCGAGCCGGGATAGACGGACATGAACTCCGCGAAGCTCAGCGGATACACGCGCACCTCGTCGCCGCGCCCGCGGAACTCCGTAATCACGTCCTTGGACAGAAAGCGCGCGTTGCTGCCGGTGACGTATACGTCCACGTTTTCCATGCGAATCAGCCCGTTCAGCACCGCTTCAAATTCGCCCAGCAGCTGCACCTCGTCCAGAAGCACGTAGTACATGCCGCCGTCCCGAATCTGCTCCTTCAGATAGGGATACAGCACCTCCGGGTCGCGGAAGCGCCGGTTCTCGAAGGTATCGAACGCGATGCCGACGATGTGACTCTCGTCCACGCCCTCCGAAAGCAGACTCTTCCGAAACAGCTTAAACAGCAGATACGACTTGCCGCACCGCCGCATGCCGGTCACGACCTTGATCAGGCCGTTTTGCCGCCTGTCCAGAAGCCGGTTCAAATATCGATCTCTTCGAATTTCCATGCTCTTCCTCCAGCCGCCAATTTCTTCTACGGGCATATTATACCGCACCCGAAGCCGGTTTACAATGCATCTATTGAAGATTTTTGCAAGTTTCCGCAGAAATCTTCAATAGAATACCCTGCATCTCGCGAATCTACCGGCCAATCTTTCTGAACCTCTTGACAAAACGGAACATTCGTTTATATTATATAATAGATTTGTTCTGTCCATCCATGGAGGGAGGCGTCGATATGGCCTATTCGATCGAGCAGTTTCATACGTTGAATAAGCCTGAGACGATCGTTGTAACGCACATAGCCGAAAACGATTTGCGGAGCGCGGCATTAAGCTGGCAGATGTATGCGAAGCGATAAACACGGGAACGATAATTGAGGATTACCCGAATGACTTCCCGTACCCAAGCTGTCTTATCTTGGGAAGATCGAGGGAAATGAGCCTGCACATCTGCGCCAGCTTAAACGACGGCCTGATTTATGTGATAACCGCGCACATCCCCGATTCTGAAAAATGGGAAGCCGATTTGAAAACGAGGAAGGAGGAAGCCAAATGAAATGCATGAGGTGCGGAAGAGAAGCCTACAAAAGCACGACCTGCGAAGCGATCGAGATGGAGTTTGGCCTTCTTGTCATCAGAAACATTCCCTGCTACAAATGCAATGAATGCGACGAGGTCTTTTACACGGGCGACGTGGTGCAGAAGCTCGAGGAAATCACGGAGCGCGTAAAGCAGCTGATGCAGGAAATCACCATTATCGATTACGCCAAGGCCGCGTAGCCGAAAATCTGCACAGACAGTCGCAGCCCATCAAACGGCGCATCTCCTCGCCGTTCGGTGGGCTGTCTTTATATGCGCTGCCCTCATGGAAAAATCGCGAGGGGGCTTTTCACGCGGATTCATTGGGTGTATAATGAGGTATGAATTTTTTCGCCATACGGCGTTCGGGAGGAAGCACACATGGAAAATCAGACGGTCACGGCCAAAAAACGAATTTTCTCCGGCATTCAGCCCACGGGCAATCTGACGCTGGGCAATTATATCGGCGCGCTGCGCAATTTTAAATTACTTGAGGACGAATACGACTGCCTGTATTCCATCGTGGATCTGCACGCGCTGACGGTTCGGCAGAACCCGGCGGAGCTGCGCAAGGCCTGTCTGCGCACGATGGCGATTTTCCTTGCCAGCGGCCTTGACCCGGAGAAGAACATCATTTACTTCCAGAGTCAGGTTGCCGCGCACGCGGAGCTGGCGTGGATTCTGGACTGCTTCACCTACATGGGCGAACTTTCGCGCATGACGCAGTTCAAGGACAAGTCCGCCAAACACGCGGACAACATCAACTGCGGCCTGTTCGCCTATCCGGTTCTGATGGCGGCGGACATTCTTCTGTACATGACCGACCTCGTGCCGATCGGCGCGGATCAGAAGCAGCATCTGGAAATCACCCGCGACATCGCGGAGCGCTTCAACGCGCTGTACGGCGACGTGTTCGTGATGCCGGAGGCGTACATTCCCAAGGTCGGCGCGCGCGTGATGAGCCTGCAGGAGCCCACGCGCAAGATGAGCAAGTCCGACCCCGAGGAGACCTACATCGCCATTCTGGACAAGCCCGACGTGATTCGCAGAAAACTGCGCCGCGCCGTGACCGACTCCGAGAACCGCGTGCTGTTCGACCCGGAGAACCGCCCGGGCGTGAGCAACCTGATGAGCATCATGGGCGCGCTGACCGGCCGCGGCATGGACGACATCTCCGCCGAATACGACGGCAGGGGCTACGGCGCGTTCAAGGACGCGGTAGCCGACTGCGTGATTTCCGTGCTGGAGCCGATTCAGAACGAATACGACCGCATCAGCGCCGACAAGGCGTATCTGGAAAGCGTGATGGTCAGCGGCCGCGAGCGCGCCTCCGCCATCGCCTACCGCACGATGCTCAAGGTGCGCAAAAAGGTCGGCCTGGCCGCACTGAAGCTGTAAGGAGTCTTCATCCGCATGATCGAATTTCTGACCGCCCAAGCCGCGATCGACTGGGTAAACGGCGCGCGCTGGAAGGGCGAAAAAAACGGACTTGAAAACACCCGGGCGCTGCTTCAGGCGCTCGGGCATCCCGAAACGCGCATGGGGCGCGTGATTCACGTGGCGGGCACCAACGGCAAGGGCTCCACCTGCGCCCTGATTGACGCGGGGCTGCGCGCCTGCGGCTTCCGCACGGGGCTGTTCACGTCGCCCTATCTGTGCCGCTTTCACGAGCGCATCCGCGTGGACGGTGTTCCGATTTCGGACGACGACCTGATTTCCGTGGCAAGCCGCGTGCGCGCGGCGGCGGAGAAGCTGGCGGAAGAGGGCGTGAAATGCACCACCTTCGAGCTTCTGACCGCCATGGCCTGCCTGCATTACGCCGAGCGGCGCGTGGATTTCTCCGTGATGGAGGTCGGCATGGGCGGGCGGCTGGACTCGACGAACGTACTGTCGCCGGAGGTCAGCGTCATCGCCGCCATCGGCATGGATCACATGGCGCGGCTGGGAAACACGCCGGGCGAAATCGCCGCCGAGAAGGCAGGCATCATCAAGCCGGAAACGCCCGCGGTCGTGCTTTCGCAGGACGCGGACGTGATGGCCGTGTTCCGCGAAAGGGCGCGCGAAATGCGCGCGCCGCTGTTTGAGACCGCGGAATATGAAATCATCGAATCCGACGCGTACGGCTGCACCTTCGCCGCGGAGCTGCCCGCGGCGGGGCTGGTTCGGCAGACGATCTCGCTGCCCGGCGCGCATCAGGCGGCGAACGCCTGTCTGGCGCTCACGGCGCTCGACCGGCTGAACCTCGATATGTCCCGCGCCGGCGAGGGCGTGTCCCGCGCGAAATGGCCGGGGCGGCTGGAATGGGTGGGCAATGTTTTAATCGACGGCGCGCACAACCCGCAGGGCGCGCGGGCGCTGAAGACCTATGCCGAAAAACATCTGAAGGATCGCCGCGTGGTGCTGCTCACGGGCATGATGCAGGATAAGCAGCACGCTCTTTGCGCGGACATTTTTTCCAGCTTCGCCGACGAAATCGTGACCACAAGCGTAAGCTGGCCGCGCGCGCTGGACGCGTTTAAGCTGGCGGAGGATTATCACGGCCGCGCGGTGAGCGAGGCGAGCGTGCCCGCGGCGCTTTCGCGCGCGCGGCGCATGGCGGGCGAGGACGGCGCGATTGTGGTGGCGGGCTCCATTTATCTGGCGGGCGACGTGCGCAGGCTTCTCCTGCCGGACGACGACGGAAGGATCTGACATGCAGGAATTCAAGCATAAACCGGTGCTGCTCGACGAGTGCTTAAGCGGGCTGAACATCCGCCCGGACGGCGTATACGTGGACGGCACGCTGGGCGGCGGCGGACATTCGTCCGAAATCGCGAAGCGGCTGACCACCGGCACGCTGATCGGCATCGACCGCGACATGGACGCGATTCGCGCCGCCACGGCGCGCGTGCGCGAAGCCACCCCGCCCGGCGCGCGTTTCGAGGCGCTGCACGGCAACTTTCATGACGCGAAGGCGCTTTTGAAAAGCGTCGGCATTGAAAAAATCGACGGCGCGCTACTTGATCTGGGCGTGTCGTCCTATCAGCTGGACAACCGCGCGCGCGGCTTTTCCTATCAGGGCGACGCGCCGCTGGACATGCGCATGGACGCTTCGCAGCCGTTTTCCGCGCGCGAGCTGGTGAATGAATGGCCGGAAAAGGACATTGCCCGCGTCATCCGCGAATACGGCGAGGAAAACTGGGCGGCGCAGATCGCGCGCGTTCTGTGCGACCGGCGAAAGCTCGCGCCCATCGAAACCACGGCGCAGCTGGTGGACGTTATCGACGCGGCCATTCCCAAAAAGGTGCGCGCCCGCGACGGCTCGCATCCCGCCCGGCGCACGTTTCAGGCGCTGCGCATCGCGGTGAACGACGAATTGAAGCCGCTGGAGCAGGCGCTGGACGATTTCGCGTCCCTGCTGAAGCCCGGCGGGCGGCTGTGCGTGATCGCGTTCCACTCGCTGGAGGATCGCGTGGTCAAGACCACGTTCCACCGTCTGGCGCACCCCTGCACGTGCCCGCCGTCGTTCCCGGTGTGCGTGTGCGGCAAAAAGCCGACGGTTACGCTGATCACCCGCAAGCCGATTACCGCTTCCGACGGGGAGCTTGAGGAAAACCCGCGCGCGCGCAGCGCGACACTGAGAATCGCGGAGGGCGTCTGAACGCATGGTAACGGAACTTCTTCTCCCCTCCGGGCGCGTGGCGCTGCCCGCCTTCTTCCCGGACGCGACCTACGGCGCGGTGCGCGCCGCGGGCTTTGAGGACGTGGAAAACGCCGGGCTGACCGGCCTTGAGATGAACAGCTATCACCTGTATTCCAAGCCCGGCGCGCGACTGATCAAGACGCTGGGCGGGCTTCACGCCTTCACAGGCTATAAGGGCGCGATTCTGACAGATTCCGGCGGCTTTCAGCTGTATTCGATGATTCGCGAAAACCCGGACTACGGCGAGATTCGCGAAAAGGAAATCCTCTTCCGCCCCGACCGGGGCGACGAAAAAATGCACTTCACGCCCGAAAAATGCATACAGTCCCAGTTCATGTACGGCAGCGACATCATGATGGCGCTCGACCTGTGCACGCATCCGGACGACCCCATCGAGCAGCAGCGCCGCTCGGTGGAGCTGACCGTGCGCTGGGGCGCGCGCTGCCGCGCCGAATACGACAAGCTGATCAAGGGCCGAAAGGGCCCGCGGCCGCTTCTGTTCGGCATCGTGCAGGGCGGGCGCGACCGGGATCTGCGGCTGGAATGCGGCCGCCGCCTTGAGGAAATCGGCTTCGACGGCTACGGCTTCGGCGGCTGGCCGACGGACGAAAACGGCAACATGCTGGACGACGTGCTCCAGATGGCCGCCGACGCGATGCCGGATTCCAAGGTGAAATACGCCATGGGCGTGGGTCGCCCGGAGGAAATCGCGCGGCTGACGAAGATGGGCTATTCGCTGTTCGACTGCGTGATTCCCACCCGCGAAGCGCGCCACCAGCGGCTGTACGTGTTCGATAAGGGCATGGACACCCCCGAGGGCGTGCGCCGCGCGGACGGCAAATTCTACCATTTCCACTACGCGCTGGACGAAGCCCATACCCGTGACGGTGGCCCCGTGGACGAAACCTGCGACTGCGCCCTCTGCCGCCGCTGCTCCAAAGCCTACCTCCAGCACCTGTTCAAGGTGGGCGACGCGCAGGCTCAGCGCCTCGCCACCGCCCATAACCTCCGCTTCTACGGCCGGCTGATGGAGAATTTACGCAATGGATGAACGAGCGCAGGCGGCATTGGACGCGCTGCTTTCCGCGAAGAATCTGCGGGACGTATGTCCCGAGACGGTGCGGCGCGTGTTTATGGAGCTTTTGCCGCGATACAGAAAACCGAAGGACGCGGAAAAGGCGGCGCGCACGCATCTGCACCAGATCACCGGCGCGTTCATGACGGCGGACGCGCAGGAAAAGGCGCGGGCATTGCTTGCGCGCTGGAACGAGGGCGACGAAGCCGCGCGTCGTATGGAGAATATACGCAATGGATGAACGAGCGCAGGCGGCGCTGGACGCGCTGCTTTCCGTGAAAAACCTGCGGGACGTATGTCCCGAGACGGTGCGGCGCGTGTTTATGGAGCTTTTGCCGCGATACAGAAAACCGAAAGACGCGGAGAAGGCGGCGCGCACGCATCTGCACCAGATCACCGGCGCGTTCATGACGGCGGATGCGCAGGACAGGGCGCGGGCATTGCTTTCGCGCTGGAACGAGGGCGACGAAGCCGCGCGTCGTATGGAGAATATACGCAATGGATGAACGAGCGCAGGCGGCGCTGGACGCGCTGCTTTCCGCGAAAAACCTGCGGGACGTATGTCCCGAGACGGTGCGGCGCGTGTTTACGGAGCTTTTGCCGCGATACAGAAAACCGAAGGACGCGGAGAAGGCGGCGCGCACGCATCTGCACCAGATCACCGGCGCGTTCATGACGGCGGACGCGCAGGACAGGGCGCGGGCATTGCTTGCGCGCTGGAACGAGGGCGACGAATCGGCGCTCGCCGCCGCGCTGTCCCTGCACGCGTCCACGCGCGAGCGCCTGCCGGGCGCGGATGAATGGATGCGGCGCGTTTCGCCGTTTCTGGGCGCGGACGCGCGCGTGCTCGATCTGGCCTGCGGGCTGAACCCGATCCTGCTGGGCTCCATGGGTGTGACGAACGCGCTGGGCATGGACATTCATCTGGGCTGCGTGCGACTTGTGAACGAAACGGCGCGGGCGCGCGGCTGGCATACGCGCGCGCGAGCCTGCGACCTGCTGAGCGAGATTCCCGCGGAGGAAGCCGACGCGGCGCTTCTGATGAAGCTCCTGCCCGTGCTGGAAGCCCAGAAAACCGGCCGCGCCGCCGAGCTGCTCGCAAGCCTCCGCGCCCCCAGGCTGGTCGTAACCTTCCCCACCCGCACCCTCGGCGGCCGCGGCGTGGGCATGGAAAAGCACTATGCCGACTGGTTCGAGCGCATCCTCCCCGATACCCTCTCCGTCCGCGACCGATTCACCGTGTCGGACGAGCTGGTGTATCTGGTGGAGCGGACGTAAAGCCCCTCCTCCCCGCCCGCACCCTCGGCGGCCGCGGCGTGGGCATGGAAAAGCACTACGCCGACTGGTTCGAGCGCATCCTCCCCGATACCCTCTCCGTCCGCGACCGATTCACCGTGTCGGACGAGCTGGTGTATCTTGTGGAGCGGACGTAAAACGAGCCGCCGCTTCGCGGAAGGTACGTTCAGCCATTCCGGACAACGCTCGCAACTGCTTCACGGAGTCGGACGATCTGGTGTATCCGGAGGAACGGACGTAAAACAGGCCGCCGCTTCGCGGAAGTTACGTCCAATGTTTCCGGACGACGCTCGCGGCTGCTTCACGGTGTCGGATGAGCTGGCGTATCTGGCGGAACAGGCTGCCACTTCGCGGGGTTTTACGTCCAAGCATTCCGGACAACAACGATTATCAGCGGCGCTTTCGCGGAATGGGCAGATTTCCTGCGCTGTGCGGGCATGAAACGGACTGCCGCTTCGCGGGGTTTACGTCCAAGCATTCCGGACAACGGTGATTGGCCGCGACGCTTTCGCGGGATGGGCGAATTTCCTGCGTCGCGCAAACGTGAAACAGGCTGCCGCTTCGCGGGGTTTACGTTCAAGCATTCCGGACAACGACGATTATCTGCGGTGCTTTCGCGGGTTGGACGGATTTCTCGCGTCGCGCGGACGTGAAACAGGCTGCCGCTTCGCGGGGTTTACGTCCAAGCATTCCGGCCAGCGATGATTGGCCGCGACGCTTTCGCGGGTTGGACGGATTTCACGCGCTGTGCGGACGTGAAACAGGCCGCCGCTCCGCGGAATTTACGTTCAACCATTCCGGACAACGACGATTATCTGCGGTGCTTTCGCGGGTTGGACGGATTTCTCGCGTCGCGCGGACGTGAAACAGGCCGCCGCTCCGCGGAATTTACGTTCAACCATTCCGGACAACGACGATTGTCTGCGGTGCTTTCGCGGGTTGGACGGATTTCTCGCGTCGCGCGGACGTGAAACGGGCTGCCGCTTCGCGGGGTTTTACGTTCAGCCATTCCGGACAACGGTGATTGGCCGCGACGCTTTCGCGGGATGGGCGAATTTCCTGCGTCGCGCGAACGTAAAACAGGCTGCCGCTTCGCGGAATTTACGTTCAATCATTCCGAACAATGACGATTGTCCGCGGCGCTTTCGCGAGATGGGTGGATTTCCCGCACTGTGCGGACGTGAAACGGGCTGCCGCTTCGCGGGGTTTCACGTTCAGCCATTCCGGACAACGGTGATTGGCCGCGACGCTTTCGCGGGTTGGACAGATTTCTCGCGTCGCGCGGACGTGAAACGGGCTGCCGCTTCGCGAGGTTTTACGTTCAAGCATTCCGGACAATGGCGATTGGCCGCGACGCTTTTGCGGGATGGACGAATTTCCTGCGTCGTGCGGACGTGAAACAGACTGCCGCTTCGCGGAGTTTTACGTTCAGCCATTCCGGACAACGGCGGTTTCGCAGGATGGACGGATTTTCTTTTCCGCGCGGGCGTTACGTTCAAGCATTCCGGACAACGATCCGTCTTCTGCGAAGCGTCTGTACTGTCCGGCGAACCTTCCGCAGGAGGTGCGGGGCAGGTTTTTCTTACTTATAAACCAATTCTCGGAGGATACGCATGTCGAAGCTGTACGTTGTGGCGACCCCCATTGGCAACCTGAACGATCTTTCGCCCCGCGCGGCGCAGGCGCTGACCGAGTGCGACCTGATCGCCGCGGAGGACACGCGCGTGACCATGAAGCTCACCGAGCGGCTGGGCGTGCGCAAGCCCATGGTATCCTGCCATCGGCACAACGAGGACGGCCGCGCGCCGGAGCTGGTTTCGCGCATGCTCTCCGAGGAGCTGACCGTGGCGCTCACCTGCGACGCGGGCACGCCCGGCGTTTCCGACCCCGGGCAGGCGCTGGTGGCGGCGGCGTGGGAGGCGGGGATTCCGGTGATTCCGGTCAGCGGGCCGTCGGCGACGGTCACGGCGCTGTCCGCGGCGGGCTTCGACGCGCGCGAGTTCGCGTTTTACGGCTTTCTGCCGCGCGAGGGCAAGGCGCTTTCCGAGAAGCTGGCCGCCATTCGGGAGACGAACATTCCCGTGGCGGTGATCTATGAATCGCCCCACCGCGTGGAGGAGCTTCTGAAGCGCATGTGCGCGGCGTGGCCGGGCGCGTGCGTGTGCCTGTGCTGCGACCTGACGAAGAAGTTTGAAAAGCTGGAACGCGGGGCGGTCGAGGACGTGCTCGACCGCGTGCGCGCCAACCCCAACGCCGAGAAGGGCGAATATTGCCTTGTGGCGGATATTCGGGACGTGCCGCTGCCGGCCCGCCCCGCGCCCGAGCGCAGACCCGAGCACGCGCTGCTCGACCATCTGCTGGCCGGGGAAACCCTCGCCGAAGCCGCCGCCGCGCTCGCAAGCGAAGGCTTCAGGCGCAACGACATCTACCGCGCGCGGCTCGCGCTGGATAACCTGCTGAACGGGGATGACGAGGAAGAGGAATAAGCGACGGAACGTCTGCCGAAGTCGGGCGGGGTTCTGGGGAGAGCGATAAATTGGGCTTTGGAGGTATGAATATATGGCAAGTGAGTACTACAAACCCTGCAAAGAATTCGATACTTGCAATGAGTTGATTGAAAAATATTGGGAATCAAAACAATATGACAAGTGCTTTGAAGGACATTTGGTTTTGGCAGAGCAGGGGTATCCCCTTGCTGAATGTCAAATAGGTTATTTCTACTATGATGGGCTTGGTGTAGAGAAAGATTTGGAAAAGGCATTGTATTGGACTCGCCGTGCCGCCGAGCATGGTGATAGAGATGGTCAATGTAATTTGGCATGGTTTTATGAAGATGCAATCGGAGTGGAGCGAGACACCGAACAGGCTAAGCATTGGTATCGACTTGCGGCACTGCAAGGCCATGATTTGGCAATCGAAAAGTGCAAAGAACTTGGAGTTGCATTATAATTACTCATTCCAGAAACGCCGTCTGCCGGAATCGGGCGTGGTTCTGGGGAAAGCGATAGATTGGGATTTGTGAGGGAAGAGCTATGCGGAAGCCTTTTATGTCGCTGATCGCCAACGATCGATACCAGATCGGCTGCACAGGGCAGACGGTGTATCTGCTGGACGCGTCCGGCAATGAGCTGGCGAAATTCAAGGACATGCCCTACGCGTATGATCCCGCGTTTCATCCGAGCGGCGAGATTGCGGCCGTGTACGGGAATACCGGCATGATGGCCGTCTACGCTCTTTCGGAGCGGCGGCTGATCGCGAAATTCCGCGTTTCCGCCGCGAGCGACGCGCAGACCGATCGCGTTCCCTGCTTTTCGCCGGATGGAAGCTGTCTGTACCACATCGAGGGTCGAAAAGGGGATCGTCCCAACAGCCGTCTTTCCGTCTATTCGACGGCGGACTATCAGCCCGTGCTGCGGCTTTTTGAGAAGGAACCGAAAAATATCTTCGAGTGCATGGAGTTTGACGGGGAGACCCTGTTTCTGCTGGGATATTTCCGGAAGGAAGACGGAAACGATTATTTCGTCACCCAGCTGCTCGGGGAGTCCCTGCAGAATGTGAAGCCGCTTGATCGCCACACCTATGATTTTTATCAAAGCGCCATGCGCGTAAAGCAGGCGGGCTTTACGCGGGAAGCGTTCAAGTGGTCAGCGCTTTCGTTCATGCCCGCTGAAATGGGGGCTTCCCATCGGGAATACACGCTGGATGATCTGAAACGGATGAAGCCTTCCCTTGCGCGGTTATGGGAAGAGATCTAGTTTTCCCGCGTGACGCGGTAAGATGGAAACCTAAAAAATCGGGACGAGGAAGAATGAACATGACAGCAAAACGATGGCTGGCTGGCGGGCTGATCGCGGGGTGCGTTTTATTAGGCGGCTGCTCGCTTTTGCCCGCGCAGGAGACGCGCCGGACGGCGCCGCTTCTGCGGGAAACGGCGGCGGAGGACTTCACGCTGACGTATGTGACGCGGGGAGACATGCGTCTGACGCGGAAAATCAGCTGCACCTATGTGCCCATCCGCAAGGAGAGCCTGAGCTTCGCCGTGAACGGGGAGTATGTGGACGAGATGTTCGTGAAGCCCGGCGACGCGGTGATGAAGGGACAGCTTTTAGGGCAGCTTCGGCTGGACGGCGTGAACGACCGCATCGACGAGTGCGAATACGCGATTCGCACGCTGAAGCTGCGGCTTTCGCAGCAGGAGGAGGCCCGGGCGCTGGCGCTGGAAAGGGCCGACGCGCGCAGCAGCGACGAAGCGGCGCGCAGAAGCGCGCGGGACGCTGTGAACGCGGACTACGACGCGCGCAGGCAGTCAGCGGAGGATTCGCTCGGCATTCAGACGCTGCGGCTTGAAACGCTGAAAAGGCAGAAGGCGCAGCGGCAGCTGTTTTCGCCCATCGACGGCACGGTCACGTATGTGAAGCAGTACAAGGAATCCACGGTCACGTCCGAAAGCGAGCGCGCCGTGACGGTGGTGGACTCCACGATGTCGCTTTTCAGGGCGACCACCGAGTACTGGGACGCGCTGCCCGTGGGCACGCAGGTGATGATCACCGTGCGCAAGACGGAATACGCCGCCACCGTGGCCGACGAGGCCGCGCTGGGGCTGGCGGTCACCGCGCACACGCCGGGCGAGAAGGGCACGCTGTATTTCACGCTCGACCAGCCCGCGCTGGAGCTGGAGGACAACGACCGCGGCTCCACGACGATCACGCTGGACGGGCGCGACGACGTTCTGATGGTGAGCGAGAAGGCCGTCAGCCGCGCCGCCGGGCAGACGATTGTGTATTATCAGGACGCGGAGGGCATGAAGACGTACAAGCCCGTGGAGCTGGGATTGTGCGCGGGCGGCTATTACGAGGTGCTGTCCGGCCTGAGCGAGGGCGAGGCGGTGATCGCGGGATGAAAAAGAAACTTGCATGCGCTCCCGCCGCGCGGACGGCGGAGTACGAACGCGCGGACGCGCAAGTTCGCGGAGACGAGGGCGCGCGTGGACAGCGAGCTGACTTCGGGATGAAGCGAGCGGCGGCGGACGTGCGCGTGGATGCGCGAGTTCGCGGACTGGGCGGTGATCGCGGGATGAAAAAGACGAAATTGGCTTGCCTTTTGCTGCTGGCGGCGCTGGTCTTATGCGGGTGCGGGAAGCAGGCGGCGGTCGAGGCGCCGGAGCTGCTTCCGGCGGCGGGCGTGGCCTCGGACATCTGCGCGGTGCGGCGCGGCGAGACCAGCGTTCCCAGGGCGGTGGACGCGTGGGTGTCCGCGTACACGGAGGAGCTGAGCTTTCCCGTGAACGGCGTGGTGGGCGAGGTTCCGGTGCGCGCGGGCGACCGCGTGAAGGCGGGCGACCGGCTGATCGTGCTGGATCTGGATTCCGTGCGCGAGCAATACGAGGCGCTGAAGGATGAAATCGACGCGACCCGACGCGTGAACGACTGGGATTTCCGCATGGCGGAGACCGACATTGCGATCCTCAAATCGGAGCTTTCCCGGCTTCAGCGAAGCGGCGCGGACGCGCGGACGGTGGAGCTTAAGGAGCTGGACGTTCGCGAAGCGGAAATGAACCTCGCGCACGAGCGGGAAACGCGCGCGCTTTCGCTGTCCCGAAGCGAAAAGACGCTCTCACAGCTTGCGGAGACGCTCGAAAACGACGCGATCGTCGCGCCGTTCGACGGCATCGTGGCGCGGGAAATCACCGTGTCGGAGGGAAGCTGGATCACGGCGTATGATCCGCTGGTGTGCATGGCGGACGATACGCGCCTGCGCATCACCTGCGATTACGTGTCCGCGGCGACGCTGCGCGTGGCCAACGGCGGCGTGTACGCGCGAATCGGCGGCGAACGGTACGAGGTGGAGGCCATTCCGATTGAGAACGCGGACTACGTTTCGCGCGTGCTGGCGGGCAAAAAGGTGTATTCCGAGTTCGAAATCACAGGCCCTGCGGACTGGCGGGACGGCGTGCAGGCGGGCGATTACGCGGCGCTGATTTTCGTGAATTCATATCAGGCGGACACGCTTCTGATTCCCGCCAACGCCGTGCTGGCCGACGCGGCGGGCAAGTATGTGTACGTGGTGGGCAAAAACGGCGAGCGCGTGCGGCGCGACGTGAAGCTGCGCGTGCCCGTCGGCGCAATCGACGCGCAGGTGCTGGAGGGTCTGGAGGAGGGGGAGCGCATTTATGTCACGGACAAGTAAGGCGGTTTTCGCGCTTCTTCTGACGCTGCTTCTGGCGGGCGCGCGGGCGGAGGACACGCTGATTTCGCCGGACAAGATCACCGGCAACACCGTGAACTACAAAACCGCCACGGTGGAAGAGGGCACCTACGAAAAGAAGGTCTCGGCGAACGCCGCGGCCTATTATCCCTCGCGCGTGAACGTGCGCTACGAGGGCGCGAAGGCGCGGTTTGTGGAATACCGCGTGCGGCGCGGCAGCGAAGTGAAGAAGGGCGACGTGCTGGCCGTGTTCACCGTGGAGACGGACGAGGTGGCCATCGCGGAGAGGAAATTGCAGATTCGCCGCGCGAAGGAAGCGCGGGAGGAACGGCTTTCGCAGCTGGAGGCGGCGCTGGCTTCCCTGCGCGCGTCGCTTCGGGACGCGCAGAGCGCGGACGACGCCGAGCTTCTTTCCCTGCGCGTGACGCGCGCGGAGCTGGAGCTGGAAAAGTACGATTTTCAGAGCGCGCGCGAGCTGGCTTCCCGCGAAAAGGCGCTTAGCGAGCTGATGGCGACGTATGAAAATCAGCAGATTCTTTCGCCGATTGACGGCGTGGTGGACGACATTCAGTACCTGCGCGACAACGAAGCGGTGTACAACGGCGCGTGGCTGATGACGATTTACGATCCCACCGAGGTGCTGTTCTCCGTGAAGGACGAGCAGGGGCAGACGCGGCTGGGCATGCGGGTGACCGTTTCCGTGGGGCCGAACAACTCGCGCGTGACGGGCGTCGGGCGCGTGGTGGCCAGCTTCAACGCGGTGCCCGACCATCCGGTGGGCAAGCTGGTGCTGGTGCGCGTGACGGAGTACGACGAGGACGAGGTGAAGAGCCTGAAGGCGCTCACGCGGCCGACCGCCGAGTACGTGCCGGTTCATCTGGAAAACGTGCTGGTCGTGAAACGCGCGGCGCTCACGCTGTACGGCGGGCGGTACTATGTGTACAAGCTGGCCGAGGACGGCATGGTTTCCAAGCGGTATGTGAACTACGCCGGGGGCACGGCGCAGACCGGCGCGTGGCTGCTGGGCGGCGCGCTTCCGGGCGAAACGCTGATTGCCGACTGACGGAAGGAGGGAACAGGCCTTGCTGCGGTATATTCTTCGCAAGATGATCAGCAAAAAGTGGCTGTTCATCGCGCTGCTGATCGGAAACATCCTGCTGACCGGCATCGCCGCCTCCAACCCGCTGTACGCGGACGCGGTGATGCAGCGCATGCTGACCGACGACATGGACGCGTATCTCACGAAGAAAAACGCCTATCCCGGGCTGGTTTCGGTGTTTTTCAACGGGTCGGTGAAGAAAAACGGGCTTATTAAGGAGAACGAAGCCCTCGCGCACGCCGTTCCGGCGGATTTCGGCGTGCCCGCGCGCATGGAGGTTCGAAGGTATTTCATGAGCCCCATGCAGAACCAGCCGCTCATCGAGCGCGACGACGCGAAAATCTCTTCTATTGGATTGGGCGCGCTGGAGGACGTGGCGGCGCACGCGCGCATCGTGGCGGGGCGCATGTTTGACAGCGAGCGCCGGGCGGACGGCACGGTGGAGGTCATCGTGAGCCAGCGCGCGCTGGTGGAGCTGAACCTTCTGATGGGCGAACGGCGCGAATTTCCAAAGCTCACGGACGCGGACGGGCAGCCGATTGTGATCGAGGTCGTCGGCGTGTACGACGTATCGGACGTGGAGGATCCCTACTGGGTGCGCTCCCCTTCCTCCTATAAGAGCGAATGCCTGCTGGACTTTGATCTGTTTAACCGCCTGTTCGTGCGCGAGGATCTGCCGGTGGCGCTGAGCGGCTGCTGGTACGAGCTGCTGGACGCCGAGCAGATGAGCGCCCGAAACGCGCAGGCGCTGTATGAAACGGCGCTGAAGTATCAGGAGATGGGCAAAAACCGCCAGTACCTGACGGTCACGGTGGCGTTTTCGGACATTCTGAAAAACCACATTTCACAGGCGCGCAGGGTGCGCGTGACGCTGTGGGTGCTTCAGGCGCCGATTTACATTCTGCTGGCGGCGTTCGTGTTCATGGTCTCGCGGCAGATTCTGGAAACGGAGGAGGCCGAGATTTCGGTGCTCAAGAGCCGCGGTGTGAGCGGCGGGCAGATTCTTTCGATGTATCTTTTGCAAAGCTGTCTGCTGGCGCTGGCGGGCACGGCGGCGGGCGTGCCGCTGGGCGCGCTGATCACGCAGGCGCTGGGCTCGGCGAACGCGTTCCTCGAATTCGTGTCGCGCCGCGCGCTGCCGGTTCGCGTCGGCCGCGAGACCGCGCTGTACGCGCTGGCGGCGGCGGCGGTTTCGATTCTCGCGATGGTTCTGCCGGTGCGCAGGTACGCGAAGGTTTCCATCGTGGCACAGAAGCAGAAGAAGGCGCGCCGCGCGCGGCCGTTCTGGCAGAAGGCGTTTCTGGACGTGATCGCGCTGGGCACGGCGCTGTACGGGCTGTATTCGTTTAACGGGCAGAAGGCGCAGCTGGCGGAGCGCATTCTGGCGGGCGAGGTGCCCGACCCGCTTTTGTTCCTGTGCTCGTCGCTGTTCATCATCGGCGCGGGGCTGGTGGCCATCCGGCTGATTCCGCTGTTTGTTTCCGCGGTGTTCCGCGTGTTCCGGCGGCTGTGGTCGCCGGCGCTGTACGCGTCGTTTTTGAAGGTATTAAGGCAGCGCGCGAATCAGGATTTCATCATGATTTTCCTTGTGATGACCATCGCGCTGGGCGTGTTCAACGCGCAGACGGCGCGCACGATCAACGACAGCGCCGAGGAAAACACCCGCTACGTCACAGGCGCGGACGTGGTTCTGCGCGAAAAGTGGGAATCGAACGCCGATCAGGTGGCCGAGAACCCCTCGCTCGACCTCATCTATTACGAGCCGGACTACGGCGTGTACCAGACGATGGAGGGCGCGGCGAGCGTGTGCAAGGTGTTCACGGACGCGAACGTTTCCTGCTCCGTGCCGGGCGGCACGCTGAAAAAGACGCTTTTGATGGCCATCGACACCGACGCCTTCGGGCGCACGGTGTGGTTTGACGCGTCTCTCCTTCCGCATCACATCAACGAATACCTGAACGCCATGGCGCAGAACGCGCGCGCGGTGCTGGTGTCCGCCAACTTCCGGGACGAATACGGCCTGAAGCTGGGCGACGTGATCAATTACTGGAACACGGACAGCGAGTCCACCCGCGGCATCATCTACGGCTTTGTGGACTACTGGCCGGGCTACGCGCCGTTCACGCACGAGAAGAGCGCCGACGGCGTGTACCGCGAGACGGAGAACCACCTGATCGTCGCCAACCTTTCGCAGGTGCAGGACGTGATGGGCGTCAGGCCGTATTCCGTGTGGGTGCGCGCGAAGGACGGCGCGCAGTTCCTCTACGACTACGCGGAGACCTCCGGCACGCGCTACGCCGTGTTTGAGGACGTGGACGCGAAGATCGTGGAGATGAAAAACGACCCGATGATCAAGAGCCTGAACGGCGTTCTGACGGTGGGCTTCATCGTGGCGCTGGCGCTGTGCTTCATCGGCTTTCTGATGTACTGGATTCTGTCCATCCGCCAGCGCACGCTGCAGTTCGGCATCTACCGCGCCATGGGCATGCGCATGCGCGAGATTCTGACGATGCTTTTAAACGAGCAGCTGTGCATTTCGGTATTGTCCATCGCCGTGGGCGCGGCGGTCGGGCATCTGGCGGCGAAGCTGTATATGCCGCTGATTCAGATCGCCTACGCGTCCAGCGACAGCTATCTGCCGCTGCGAACGTCCGTGGACGTCTCCGACACATTGCGCCTGCTGGTGATCGTGGCCGTGATGCTGATTGCGTGCATGGCGATTCTGTTCACGATCATTCGCCGCATGAAGATCGCGCAGGCGCTCAAGCTGGGCGAGGACTGACGGGAGGGAACGCACATGACGGATTCAAGGCTTATGCTTCGCGCGCGGGGCGTCACGCGCGCCTTCCCGGTGAGCGGGGGCAAATTCTGGGCGCTCAGGGGCATCGACGCGGACATTCCCGCCGGCGCGCTCACCATTCTGAAGGGCCGAAGCGGCTCGGGCAAGACGACGCTTCTGAACATTTTAAGCGCGCTCGACCGGCCGACGGCGGGCGAGGTGCTGTTTGACGGGCAGGACGTGGCGCGCATGTCCGAGAACGAGCGCACGCGGCTGCGCCGCAGGAGGATCGGCTTCGTGTTCCAGTCCGTGGCGCTGATTCCGATGATGAACGCGCGGGAGAACGTGGAGTTCGCGCTCCGGCTGGCGCGCGTTCGCGGCAATTTAAGCGCGCGCGCCATGGAATGCCTGCGGCTGGTGGGGCTGGACAAGCGCGCCGGCCACATGCCGCAGGAGCTGTCCGGCGGCGAGCAGCAGCGCGTGGCCATCGCCCGCGCCATCGCGCATCGCCCCAGCGTGCTCTTCGCTGACGAGCCCACGGGCGAGCTGGACACGAACACCAGCCTGCGCGTGGTGAAGATTTTCAAGGATCTGATCGAAGCCGAGGGCGTGACGATCGTCATGACCACGCACGACACGGGGCTGATGGAAATCGGCGACCGCGTATACGAAATCGAGGACGGTGAGATTGTCCATGCAGACCACGCCTGACGCGCGAGCGGCGCACATCATCGAGTGCGACAGCTTGGTGAAAATCTACAAAACGCCCGACGTCGAGGTGCTGGCGCTGCAGGGGCTCGACCTCACCGTGGACTACGGCGAGATGACGGCGATCATCGGCAATTCCGGCTCCGGCAAGAGCACGTTTCTGAACATGCTCGGCGGGCTCGACCGCCCCTCCGCCGGCCGGCTGCTGGTGGACGGCAAGGATCTTTTCAAGTTAGGCGAGCGCGAGCTGGTGGAATACAAGCTGCGCACGGTGGGCTTCGTGTGGCAGAACAACGCCCGCAACCTGCTGCCCTACCTCACGGCGACGCAGAACGTGATGATGCCCATGCTGTTCGGCGGCGAGCACAGGCGCCGCCAGCGCGCGCTGGAGCTTCTGGACATGGTGAACATGAGCCACCGCAAAAACAGCCGCCTGTCCGCGCTGTCCGGCGGCGAGCAGCAGAGAATCGCCATCGCCATCGCGCTGGCCAACCACCCGCGCCTTTTGCTGGCCGACGAGCCCACCGGCGCCGTCGACCAGAAAACCAGCAGCGCCATCCTCGATATGCTGCGCGCCATCAACCGCGAGTCCGGCCTGACCATCGTCATCGTCACCCACGACCAGCTGCTGGCCAAAAAGGTCAGCCGCGTCATCGCCATCCGCGACGGCAAAATCGCCAGCGAGCGCATCATGAAGGAAAGCTACCTCGACCGCCTGAGCGACATCTCCGCCCTCACCGAGGTCGAGGAGGTGCAGGACGAATACGCCGTGCTCGATAAAGCCGGCCGCCTCCAGCTCCCCGCCGACATGCTCAAAAAGCTCGGCGTCGCCGGCAACCGCGTCCGCATGGAACTCAAGGAAGGCGAAATCATCATCCGTAAACCCCTGGAAGAAGAAACCCGCTAACCCCTCCCGCGCCGGACACACCCTGTCCGGCGTGATTTTTCGCCGCAACGAGCCACGAGTTTCCGAAATCGCCATCTCCGCGGCTTCCGGACGGGCTCCCTTCCGCGCGGCGAACACCTCTCCACCGACGCGCCCGCGCGCAACCATCCTCGGATGCCATTGGAGACGAACCCTTCTAATCTCCCGCGCCGGACACAGCCTGTCCGGCGCGTTTTCTGCCCGCTTCCTGTCGTTGTACAATGAACCGGGAGAAAGAACGCAGGAGGCGGAATTATGAACGGTATCATCTACGGCTACGCGCGCGTGTCCGCAAAGGATCAGAATGAAGCGCGCCAGCTCATCGCCCTGAAAACCTTTGGCATTTGCCAGACCAGCATTTTTCTGGATAAGCAGTCCGGCAGGGACTTCCAGCGCCCGCAGTATCAAAGGCTTCTGAAACGGCTGAAAAGGGGCGACACCCTCGTCGTCAAAAGCATCGACCGGCTGGGACGCAACTACAACGAAATCATCGAGCAGTGGCGCATCCTCACAAAAGAAAAACAGGCTGACGTGGTCGTGCTGGATATGCCCCTTCTGGATACCAGACGTGGCAAAGACCTCACCGGCACGCTGATCGCGGACATCGTGCTTCAGCTGCTCAGCTACGTCGCGCAGACGGAACGCGAATTCATCCACCAGCGACAGGCTGAGGGCATCGCCGCCGCCAAAGCCCGCGGCGCCCGCTTCGGCCGCCCCGCCAAACCCGTCCCACCCGAAGCCCCCGCCCTCATCCGCCAGTGGCAGTCCGGCCGCCTGACCGCCTCCGCCGCCAGCCGCCAACTCGGCATTTCCCGTAAGACCTTTATGAAATGGGTATCTTTAACCCATGATTAACACGTCAAAGTGTGAAAAAGGTAGACATTTTTCACACCCCTGCTTCTTCCCCGTTTTCCCCCTTCCTTTTCCATTATTTCCCAGTTTTCTTGCGTGATTGTATCGTATCACATTGCGGGAATATTTTCTACTTTACTGCCAAAAGAAAAGGAGGAGACCATCATGGAGACACGACCTGAAAAAACCTATAAGGTGCAAAACGTTCGTATCGAAAAAGTTCCCGCCGAAGTTTTTCGAGAAGAAGTTGTATATGACTACTGGCTGGAGGTATACCTGACGCCTTTGTTTGCGGACAGGCATCGTAGATTTCGTGTAAGTCTGTTTTCAATCGTCAATCCCGATGGGACGCATTGTCCTCTCGGCGTCGATGCCATTGAACCAAGAACCATCCTGAAATTGATGGAGGGGAAGACCCAGAAGTACGACCGTACATGCTTTATAATAAAGATCAGTGAACCGCAATTCGAAATGCTCAGCAGAGACGCAAAGCTTCATTTTGTCGTAGAGGACTTATCCGGCGCAACGCCCAATCGACATACGGAGCTCATCCAGATGCAGAATGGCCACATGAGCGGATTGTAACACTGAAGGAACCGAACAAGACAATATAGAAAGAAGGAGAACCTGAATGAAACGGATTCCGTTTTGGACTGCCCTGATTGCCCTGCTGCTTGCAATAGCATTGCTATCCCCCGCGCTTGCGGACAACACTACGCCCAAACGCGGCGACGTCATAACCATGGGCACCTATGAACAGGACGGCAACACCAAGAATGGCGCCGAACCGATCGAGTGGATGATTCTTGACGAAAAGGACGACCGCCTGCTCGTCATTTCGGTAAAGGCTCTTGAGACCATGGCCTATGACGACGCGAATAGCTTTTCGTCACATATCTGGTGGGAAAACTGTTCGCTGCGCAAGTGGCTGAACAAGGATTTCCTTTCCGCGGCCTTTTCGGCGGGTGAGCAAAAGAACATTCTCTCCACGAAGCTCACCACAGAAGATAAACATGGAACGTTCGAGACCAAAGATCAGCTCTTTTGCCTGAGCCTTGCTGAACTCCGGCAGTATTTCCCCACGAATGAGTCGGTGTGAGTATTTATATTGATGATATTTGTATCAGTTGTATCTACAATGATATTTTTATTTGTTTCGATTTTCTTTCCGCTGCCTGCAGAGAAACTTCTAGGAGTAGCGTTGTCAGTAATATAAATATCTCCATTAAAAATAGCATCACCTGTTCCATTAAAGCTTGCTTTGAAAATAGAACTGCCGGTTCCGTTGTTTTATGG
>SFHK01000012.1 GCA_004556395.1 Clostridiales bacterium
TGCTCTTCCGATCTCAATGGCGTCGATAAGTGTATCGATTGTGGGACTACAAAATATGAAAACCCAACAAAGGGTGTTGATCTTCCCGTCTTTGTAAAGTATCGGCCGTCCACAGTCATTACATTTGGCATCATATCCCCAAGCGTTAGATTCTTCTTCTTCATAAACCGTAGCCGTCGTATTTTTTAAATGTAAATCAACAGTCCACCGAAGATATTCATCTTGCTGCGTATTGGGATAATCAACCGTGTAATGAGTATGCTTGCATTCAGTTCTCTCTTCTATTTCCGGCCACGCAATCACATCACAATCGGGGCAATGTAAATAGAGATCAGCACCCTTAACTAACTTCCCATGGGAGCATGGTGGGTTAATTGTTGCGGTTGCACCGCAGGCTTGACATTCGAAATCATAGATTGATCCTATCGGCTGATAATATGAATGTGCCCACGTCCATGTATGCTCTTCTTCTATAATAATCGTACTTGGACGATAGATTTCTTGGATGATCTCATCGCACTTGAAGCAATGCAGATAGTAATATGCAATTCCAACTGAAAGAATATGTTTCTTATTGTCAACTATTTTACTGCTAGTACCAGTGTAAGAATGAGAAATAAAAAGTTCTCCATCATGCGCACAGCCCGTGCTACGGAGCATCGCGGAGGCCACGACGTCGGCGCTGAAGCCTTCGGGAAGGGAGCTCAGGGTTTTCCGCTGCTTGTCAGTAAGGCCGGCCAGCGGATCATCGTCGGCGTTCTCCGCAGGAGCGGGGGTTTCCTCCGGCTTTATCTCGTCCACTTCGTCTTCCGCGGCAGGAGTGGTTTCGGGTTCCTTCTCCGGTTCGGTCTCGGGTTCGCCAGCCGTCGCGGTTTCAAGCGCGTCGTCGGTCAAATCAACGATAGGCGCGACGGTCGGCTGGACGGCTGGTTCCTTCTCCGGTTCGGTCTTGGGTTCGCCCGCCGTCGCGGTTTCAAGCGCGTCGTCAATCGAATCAACGATAGGCGCGACGGTCGGCTCGACGGCTGGTTCCTTCTCCGGTTCGGTCTCGGGTTCGCCAGCCGTCGCGTTTTCAAGCGCGTCGTCGCTCGAATCAACGATGGGCGCGACGGTCGGCTGGACGGCCGGTTCCTCTGTCGGTTCGGCGGCGGGTTCCTCGTTCAGTTCAATCGTGGGTTCTGCGTCCAGTTCCTTCGTTCCTTCTTCCGTAAGTTCGTCGACCGCTGCCGGCACATGGTCTTCTTCCGCGAATACGCCCATGGGCAGTGCGCTCAGCAGCATCGTCAGCACCAGAAGTGCGGACAGGAGTTTCCGAAGTTGCTTCTTCATGGTCTTCCTCCTCTTTTCGTCGTTCGCATGGATTTCACATATGGGAAAGGGTGTTGACATTCGCCGCGCAAACGGCGTCAACATCCGCGCTATTCCTAAAGTGAATGCATGTTCACCACTCCTTTCCGCTTATTCGTAACGCATTATAAATCAAAAAAAAAAAAATAAAAAACGGTCTTTCTGTTAATTATTCTTCGTTTTGGTACATTTATCATTTACACGTCAGTCGAATGAAAAACGCGCCTCATGAACTCTTCGGTCATGAAGCGCGTCCTTGGTTTATACCCTTTTTTTATTCTTCCTCAGCGATGCGAATTGCGCGATCCGGGTAGTTGGTGATGATGCCGTCGCAGCCGATTTCGATCATATGGCGGATGTCGGCTTCCTCGTTGGCCGTCCAGCAGTTCACCTTCAGGCCGCGCTTATGGGCGTTCTCGACGGTGACCTTTTTGAGATTCTTATGGTACGGGTGGATGGCCGAGCAGCCCAGCGACTGCGCGTAGGCCGCGGGCGAGCGGCGCTTATTATATAGAAGGCAGGTATACACATCCGGGTGCAGCTGCTTAAGGCGCTTGATCAGGGGCGCGTCGAAGCTGGAAACGATGGTGTTGCCGATGATGTCGTATTTTTTAAGCACGTCATAGAAGAGGTTCAGCGCCTCGTCGGTCCTATATTTCCCGCCGAACTTCTTGATTTCGATGTTCACCGGGTTCATGACCTTCACAACGTCCAGCATTTCCTCGAGCGTAGGCGCGGGCGTGCCCTTATACTTCTCGTCGAATTTCGCGCCGAAGTCGTGCGATTTGATCTCGGCGAGCGTAAGCTCCACGATCGTGCCCCTGCCGTCGCTGGTGCGGTCGATCCTGTCGTCGTGGCAGATGACGAACCGGCCGTCCTTCGTCAGATGAACGTCGCACTCGATGCCGTCCGCGCCCATGTCCAGCGCCATCTGGAACGCCGGAACCGTGTTCTCCGGCGCATACGCGCACGCGCCGCGGTGACCCTGAATCTGTACCTTCCTCATGCTTCCGTCTCCTTTTTCATCGGATTGTATTCAAGAACCCTTGCCTGTTCATAAAGCGCCTGAATGGTTTCCGGCGGCGGCGTCTGCGTGCCGGTGCAGGTGACGCACGCCGCGCTTACGGCCAGCGCACGGCGGCAGACGTCGATCTCCGGCAGACCCGCGTCCAGCCCCCACGCCAGCGCCGCCATCATGGAGTCGCCCGCGCCCACGGTGCTGAGCGCGTTCACCCGCAGACCCTCGCCGCGATACGCCCGGCTTCCGCTCGCGAACAGCGCGCCGTCCGCGCCCATGGACACCGCGACGAACCGCACGCCTGTCTCTTCCATCACGCGCCGCGCGCCCCGGCAGACCTCCTCCGGGGTCTTCAGCGTCTCGTCCAGCAGCCCGGAAAGCTCCGCTTCGTTCGGCTTGATCAGATACGGCGCGGCCTTCACGCCCTGCCGCAGCGTCTCGCCGTCCGCGTCCAGAAACACGCGCACGTCCCGCTGCTCCAGCGCGCGAATCCATGCCGCCAGCATCTCAGGCGGCATGCCCGCCGCAAGCTTTCCGGCGAACACGACCACGTCGCCCGGCTTCGCGCGCGATTCCAGCTTCCGATACACTCGCGAAAGCACGCGCTTGGACGCGGGCGCGCCGGACGCGTTGATGTCCGTCGTCACGTGCCGCTCGGGATCCACCACCTTGATGTTGGTGCGCGTCTCCGCATTCGTGCGCACGAAATCGCACTCGATGCTCATGTCCTCAAGGCAGCGCTGGATATAGCGTCCCGCCTGCCCGCCGAGAATGCCCATCGCGACGCTCGTTCCGCCCAGCGCGGCGATCACCTTTGAAACGTTGATGCCCTTGCCGCCGGGATCGTCCCGCGTTTCCTTTATGCGGTTCACCTTTCCCGCCTCAAAGCCCGGAATCATCACCGTGCGATCCCGCGCCGGGTTCAGCGTTACGGTAAAAATCATATCGTTCCCTCCGAATTCGGTATGAGGGTATTATACACCATTTTTTCGGCATTGCAAGCGTGCGCCGCGGAATCCGCAAAAAGATTGACGTGCGCACGCAAATTCGTTATACTATAGTCGATCATTCCATAAATCGGAGGTGCTTTTATGGCGAAGCTGAAGATCGGCGTATTTGGCGCGTATCGCGGCATGACCATGATCAGCGTGTTGATTCATCATCCGGACGCGGAACTCGTCGCCGTGTGCGACAAATACGAGCCCGCGCTCAAAAAGGCCGGAGAAGCCGCCGAGCAGGTCGGCATGCGCATCGCGCTGTATACGGATTTCGAGGATTTCTTCCGGCACGACATGGACGCGGTCGTGCTGGCCAACTATGCCAACGAGCATGCGCCGTTCGCCATACGGCTTCTGAACTCCGGGCGGCACGTGCTGAGCGAGGTGCTTCCGGCGGAGACGATGGCGCAGGCCGTCGAGCTGATCGAAGCGGTGGAGCGCAGCGGAAAGGTGTATGCCTATGCCGAAAACTACTGTTATATGGATCACACGTTCGAAATGCGCCGCCGGTATGAGCGGGGCCACGTGGGCGACGTGATGTACGCCGAGGGCGAATACATCCACGACTGCGCGGGCATCTGGCCCGGCATCACCTACGGCGAAAAGGATCACTGGCGCAACCGCATGTATCCCACCTTCTATTGCACGCATTCCATCGGCCCCATCCTCACCATCACGGGCCGCCGCCCGGTGCGCGTGACCGGCTTTGTGACGCAGCAGAACGAAACCGTTCCGCCGCTGGGACTGCGCATGGGCGAATGCGCGGGCATTGAAATGCTGACGCTGGACAACGGCGCGATTGTGAAGAGCGTGCACGGCCACCTGAAGCGCGAGCCGGGCTCGGTGAACTATGAGGTATACGGCACGAAGGGCTCCATGGAATCGCAGCGCTTCGCGCCCACCGCCGCCGAGGGAAGGCTGAAAGAGCTTCAGGTGTACCGCGAGGGCGAAAAGGTCTGCGAGGGCACGACCGAGAAATACGCGCCGCAGAAGTTCGTGAGCGCGGAGCTGGCCGAGCGCTATTCCACGCACGGCGGCAGCGATTTCTACGCCACGCATTTCTTCATCGAGAAGATTCTGGGGCGCGAAGAAGGGTTGAAATACTCCATCGACGTGTATACCGCCGTCGATATGGGTATCTGCGGCATACTAGCCTATCGCTCCGTGCTGAACGGCGGTGCGCCGATGGACATTCCCAACCTGCGCAATCCCGCCGAGCGCGACGCGTGGCGCAGCGACAACGCCTGCACCAATCCCGCCGTCGCGGGCAATCAGCTTCTCCCCTGCTATCCCGGCGGGGATAAGACGTATCCGGACGCGGTATATGAAAACGTTCGCCGCATGTGGCTGGGCGAGAAAAAGGATTGACGCTTATGCAAAAACCGGCGCAGCTCCGCGTATGACGGAACCGCGCCGGTTTTGTTTTAATAAGATCAGTCTCCCATCAGCCCCTGATGAATCGCCTGCATCCGTTCGTCCAGACGCGCGCTCATCTCGGCGCACACCTTCAGCTCGCGGGTCAGCTCCTCGGCGTTGGGCACCTGCTTTTTGTATTTCATTTTGTGTTCAAGGCTCGCCCACAAATCCATCGCGATGGTGCGCAGCTGAATTTCCACCTTCATCAGCTTTTTCTTGCGCTGAAGGAAAATCGGCACCTCCACAATCAGGTGCAGGCTGCGATAGCCGTTATCCTTCGGATTCTTGATATAATCCTTTCTCGTGACCAGCGTAATGTCGTCCTGCTTTTCAAGGCAGTCGGCCAGCATATAAATATCCTCGATGAACGAGCACACCACGCGAATGCCCGCCACGTCGCACAGGTTTTCCTCCAGCGATTCCAGCGTGAGCGGATACTGCCGGGTAACCATCTTTGCCAGAATGCTGGACGGCTCCTTGATGCGGCTTTTGATGCTCTCGATCGGATTGCGATCGTACTGAACCGAAAACTCCTGATTGAGCACGTTGAATTTCGTTTCCACTTCCATCAGCGCGCAGCGATAATATGCCATCAGCTCGCGGTACGGCTGGGCGGTACGGTCGAGCCACTCGATGCGGCTCATGTCCAGCCCCGCGCCCTGCTGCTGCCTGAGCGCCATTTTTTCAAGGACCGCTTTTTCAAGCGTTTGCTGTGTTGCCTCCACGTCTGCACCTCCGTCGGTTGTTGCAGGGATAAGCTTCGACGTGCGCGGACGAAATTCCTGTTACAGCCGCCGGTTGTTACATTCCTTTCGGTTTCCCGTCACAATCGCGCGAAAGCTCCCTCACGCCAGTATATTTCGCCGCCGCTGCGCGCGATTCCTGCCGTGTAAAAAGTATTCGAACCAATTGGCGCATTCTGCTTTATCTGCTATAATAAAACCGCACAACTCGAAGGAGGGATTCACAATGGATGATCGCAGCTGGGCAAACAGCGTTCTATCAAAATTAGATGCAAAAATGACCTATGGCGTTCAGAAGGCGCAGACGCTGGACGGTATTCCCTACACCGTACAGGGCAGCGAATGGAAATCCAACGGCATCGGCTGGTGGACGAACGGCTTCTGGCCGGCGGAAATGTGGCAGATGTATCTGGCCACCGGCAAGGAGCTGTATCGCGCGGAAGCGCTGCGCGCCGAAACGCTGATGGACGAAGCGCTCAAAAATTTCACCCGCCTGCACCATGACGTAGGCTTCCTGTGGCTGATCAACTCCGGCGTGCATTACGCGCTGGACGGCAACGCCGACAGCCTGACCCGTATGCTGTTCGCCGGAAACATCCTCGCCGGACGCTATAACCCCAACGGCTTTATCCGCGCGTGGAACGACAACAACGACGGCACGCGCGCCGGCTGGTCGATCATCGACACGATGATGAACCTGCCCCTTCTGTACACGATGAGCGCCTACACGCACGATCCGCGCTTCGCGCTGATGGCGAAGTCCCACGCCGATCACGTGATTCAGAACTTCTTCAAGCCCGACGGCTCCGTGTACCACATCGTGTGCTACAACGCCGAAACCGGCGCCATCGAGGATACGCCCGCCGGACAGGGCTGCGCGCCCGGCAGCAGCTGGTCTCGCGGACAGTCCTGGGCCATGTACGGCTTCATGCTGAGCTATCTGCACACCGGCGACCGCAGGTACATCGCCGCTTCCCGCCGCGTGTCCGACTACTTCCTGAGCCATATGCCCGAGGATATGCTCGCGCCCGTGGACTTCTGCCAGAGCGCCGAGCCGCACCTGATCGACAACTGCGCCAACGGCATCGCCGCCTGCGGCCTGATCGAGCTCGCCAAGGCGATTCAGGACGAAGCGCCCGAAGCCGCCGAGAGCTACATGAACGCCGCCCGCGCCCTGCTGCGCGCGCTCGACGAGCATTGCGCCGACTGGACGGAGAAGACCCCCGCCGTGCTCACGCACTGCACCAGCGCGTATCACGACGAAGCCGGTCACCATATCGCCATGGACTACGGCGACTACTTCTTCATCGAAGGCGTTCGCAAGCTGGCCGGCGAGACCCGCCTGTTCTGGAAGCCCTTGGACTTCGCGAAATAAATCCCGTTTATAAATATTGGCCGGTACGGCGGAAATTCCGCTTCGTACCGGCCTTTTCTCATTGCGATACCGTATATAGCGCGTAGAAATAGCCCTTTTTCTCCATCAGCTCTTCGAATTTCCCCGCCTCGTCGATTCGTCCATCCTTCAGAACGTAAATTCGGTCATATCGCCTCAGCAGCGTTTCTTCCAGCGCGTGCGTTACAATGATGCGCGTCACGTCCGTCAGGTCGAGAAGATCGTTCGTCACCTGATGCGCCGTCTGTGCGTCCAGTGCTGCCGTAGCCTCATCCGCCAGCAGCACGGACGACCGCTTCAGCAGACAGCGCGCAATGGAAATGCGCTGCTTCTCACCGCCGGACAGACTGTTTCCGTTCTCACCGCAAAGCGAGTCTTCCCCGCGCCGTGCCAGCAGCTCGCTCAGATGCGCATGCTGAATGGCGCTTTCAAGCCTGTCCTGCGGGAAGTCACGGAACATCGTCACATTGTCGCGGATGGACGCGTTGAACACGAACACGTTCTGCTGAATCACCGACATCAGCTCATACAGCGATTCCGGCGCCACGCTTCGAATCTCCGTGTCATCCAGATGAATTTTGCCCCTGTAGTCGGCGCTTCCGGCCATGAGCAGGTGCAGAAGCGTAGATTTTCCGCTGCCGCTGCCGCCCACGATGGCATAGGCCTTCCCGGCTTCAAACTCGGCGGAAATATCGCGCAGAACGTCCCTTCCGCCGTCATAACCGAAGGACACGCCTTCAAGCGTGATGCCGCGCGTCAGCTTTGAAACTCGCGCGCCTCCCTCCGGCGCGACGTTCTTCTCCAGCGCCGCCGCCAGCCTGTCGATCAGCCCAAGCGCCGCCTTTCGTCCCGACAGAAGCGACGGCAGCTGCGCGATGGGCGCAATGACATAGTTCATCAGGTTCACAAACATGATGACCATGCCCGCGGTGACCCCCGCGCCCGTGAGCGCGAGATACGCGCCCGCCAGCAGCACGCCCAGCTGCGCCGCGACGCCCGCCATCCCGCCGATCAGACTCACCAGCGCCTTCAGGCGCCGGCGGTCAAATTTCTCCTTCTCCAGCGCGCGGTTGCTCTCCGCGAACAGGCGCACGATCTCCCGCTCCGCCTTGAAGGTCTTTACCACCGTAAACCCGCTCAGACAATCGGCAAGCGCGGCTGTAAAATCCCGGTTCCGGTCGGAAACCCGTCGTTCCGCCGCCTGAAGTCGGTTGCCGGTCAGCAGGGACGCGATCATGGGCAGCACTGTCAGCGCCGCGGCGATGGCCGTCAGAAGCGGAGAAAACCACAGCATCAGCGCAAGCGCTCCGAGAAACTTAACCGCGTTGGTGATCACGCTCAGCTGCTGCGACAGATAATCCGCCTCCACGCTCGCGGCGTCGTTTGTCAGCGCGGAAAGATAGGTCGCCGTGCTTTCATCCCGAAAGGAGGAAATGCTCTTTTCCGTCAGCTTCTGAAACGCGAAATCCCTGTACTGCCGTATGGCCTTTTCTATAAAGCGCGGCTCGAACGCGTAATCCAGCAGCTTAAGCGCCACGCACAGTATCATAAATCCCCCGGTGAGCCACGCGAGCGCGCCCAGCGGCATGGCGTTGGTCGCGCCGCCTGCCGCGTCGATCAGCTGCTGCATAAGCCATGAAACGATCAGCGCCATAGAGCCTACCGAAAGCGCCGCAAACACGGAAAACCCGAAAGTCAGCCGGTTTCCCCGATAAAACTGCGCTTTCAACTGGTTTTTCAGCGATTTATTCCGCATTCTTATCCAACTCCTGCCATATTTCGTGCAGTTCCTCTCCACCAAGAGAGGCAACGGTTTCGCGAACGCCCTCCATGGCCGTGGCGCCGATGTCGTCATAGAAGCCCTTTTGTCTGTCGTTCACAATAAACCGAAGCGCGCCAATCCGATAATCCGGCTCGGCGTCAAATCGCGCCGCCAATGCGCGGGCGCAGCGCAGCGCTTCCGCCGCACCCTCCCGATCCCCGAACTTCATCCTTGCGCACGCCAGACAGACCAGAAGCACGCCGTTCAGCTTGTCCACAAAGCACGGCGTGTTTCCGCCCCTGAGCCCATCGAAAACGCCGATTCCCCAGTTCAGAATCGCCTTCGCCGAATCGTACTCCTTTTGCAGAAAATACGCGTTCGTATAGCCCATAATCGTGCGCATGAGCATGACCGTGCTCTTCATCAGCGCGTCGGAGAGAAACGGCAGCGCTTCATCCGGCCGTTTGCAGGCGGTCAGCATCCAGCCGATCAGATCGTCATAGACGCCGCCCGCGTTGTGGCGCTTCAAAAGCGCCAGCGCCTCCTCCGTTTCGCCCAGCAGCATTCGCATCTTTGCCATTTCACCGCAAATCGTGCTCTCGCTGATGCGCGGGTCGGTATTCTGCGAAAGCAGCCGCCGCGCCGCCTCGTACCGCTCAAGTCCCCGGCGCAGAAGCGCGCGATCCCGATTTTCCACGCTGAACAGCAAATCCATCCTTGCTGCGTGGTATACCACGTCAAACGCGTTCGGATACTTCTTTAGCGCCTTCTCCGCCTCCGCAAGCCCCGCGCGATCCTTCCGATACGCATAGTCCTTCAGCCGCTCCACCGTCGCCCGCAGGCGATTGTCCTTCATTTCGTAGCCAAGCAGCACATCCACCGACGTGTCGAAGAAGTCCGCCAGCTCCATAATCAGGCTCAGCTCCGGCAGCGACAGCTTCGCTTCCCATTTGTACACCGCGCCAACCGTCACGCCCAGTACCTCGGCAAGCTGCTCCTGCGTCAGCCCCCGTTCTTTCCGGAATACGCGAATGTTCTCCGCAAGCCTGTTCGTCATACAAAAAGCTCCCTCCTGCTCGTATGCATCGATTATAGCAGGAAGAAGCGCAAATGTGAACGCACAATCCGTACGGGTCGTATTCTATTTTTTATACCTCTGGTATGGATTTCAGGCTTTCGCCCGTGTGAAACTCGCGCAGCCGTTCACCCAGAATGGGCTTCATCTGCTCGCAGGCCTTCCGCCCCGTGCAATGGCAGGTATAATACACGCTGCCCGTCCGCTTCAGCGCTTCCGCCGTCCGGCGGATATACTCCGGCTTCTCATAGCGGCGCGTGGGCGGGTTATACAGATGGAAGCCGCCGATAATGGCATTCATTCCCGCGCCCGCGACCGTCTCCGCCCTTCTCTGGATATTGACGATTCCCGCGTGCGAACAGCCGCTGAACAGAATTCGCTTTCCGTCCACGGTAAGAATCAGGCTCTGCTCATGCGCGAAATCGTCCCGCACAAGCCCGCCCGGCTTCCTCATGAACAGCTTCGTGTCGGAGGCCGGCAGCGGCATATCGCCTTTTACCTCTGAAAACACGGTCAGCTCGTCGTCGATCACCGTCTCCGCCTGCGTGAACACAAATCGATCGCCATGAACGAGCTTCGAATCCATCCCGGCGTTGAACGGAACGCCCAGCACCTTTATATAGTGCGGCTCCGTCGCCGACGGGCGCAGATAAATCCTTGCCCGGTCGTTCGCGGACAGGAACGCTTCCAGCCCGCCCGCGTGGTCGACATGTCCGTGCGACAGAATCACCGTGTCCACCGCCGCAATGTCCACGCCCAGCTTCGCGGCGTTTTCAAGGAACAGCCTGTTCGGCCCCACGTCAAACAGCACCTTATGCTTTCCCGTTTCAAGATACAAACTCAGCCCATGCCTGCTTTCGCACGCGGGCGCCGCCGACGAATTTTCCACCAGCGCAGCCACTCGAAACATTTCATTCACCCTTTCCGTGTGCGCTATGATACGCAAAAAGCGGGCGTTTGTCAAGCAAAAAGGCCACTCCGCTCGGGAATGGCCCTCAAATGCTTGGGCTTATGCCTGCTTTTCAATCTGCTCGCGATAACCGTCCAGCTCGCGCTCGTTGCCGTACACGAAATGGTCGGGCAGAATCTCGCACCACGTGGGCTTATCCACGCTGTAATCGTGCACGCTCGGGTCGTACACCAGCAGCTTCTTCTCGCGCTCCAGATACGGATTCGGATTGGGCACGGCGGAAAGCAGCGCCTGCGTGTAGGGATGCAGCGGATGCCGGAACAGCTCCTCGGCCTCGGCCAGCTCCACGATGCGTCCCTTGTGGATGACGGCGATGCGGTCGGAAATGAAGCGCACAACCGACAGATCGTGGGCGATGAACAGATAGGTAAGCCCCCTGTTCTTCTTGAGGTCGTTGAGCAGGTTCAGCACCTGTGCGCGGATGGATACGTCCAGCGCCGAGATCGGCTCGTCGGCCACGATGAACTCCGGACGCATGATCAGGCTGCGCGCGATGCCGATGCGCTGACGCTGACCGCCCGAGAATTCGTGCGGGAAGCGGCTGGAGAACTCCGGCAGCAAACCGACCTCTTCCAGCGCCTTCTTCACCTGCTCCTGCCTGTCCTTCTGATCCTTGTACAGGTGGTGGTTGTACAGACCCTCGGAGATGATGTAGTCCACCTTCGCGCGCTCGTTCAGCGACGCCATCGGATCCTGGAAGATCATCTGGCACTTGCGGATGACGTTCAGATCCTGCTCCTTGGAAATTTTTCCGCTGATTCGCTCGCCGCGATATAGCACTTCGCCCGCCGTAATCGGATTGATGCGCACGATCGCGCGGCCGATCGTCGTTTTGCCGGAGCCGGACTCGCCGACCAGCGAGAACGTTTCGCCCTTGTAGATCGTGAAATTCACGTCATCCACGGCGACGAACTTCTTACGTCCCGCGCCGAAGGTGACCTGAAGGTTCTTCACCTCCACCAGCGGCTCGCGGTTCGGGTCGCGATGCGGATGCGCGATGCCCTCCGCACAGTCGGGATTCTTCGCGTTCGCGCTCATCTTGCGAATGCTGTCCGGCTGCTCAAGCTTGGGCGCGCGCGGGTCGAGCATCCACGTCTTTGCCTGATGCGTAGGCGTTACGTCGAACATCGGCGGCTCCTCAAGGAAGTCGATGTTCAGCGCCTTGCGGTTTCTGGGCGCGAACGAGTCGCCGACCACGCGGTTGAACAGGTTCGGCGGCGTTCCGTCGATGGCAGGCAGCTTTTCGCCCTTTACGCCCAGCTGCGGCAGCGCCGACAAAAGCGCCCATGTATAGGGATGACGCGGGTCGAAGAAGATTTCCTGCACCATGCCGATCTCGATAATCTGCCCCGCGTACATGACCGCCACGCGGTCGGCCACGTTGGCGACGACGCCCAGATCGTGCGTGATGTAGATGATCGTCATGTGCTTTTCCCGCTGCAACTTGCGGATGAGCTCCAGAATCTGCGCCTGAATTGTCACGTCCAGCGCCGTCGTGGGCTCATCGCAGATCAGAATCTGCGGGTTGCACGCCACGGCAATGGCGATCACGACGCGCTGACGCATGCCGCCGGAAAACTCGTGCGGGTACTGGTTGTAGCGCTTAGCGGGCTCCGGAATGCCGACCAGATCGAGAAGGCGAATCGCCTCAGCCTTGGCCTCGCGGCCGTGCAGGTTCTGGTTCAGCTCGATGGCCTCGCGAATCTGCGCGCCGATTTTCCTCAGCGGGTTCAGGCTCGTCATCGGGTCCTGCGTGACCATGGCAATCTTCTTGCCGCGGATGGTGCGCCACTGCGATTCGGTGGTATACTTGGCCAGATCCTTGCCGTCGTACAGGATGGAGCCGCCGGTCACGGAGCCGTTTTTGTCCAGCATGCCGACAAACGTCTTTGTGAACACCGACTTGCCCGAGCCGCTCTCGCCCACGATGGCCAGCGTCTCGCCGTCATACAGGTCGAGCGAGCAGCGGCGAATGGCGTTCAGCTTCTGGCCGCGCAGGGTGAACTGCACCTCCAGATCCTTCACGGAGAGAATCGGCTCCGTGCTCAGCACCTGCTGCGCGCGCTTTTTGAATTCCTGATCCAGAGAGGCGTTCTGAATGCTTCTGCTTTCTGCCATTTTCAAGCCCCTCCCTTACACATGGTTGCGCGGGTCGCACGCATCGGAGAACGCGTTGCCCACAAGGTAGAACGTAACGGTGATCAGCGTCACAATCGCCGCCGGGAACACGAGCAGATACGGATAGGACATGAAGTTGCTGCGCGCGTCGCGGAGCAGGATGCCCAGAGACGGCGTGGAGATGTCCAGAAGTCCCAGATACGAAAGCGTGGTCTCATAAGCGATAATGCCCGGGATGGACAGCGCCAGTCTCAGCACGATTACGCTGATCAGGTACGGGAAAATGTTCTTGGTGAGGATGCGCCACAGTCCCGTTCCCAGACAGCGGGAAGCGAGGTTGTACTCGCGGTCACGGTACATGAACACCAGATTGCGGATGTTTCGCGCCGTGCCCAGCCAGTAGAACGCGATCATGGCCACCGCCATAACAAGCGTGCTCTTGCCGATCATCAGGGCGATCAGCGTCATGTAGATAATCGTGGGAATGTTGTCAATGAAGTTGTACAGCTCGGTAAAGAACCGATCCAGCTTGCGCACATAGCCCCACAGAAGGCCGATGATCACGCCCACCAGAATCTGTCCGATGGAAACCGAAACCGACAGGATGATCGACGTGCGCGTGGCGCTCCATATCTGGCACCAGTAGTCGCAGCCGATGGAGTCCGTTCCGAACCAGTACTCCGAGTTGGGCGAGGTGAACATCTTCGACATATCCGCGTGATCCACGCGCACCGTCGCCGCGTCGTACTTGCTGAACGTGGGCGCGATAAACGTGAACGCAATCAGCAGGATGAACACGATGGCCATGCACACGGCGGTTTTCTTCTTGATGAAGTTGCGCCACACGCTCTTCCAGTAGGAATAGTTGGAATAGCCGATGCGCTCCGCTTCCTGCGAATGATACTCGGCAAACTGGAACAGCTGCTTCTCGGGCATACGGCTTCTGGAACGCGAATGGACGCTGCCCTTGTTGTACTTCTTGTCCAAGTTCGTTTCCACCGCGCTCAGATCGGCGTCCAGCTTCACGCTTTTGGTGTTCTCGTCCGGCCCGAAGCCCTCCATCTCCTCTTCGCTGTTCGTGATGGGAAGCTCGCTCTGGGCCTCTACCTCGCTCTTAATGGTATTGATGTCCAAGTCCTTATGCTTCGCCATTATCTCGCGCCTCCTTTTTCGGTCAGGCGGATTCGCGGATCCAGTATCATCATCAGCACGTCGCCCAGGAACAGACCCAGAATACCCAGCGACGCGTACAGGCTGACAACCGCCAGCACCAGGTTCGTGTCATATTTCGCGATAGCGTCCGGCAGAAGGTTTCCGAGACCCGGCACGCCGAACATCTTCTCCACCAGGATGGAGCCGCCAACCGTCAAAAGCACGGAGTACGGCAGGTACTGCGCCAGCGGGAGGAACGCGTTTTTCATCACGTGCCGGAACATGACCTGCGTGGCGGACATGCCCTTGAGCTTGGCCAGACGGATGTAATCCTTGTTCAGCTCATCCACCATGTAGCGGCGCATCCACAGCATGTAGCTCGCGATCGAGCCCATGGAGAGCGACACAATCGGCAGAACGGCCGAGCGGCTGTCCGTGATCGTGTACTGACTTGGCAGCTTGAACAGCCTCGCGCCCACGACCATGACGATGAAATACGTAACCAGATGCGGCACGGCGTTGATGAAAATGGTGAAGCCCTGACCGATGCCGTCAAACAGACCGTCCTTGTAGCGCGCCTGCAGGATGCCCAGCGTCACGCCGATAACCAGCGCGATGGCCAGCGCAATCAGGCCGATGCGCATCGAAACGCCAATCTTGGAAGCAATAATTTCTGTAACGGGAACGCCCGTCTGCACGCGGTGCGAATTGCCGAAGTTCAGCCACACGCGCATGTGCGTCAGGTAGTCCCAAGTATTTTCTGTCTTTTCATCCTTCACCGTCACTTCCTTGCCGGCCTTGCGAACGGAGAAGGTGCCGCTGTGCTCGCCGCAGGTAAGCAGATAGTTGACCTTCTTTTCGATGGTCATATCCGTTTTGGCGAGAACGGTCTTCGGGTTGTCGGGAGATACGCTGACCTCCGTGAACGCAAACACGGGCGTATCCTCGGTTTCCGGCGCGTTTTTCTGCATCCGAATCTGCTCCGGCTTCAGCTTTGCCGCGTCGGACGCGTTCTTCAGCGTAATAATCAGCGTGTTATCGTCCGCCATATCCACGGACTCAAAATAGTGCGCCCGATGCTCGGACTTGACGAGATTCTTATAGAAGCGCGCAAGCTGCACGAACGGGCTGTCGAGATAGCCGTCCGCCTTCAGGATCGCCTGCTGCTGCTCCTTCGTCAGCTTGATCAGCTGCTCCTCCGTGAAGTAGTAATCTGTGGGCAGAAGTCTCATAAGCAGAAAGACCGCTGATACCACCAGGAAAATCGTAAACAGCGACTGAAACAGGCGCTTGACGGTGTATTTGAACATTCAGCCATCCCCTTTTTCATGCCGTTTCCTCTGAGCTTTTCAAAAGCGGCACAGTGGTTTGAATAGACGAAAGAGACGGCTTCCGGAAGAAAGCCGCCCCTTCCGCTTGGGTTACCGGTGATTTCGATTATTTCGCGGCGAACTCGGCGTACTCGGCCTGGGTGTAATAACCGTCAGCCTTGGTTTCCCAGTTCACGTAGCGCTCGGACTGGTTGCCGTAAGCGGTGTAGATCTTGCTGTAGTCGCTTACACGGGTGATCGCCCAGACAACCTCGTAGGACCACGGGATGGCGAACGCGTGCTCGAGCATGTAGGCTTCAGCCTTCGCGAACGCGGCGTAGCGAGCGTCGGTGTCATCAGTGATCGCCTTGGCGGCGTTGACCAGCTCGGTGAACTCCTTGTACTCGGCAATCAGCTTCTCATCGGTGGCGTTGTTGATCTTGGAGTAGTACTGAGAATAGTAGGCGTTGTCCTCGCCGTAGGTTTCCTGACCAAGGAAGTTGATCGGGTCAGCGAAGTCGGCGCCCCAGCCGTTGATGTAGATGGAGGCGAGCTGCGGGTCGCGAACCTCGGTGTTCAGCTTGGAAACGAAGGTCTTGGTGTCGAGCACAACCAGATCGTCGCCCAGGCAGGTCTTGATCAGGTTGGCGAACACATCGGCAGTCTCCTTCGCGGTGGTGGAGGAACCGGAGATGTAGTAGGCCATCTTCACGGGCAGCTCCACGCCGGCAGCCTTCAGCTCTTCGATGGCGGCAGCCTTGTAGGCAGCGGCCTTGTCGGCGTCGTAGCGGGCGAACTTCTCGGTGGAGTACTGCAGACCCATTTCGTCGCGAACCAGCTGCGTGTAGTCAACGCCCTGGCTGTTCACGGCTACGACGTTGGCGGTGTAGCAGAAGTTCTGGCAGGACAGCGGGTTGATGGAGTTCGTGCGAGCCAGGTAGTTGGTGGCGTCAAGGCCGTAATACAGCGCCAGACGGAAGTTCTCGTTGGCAACGGCGGTGTTCCACGCGGTATCCGGCGTGCCGTCCTCGTTCTTCTTGTCGTAGCAGAGGTGGATCTGGTAGGAGTACTTGGTGGGACGACGCTCAACGAGGTAGTTGTGGAACGGATTGTTCTCGTCCTCGCTGATGGTCTTGAGCTTGGAAGCGCTCAGCTGAATCTGATCCAGCTCGCCGTTGGCGAACATCTCGTAGGCGACGTCGATGGACTCGACCATCTTGATCGTCACGGTGTCAAACAGCTTCACGGAATCCTTGTTAATGTAGCTCTCGTTCTTGGTCAGAACCTTCTCGTTCTGGTAGATGTAGTTGGTGATGGTGTACGGGCCATTGTACCACATGGTCTCGTAGGTGGCGCCAAAGTAGCCGTCCACGCCGATTTCGGCGATCATGTCCGCGCTCAGCGGAGCCAGGCAGTTGTAGGTAGCCACGGACGGGAAGTAGGCCAGCTTATCCACGCAGTGATAGATCAGCGTGTAGTCGTCGGGCGCTTCGATGCCAACCATCTCAAGGAACTTGTCCAGGCCCAGCGCCTTGGCGGCGTCTTCGCCTTCGGTCTCCGTCAGTTCCTTGGTGTAGTTGTAGTAGTCCGCCGCGCCGGTGATCATCTCGATGGGCATCGAGGTGTTGGCCGACTTGTTCTTGGCGTAGTTCAGAACCCACTCCAGACCGGTGAGCCAGTCTTCGGACGTGCAGTCTGCCATGTACTCGCCCTTGTAGTCTACCCAGGTGATGCCTTCCTTCAGGTGGAAGACCCAGGTCTGGCCGCCGTCGGGAGAGGAGAAATCCTTCGCGGCCGCGGGAATCAGCTGACCCTTGCTGTCGTTGGTGAGCAGGTGCTCGTAGCAGTTGCTCAGAACGTTCAGGTCAACGGCTGCCTGAGAATAATGGTAGCAGAACGTTTCCATTTCTCTGGCCTGCGTCTCGTAGTTGCGGAAGTTCTTGATCTCTTCTGCGGAAGCGAAATTCACGCAGCCGAAGATCAGAGCCAGCACCAGCACGAGCGTCAAAGTCTTCTTCATGTGGAACCCTCCTTTGAATCATTGGGAAGAGCCGCTTTCATCTTCTCTTCCCCTGCCGTTCAGCAGTTGCGTATATTATACGTAGGCGCCCCGCGTCTGTCAATAGCAAATTGCAATTTTCACATTTAAAAAATTCATTATTGCTGTCCGCGATTCGCGTACAGATTCGTTTTCCCTTGAAAAGCGCATGCGTTCATTTTTAACCGTGCATATGGATTTTCGATTTATCGATAATTCATGCTTGCAATCTGCGCGCGATGCGTATAAAATGAATACAAACACGAATCGGAGGCGATTTTCATGAAAAACCCCTTTCGCGGCACCTGGCAGCGCGCGCTTCTCAGGCCGCTGATCTATATGGCCACAAATCGCTTTTTAGCGGCGCTGGCGTTGCTTCTATTATATAACCGCTTTCTGGCGTCTCCGCTCGCGCTGCCCGGCTCCGCGGCAGTCTTGCTGGCGCTGGCGTTCGCCCTCGCCGCGTGGCTGGTGTATCTGCGCATGGACGGCGCGCACATTCCGCGCATGAAAAACGTGCGCTTCCGCCGCCGGAAGGATCCCCTTCGCAATTATACGGACATCAGCGACCATATAGACGACGCGCCGCCGACCGCGGACGATCTTGAGGACGACGAGCGCGACCTGATCAGCCTGCTGAGCAACCTGTTCTGTCTTGCAATTTTTGCGGTGCTTTCCTTCTTTCTGTAAGGCTGCCGTTCATTCGGGGGATTATCTCCCCCTTTTTTTGCGCCCGCGTCACATTTTCGCATTTTGGATTGTGTTTATGGTGAAGGAGGTGAGCGCATGAGAAACGGATCGCAGCGTACGGGCGATTCCGTGGCGGCGGCCATTGACCGATACGGCACGATGGTCTACCGCCTGGCTTACGCAAGAACGCGCTCCGCAGCGGACGCCGACGACATTTTTCAGGAGGTTTTTCTGAAGCTTCTCACCCACGCGCCCGCATTTCAGTCCGACGGCCACGAAAAGGCCTGGCTGATTCGCTCCACGGTGAACGCGTCGGTCAACCTGCTGAAAAGCGCCTGGCGGCGGCTTGAGGGCGCGCCGCTGCCCGACTCCCCCACCGCGCCCGCGCCTCTGCGCGACGAGGCTCTTGCCGACGCGCTCGCGTCACTTTCCGCCAAATCGCGTGTCGTCATTCACCTGTATTACTACGAAGGCATGACCACCGACGAAATCGCGGAAGCGCTGGGCGCGAAGCCCGCGTCAGTCCGCGCGCGGCTGTCGCGTGGAAGAAAGCAGCTGAAACGATTGCTGACGGAGCGGGAGGAGGAAATGTAGATGCTGAAGGAACGATACAACAAAGCGTTTGACCGCGTGAACGCGACCCAGACGCTGATTGAACAGACAAAAAGAGAGGTGTATGAAATGGCAAATCAGAAACAGATGCGCCGGGCGCGCTTCAGCGCCGCGCTGATTGCGGCAATCGTACTTACCGCCGCGCTTGCCGGTGTGGCGCTGGCGTCCGGCTGGTTCGGCTCCGTATTCTCCGCCATGAGCGGACGGCACCAGAACGGCGACCGCAGCGACTATCAGGCGCTCGAGGCCCTCGCCGACCGCAGCGGCCAGCAGGGCGGCTTCACCTTCTCGGACGGCTCCACCTTCATCCTGCGGCTGAATGAATACTATTTTGACGGCGAGCAGGTGATTGCGGGCTTCACCATGCAATCCAACGCCGCCGGGCATATGATCGATCGAAACAGCGAGGAGTTTGCGCGCATGCAGACGTACATGCCCGAGGCTGCCCCGATGCCAAGATACGACGTCGCTCGTCGCCTGCTTCCCGACGCGCTGTACGACGCCTTCATGGCAGAATATAAGAAGGAAGGCAGCGCCTGCGCCGTCGTGTTCGACATGTACATGGGCGACGGCGTGTCCATAAACGGCGAATACCTGTCTCCCGACATGGACGACGAAGGCGTTTTTGAAGACGGAACACGGTGGCGCTACTTCGAATTTGAGCGTCCGCTGCCTGAGGAAATCCGTTCGCGGAAAGAATTGACGCTCAGCGCCCGCGTATACGGGCAGCGCACATTGTTCTACATGGACGAAAACGGCGTGAAGACGGATTCGGACGTGAAAAACCGCGAGCACTTTGACGCGGAATGGACGGTGCGCCGCACGGAAGCCGACATTCGCCAGTACCGCGCCAGCGCCTCCGGCAGCGACTACGCCTCCGAAATCGAGCTGACCGTTTCCCCGGTGAACGCGCGCCTGACCATCGAAACGAAGGTTTCCGAGCGCTGGGAGAGTGCGGAGCTCGACGAATACGGCGGCCGCGACGGCATTGACTTCATCTGGATGTGGGAAATCTACGCCGACGGCGCAAAGCTCGACTCCGCCATCGAAACCGCGTCGCGCTACGGTGAAACCGCCACCTTCCCCGTCGGCAGCGCCGAAACCATCACCCTGCGTCCGGTCTACGTGATCTCCGGCGAGCACCCTGACGAGGAAGTCGTCATCCGCCTGCGCAAGTAAACCCAAACCCGTACGCGCCGGAACCGCCCTCCATCCGCAGCGGCTCCGGCGCATTTTCCTATTGTATTGCGCTCCGCTGAATATGGGAATTCCGCTCCAGCGGCACAAGGCCCTGCTTGTTCATCGGAAGCACGCCGTACAACAGCGCGACCATCGCTCTCCGGCGAATACGCCGGCAACGACTTCCTCTTCGCGTGAATATGCAAAGCCCATACCACAAACGCGCCGAATAGCCGTCTATCCGCAGCGGCTCCGGCGCGTTTCTTCCTATTATAAAATGCGGCGGAGGATGGCTCTCCCGCCGCGCTTCGATTGATTAGCCCATACCGCCCGTTTCGTAGATGATCTTCACGACCTCGCCGGTCACCGCATCGATATACGCGCTCACATCGCCAACGATGCCGTCGCACATGAAGTTCCTATTGATTTCCCACATGCGCCGTCCCTCGCCGTTGACCACGCAGGCCATATACGGCTTGCCGGACGCCTGAAGCGCGTCCACGTCCGAGATCACGTCCTTCGCCGCTTCATAGTAGATTTCCAGCGCCTTTTCCTCGCTGAGGTCGCCCTCCCGCGGCTCGGCGTAGATAATATCCTGCATGTGCACGTTGTCCGCCGCGTCGCCGATCGTCGGCTTCAGGTATTCGCCTGTTTCCGGATATTCCGTCATGCGCCGCTTCTCAAACTCGCCGATCTTCTTCAGCTGCGCGATGATTTCGTCGTTCTTCCACGCGGTGCTCGCCTTTTCGGTGCCCTCATAGCTCCAGGTGGCGGTCGCCGTCTTGCCGTCGAACACAACCTCATATTCGCCGGTCTTTTCATCGCCGCCGAACACGACCTTCCAGCCGTCGTCGGTCTTTTCATAGCGGCCGTCCATGAACGCGATGGCCTCGGCGTTCAGGCCGTACTTCTCCATCACGCTCGTGCGGGCCGTGTTCATCGCTTCCGCCTCCGGCGAACGGGTAATCGCCACCACGGCGAACGCGACGGCGGCCGTCAGAACGAACAGCACCGCGGCAATCAGCAGGGTCTTCACGGAAATTCGCTTGGTCATTTTCTCATCCTCCAATCGTTTCAGTACGTTTTCAGTGTGGATATTCGTCCATTCAACGCCTGAAAGCTGGGCATCCACGACCCTTTTGAACTCACTCTTCATCGAAATACCATCCTTCCAGTCGTTTGCGAAGCTGCTTCTCCGCGCTTTTCAGCCGATACTTGACGCTGCTCAGGCTGATGCCCAGCGCCTTCGCGATCTCGCCCAGCTTCAGATCCTGATAGTAGCGCAGAAGAATCACCTCGCGGTATCGGGGCTTCAGTTTTCTGACCTCCGTCAGCACCGTGCAGTCTGGATTCTCCGGCTCGCAGGCTCTTTCGGGCAAATCGTCCGGCGTCAGGCTGCCGTCTACTCGTCTGTGCCAGGAAGAGCGCAGGTAATCGCGGCAGGTGTTGATGGCGATCGACATCAGCCACGTTCGCTCGCTGCTCTGCCCTCGAAAGCCGCTCATCTGCCTGTACGCCTTCACAAACGCATCCTGCACCGCGTCCTCCGCCAGCGACGGATCGCCTAGCTGCAGGGTGCACATACGCAGAAGGGACGTGCCGTACTCGCGCATCATCCGTTCCAGACGAAGCTGCCTGTCCGCGCGTTCTCCGTCCTGCATGGCGTTTCGCCTCCTTTCACCCGTTAGACGAGGGAAACTGGAAAAAAGGTCAAAAAACAGAGAAAAAAGGGAACCGCCTCCCTCCCACCGGCATACGATGGGAAAAGGAGGCGGTTTCATGAGCGCATGTCAATCCACGTCCTCAAGCCGTACATGCGGCCTGATTGCGAAAATCGCCGGGATCGTGCTGATGCTGGCGGGCGCGCTGGTTTTGTTGTTTTGCGTGCCGTGCTGGTTCTGGACGATGCTCTTAGGGCTGGCGCTGCTGGCGGGCGGGTTTCTCATTTTCCGCTTCTGCGGATAAGGCCGCCCTTCGAGGGCTTCCCGTGGGAAAATCCGCCGCAGAGAACAAAAGACGGCGCAAAAACAGGAAGCACCGCCAAACCGGCAGCGCTTCCTGTCTTCATGACCGATGAATCATGCGAATCAGACCGCACGCTCCACCTTGCCGCTGCGCAGGCAGCGGGTGCATACGGACATGCGGGTCGCAGTTCCGTTCACAAGAACACGAACCTTCTGGGTGTTCGGAGCCCAGGTGCGGCGAGTCTTGCGATTGGAATGGCTGACGTTATTTCCGTATACGATGCCCTTATGGCAGATTTCACAGAATTTGCCCATCTCTCACACCTCCTTCAGGAGTTTGGCGCATCAAAACACTCGGTATTATATCAGACTCCGCGCCAAAGTGCAAGTGAATTTCGTATGAATTTCGAGTTTTCGTGTAAAAATACGGAGAAACAAGTTGCGCCGCGCGCGAAAAGGGGCTACAATAGCATGGGATGTGTTTTGAACGCCTTCCCTTTCGCGGACGCACTTGCGCCCGCGCGCGAAAAATGCTATAATAGTAACGGCGCAGCGTCTATCTGCGCGGCGCGGCAGGACGCCGTCGCCTCATTCCGGTCTTGGAGGTTTGAAACATGGACTGCAAGTTTACGACAGGTCTTGGACTTGTAACCGTCAATGAAGAAGTCATTCTAAAGGTGGCCGGTTATGCCGCGCTCGAATGTTACGGGATCGTGGGTATGGCCTCCAAGCGTACCACGGATGGAATCGTTCAGCTTCTGGGCATTGAAAACCTGGCGCGCGGCGTTCGCGTGCACATGGCGGACGACCACGTCGACGTGGATCTGTACATCATCGTTGAATACGGCATCTCCATTTCCGCCGTAGCGGCCACCCTGATCGACACGGTGAAATATAAGGTCGAGCACCTGACAGGCGCGAAGGTCAGCAAGGTGAATGTCTCCGTGGAGGACATTCGCGTGTAAAATACGCGCGCCGCAGAAGAGCAGCAGGCTTGACCCGGCGGCGCTGGAGGAATGCAAATGGTCTTGAAATCGATAGACGGAGGCATGCTGAAGGAAATGTATCTTTCGGGATGCGCTCTTCTGAATCAGAATCGCGAGGCGGTCGACGCCCTCAACGTATTCCCCGTTCCGGACGGAGATACCGGAACCAACATGTCTCAGACGATGAACGCCGCGGTAAAGGAGCTGAACAGCCGGCCGTTTTCCAGCGTGTCGGATGTAGCCAGCGCCGCCGCCCGCGGTGCGCTGCGCGGCGCGCGCGGCAATTCCGGCGTTATTCTCAGCCAGATTCTTCGCGGCATCGCTTCCGCCCTTGAGGGACATGATGACATGGACGCCGCGCTGCTCGTGAAGGCGCTGCGCGCCGGCGCGCAAACGGCGTACAAGGCCGTCATGAAGCCCAAGGAGGGCACCATCCTCACCGTCGCACGCGTGATCGCCGAGGAGGTTGAATCGCGCTTCACCGGCAAGGAGGACATCATCGAAATCTTCACCATCGCCGTAAAGAGCGGCGACGCCATTCTAAAGCGCACGCCGGACATGCTCCCCGTGCTGAAGCAGGCCGGCGTGGTGGATTCCGGCGGCAAAGGCCTGATGGTCATCTACTCCGGCTTCCTCTCCGCCCTCACCGGCTCGCCGGTTGAGAGCCTTGCCGAAGCGCCCAGCGCGCCGCTGCCCGGCGATTTTGTGGACGACCACGAGTCGCTGGAGGAAATCACCTTCGGCTATTGTACGGAATTCATCGTCTCCCATCCCCGTCCGGACATCAAAAACGCCGACGTGACCCGTCTGCGCAAGCGTCTGGAACGCATCGGCGACTGCGTGCTGGTCATTTCCGACCTGTCGGTCGTGAAGGTGCATGTGCACACGAACGACCCGGGCAAGGCGCTGCAGATGGCGTTGGAGCTGGGCGAGCTGGATTCCATCAAAATCGACAACATGCTTGAGGAGCACCGCGAGCGCGTGGCCAAGCAGGCCGCGGCGCAGGCGGCCGTAAAGAACGAAGAGAAGGAATACGGCATCATCGCCGTGGCGCTGGGCGACGGCTTCTCGGAAATCTTCAAGGGACTGAATATCGACAAGATCGTGGACGGTGGCCAGACGATGAACCCGAGCATCGACGAGATCAAGCAGGCCATCGATTCCACGAACGCCAAGAACGTGTTCGTGCTGCCGAACAACACCAACATCATCCTCGCCGCGCAGCAGGCCGCCGGGCTGACGGACAGAAACGTCATGGTGCTGCCCACCAAGTCGGTGCCCATGGGCATTTCGGCCGCGATCGCCTTCTCGCCCGACGCGACGCCGGAGGAGAATCTTTCCGAAATGAACGCCGCGGCGGAGCGCGTGCACACCGCCTCCATCACCTACGCCGTGCGCGACACGGTGTTCGACGGCCGCGAAATTCACGCCAACGACATCATGGGCATGGTGGACAACCGCATCCGCGTGCTCGGCTCCGACGTGCACGACGTGGCGCTTGAGGTCGTGGATGGCATGGTGACGGACGAGAGCAGCGTCATCACCGTGTATTACGGAAGCGACATTGCGGAGGACAAGGGCGCGGAGCTGGTTTCCGAACTGGAAGCCAAGTATCCCGACTGCGAGGTCGACCTGCAGAAGGGCGGACAGCCGCTGTACTACTACCTGATCTCCGTGGAATAACGCGTTACATGCCGGGCGACGGCTTCCCGGAACAAACAACAGCTTTGGACGTTTTCGGCATGGCTCGAAAACGTCCTTTTTCAGGCGGTGCCACATGACAAACACCGGACTTACCAGCATTAAGGGGCTCGGCCCCAAGCGCGTGGAAGCGCTGAAGCTCGCCGGAATCCAGACGGCGCAGGACTTTCTGTATTACCTGCCGCGCGAATACCGCGACCTGACGCGCATCACGCCGCTGTGCGAGCTGCGCGTCGGCGAGCCGTGCGCCATGCGCGTATGCGTCGCCACTCCGGCCGCGACGGTTCGCGCGGGCGGCGTAATCCTCACCCGCGCCACCGTTTCCGACGGCACCGAGGCGCTGCCCGCCGTGTGGTTTAATCAGCCGTGGCTGCGGGAGCAGCTGAAGGTCGGACGCGAGCTGCTTCTGTACGGGCACAGCGAGGTCAAAAACGGGCGGATGCAGATTTCCTGCCCCTCCATTGAAACGGAGCAGGGACTGGTTCCCGTCTACAAACCGATTCCCGGCATGCCCGCGAAAATGCTTCGAAGCGTCATCGCCGAAATTCTGGACAAAACCGCCCGCGACGAAGACCCGCTGCCCGAAGCCATTCGCGAGCGCTTCGGACTTCTGACGCTGAACGACGCGCTGCGCGGCGCGCATTTTCCGTCCTCCGCGGAGCGGCTGCGCGCGGCGCTGCACCGGCTGTCGTTCGAAAACCTGCTCCTGTTTCAGCTGGCCGTCGGCGTAATGCGCGAGCACGTGCGCGCGGGCACGGCCATTCCGTCTGGCGCTGACGACGAAGCCGCCTACTGGCGCGCGCTCCCCTTCCCGCCCACGGGCGCGCAAAGGCGCGTGCTGCACGAAATCGCCGCCGATATGGCCGGAACGAACGCCATGGCGCGACTGGTGCAGGGCGACGTGGGCTGCGGAAAGACCGCCGTCGCGTTCGGCGCGATTTATCTCGCCGCGCGCGCGGGCTGGCAGAGCGCCATGATGGCGCCGACGGAGATTCTGGCCGCGCAGCACTATGAAAGCGCGCGGGCGCAGCTGGAGCCGCTGGGCATATCCTGCGGGCTTCTGACGGGCAGCATGACGCAGAAGGCGCACCGGCTGGCGCGCGAAAACCTCGCGTCCGGCGAATGGACGTGCGTGTTCGGCACGCACGCGCTGATCACCGAGGAGGTCGCTTACGCGCATCTGGGTCTCGTAATCACGGACGAGCAGCACCGTTTCGGCGTGCGTCAGCGCTTGCTATTAAGTCAGAAGGGCGAAAATCCGAACGTGCTCGTCATGTCCGCCACGCCGATCCCGCGCACGCTGTCGCTGATTCTCTATGGCGACCTCGACCTTTCCGTCATCGACGAGCTTCCGCCGGGACGGCAGCCCGTGAAAACGCGCATCGTGCCGGAGCGAAAGCGGCAGGATATGTACGGCTTCATCCGAAACGAGGTCATAAAGGGGCGGCAGGTCTATTTCGTCTGCCCGCTGGTGGAGGATTCCGAGGTGGTCGACGCGCAGAGCGCCGAGCTGCTTTTTGAAAGCCTGCGCGACGAGGCCTTCCCCGACCTGCGCGTTCTGCTGGCGCACGGAAAGATGCGTTCAAAGGAAAAGGACGAAGCCGTGGAGCGCTTCCGCCGCGGCGAAGCGGACATTCTGGTCTCCACGACGGTGATCGAGGTGGGCGTGAACGTCCCGAACGCCACGGTAATGGTCATCGAAAACGCCGAGCGCTTCGGCCTTGCCCAGCTGCATCAGCTGCGCGGGCGCGTGGGGCGCGGCACGGACGAAGCGTGGTGCTTCCTGATGGCGAACCGCTCCGAGAAGCTCAAAATCATGACCGAGACGAACGACGGCTTCCGCATCGCCGAAAAGGATCTGGAGCTGCGCGGGCCCGGCGACATGTTCGGAACGCGTCAGTCCGGCGCGCTGGCCGAGGGAATCTCCGACGCGCTGGCCGACGCGCAGACGCTGAAGATCACCCACGAGCTGGCGCGCGAGGTTTTGCGCGCGGACGACGAAAACGCCGAAAGGAAAGCGCTTCTGCGCATGGCGCGGGCGTGGCTTGCGCGCAGGGGCGAAATCGCGCTGGCAATGAACTGATTTTTCCAGTCTAAAATCCATGCGAAAGGCCACACTACCCACAGATCGAACGGGAGGTGACGGACTTGAGCTCGAAAAACCGTTCCGGCAGACCGGAGACCGCGGACGCGCTGGATCAGCTGAAGCAGGAAACGGCCCGCGAATTGGGTATCAATCTGAATCGCGCGCCGGGCGAAAAGCTGTCCGCGCAGGATGCCGGCAGAGTCGGCGGCCAGATGGTAAGAAAGCTGATACGGGAATACGAGAAAGCGAACCGCCGCCCGGATCGATCGGAAGATTGAGAGGAGTGTGTGTTCCATGTCCAGCAAGAATTCGAATCGAATCAATGTTCCCGAAGCCCGCAAAGCGATGTCCAACATGAAGCACGAAGTCGCCAGCGAACTTGGCATCACCCTGAGCGAGGGCTACAACGGCAACATCGCCGCCAAGGACGCCGGCCACATCGGCGGCAACATGGTGAAGAAGATGATCGAAGCGCAGGAGCGCTCGATGAGCGGCAAGTAATCAACCCGCATTCCTTACAATAGCATGTGCCTCCCGTCGTTCGGCGGGAGGCATGATTTTTCAGAAACGCTCTTGACAAATACCGGAAGAGCCGATATAATCGCAGAGTAAGAGGATATGGGTCTTGACCGGGAAGAGTACCCGTTTTCCCCGCCAAAGAGAGGGCGCGCATGGTGAAAGCGCCCGCGGCGGAAGGCGGCGAACGACGCCCCGCGAGCCTCCGCGGAAAACCGCGGCGCGTCCCGGCGATAACGGGATTGAGATGGACGGAGAATCCGTTCAATCAGGGTGGCAACGCGAAACGGCCTTTCGCCCCTGCGCGGGGTGAAAGGCTTTATTTCTATCTTTGAGGAGGAACGAATCACATGCTTACACAGGCGCCCAAGGGAACGCAGGATATGCTTCCGAAAGACAGTCATCGCTGGCACAAAATCGAAGAGACGATGCGCAGCGTATGTCATCTGGCCGGATACCGCGAAATCCGTACGCCCGTGTTCGAGCATACGGAGCTGTTTCAGCGCGGCGTGGGCGACACGACGGACGTCGTTCAGAAGGAAATGTACACCTTTACCGACAAGGGCAACCGCTCCATCACGCTGAAGCCCGAGGGAACTGCGGGCGCGGCGCGCGCCATGATCGAAGCGCATCTGTACGCCGAGCCGCTGCCGCAGAAGATGTACTACGTCTCCTGCCCCGTATTCCGCTACGAGAAGCCGCAGAGCGGCCGTCTGCGCGAGCATCATCAGCTGGGCGTCGAGGTGTTCGGCGCAAAGGACGCAAGCGTCGACGCGGAAATCATCCGTCTGGCAATGGACGTGCTCGAGGGCGTGGGCGTGACGGGTCTTTCGCTGAACATCAACTCCATCGGCTGCCCCACCTGCCGCAAGGCGTATAACGACGCGCTGAAGGCGTTCCTCGCCCCCATCCTGCCGGAGCTGTGCGAGACCTGCCGCGGCCGCTACGACCGCAACCCCATGCGCATTCTGGACTGCAAGGAAGCCAGGTGCAAGGCGCTGGTGAAGGACGCGCCCGCGATGCTGGACATGCTGTGCGACGACTGCAAGGCGCACTTTGAGTCGCTCAAGCGCTACCTGACCGGTCTGGGACTCGACTACACCGTGGACAAGGGCATCGTGCGCGGTCTGGATTATTACACCAAGACGGTCTTTGAGATCATCACCAAAACGCCGGACGGCGGCGAGCTGACCGTGTGCGGCGGCGGCCGGTACGACGGCCTTGTTGGGCAGCTGGGCGGCCCGGAAATGTGCGGCATCGGTTTTGGCATGGGCGTGGAGCGAATCATCATGGTTCAGGACATGCTCGGCTATAAGGACGACGCGCCGGCGCTGGTGGACGCGTTCGTAGTCACGATGGGCGACGAAGCCCGCGTCGAGGGCGAAAAGGTCGTGCGCGAGCTGCGGCTTGCCGGCATTCCCGCCGACCTCGACCACTGCGCGCGCAGCATGAAAGCGCAGTTCAAGTACGCCGACAAGATCGGCGCGCGCCGCGTGCTGGTCATCGCGGGCGACGAGCTGGCCGCGGGCGTGGTGAAAATCCGCGATATGCAAAGCGGCACGGAAACCACCGTGGCGCGAAATGACGTTGTGTCTTCAATCAAAGGATAAACATACAGGAGGAATCGACCATGTTTCAGTCCCGAACCCACACCTGCGGCGAGCTGCGGCTTGCGAACGCCGGTGAAAAGGTAACCATCGTCGGCTGGATGGAAAACGTGCGCGAAGTCGGCAGCACGCTGGCCTTCGTGGTTCTTCGCGATTTCTACGGCACCACGCAGGTCGTCGTGGAAAACAACGAGGAAGTCATGAAAACGATCAAATCGCTGAACTGCGAAAGCACCATTTCCGTCACCGGCACGGTGCGCGAGCGCTCCAGCAAGAACACGAAAATCCCCACCGGCGAAATCGAAGTGGTTCCGGAGTCGGTCGAGGTGCTCGGCCGCTGCATCTACAACGAGCTGCCCTTCGAGATCAACCGCTCCCGCGAAGCCGATGAAAACGCTCGTCTACGCTATCGCTTCCTCGACCTGCGCAACCCGGCCGTGAAAAAGAACATCGTGCTGCGCTGCCAGGTTGTCGCGGCGCTGCGCCGTTCGATGACCGAGCACGGCTTCCTTGAGATCACCACCCCCATCCTCACCTGCTCCTCGCCCGAGGGCGCGCGCGACTATCTGGTGCCCTCCCGCCTGAACCCGGGCAAGTTCTACGCCCTGCCGCAGGCGCCGCAGCAGTTCAAGCAGCTTCTGATGACCTCCGGCTTCGACCGCTATTTCCAGATCGCGCCGTGCTTCCGCGACGAGGACGCGCGCGCCGACCGCTCCCCCGGCGAGTTCTATCAGCTGGATATGGAAATGGCGTTCGCCGGACAGGAAGACGTGTTCGCCGTGATCGAGGACGTGTTCCCGCCCATCTTCTCCGAGTACGGCAAGTACTCCGTCGCGTCGAAGGCGCCGTTCAAGCGCATCAAGTATAACGACGCCATGGAGCGCTACGGCTCCGACAAGCCCGACCTGCGCATCAGCCTTGTGGTGGACGACGTGACCCAGCTTTCGCAGGGCATCGGCTTTGAGGCCTTCGACGGCAGCGTGGTCAAGGCCATCGTCGCGCCCGGCTTCGACAAGCCGCGCAAGTTCATCGACGGCCTGTGCAATGACGTGCTCGCCGCCACCGAAAACAAGTGCTACTGGTTCAAGGTAAACGACGATATGTCCTTCGCGGGCGGCGTGGCGAAGTTCTTTGCCGCGAAGCACGACGAGGTCGTGAGCGCGCTGAACCTTCAGCCCGGCGCGTGCGTGTTCCTGTGCGCGGGCAAGAAGCTGATTGCGCAAAAGACCGCGGGCGTGATTCGCAAGACCGTCGGCAACGCCGTCGAGCAGTATATCGACCGCGAGCGCTATGAGTTCTGCTGGATCGTCGACTTCCCGATGTACGAAATCGGCGAGGAATCCGGCCAGCTGGAATTCTGCCACAACCCCTTCTCCATGCCCAACGGCGGCATGAAGGCGCTGGAAGAGAAGGATCCGCTGGAGATTTCCGCCTTCCAGTACGATCTGGTCTGCAACGGCGTGGAGCTTTCCTCCGGCGCTGTCCGCAACCACGATCCCGAAATCATGATCAAGGCGTTTGAGCTGGTGGGTCTGGGCGAGGCCGACGTGAAGGCCAAGTTCCCGGCCATGTACAACGCGTTCTGCTACGGCGCGCCGCCGCATGCCGGCATCGCGCCGGGCGTAGACCGCATGGTCATGCTGATGGCGGGCGAGGAATCGATCCGCGAGATCATCCCCTTCCCCATGAACAAGAACGCGCAGGATCTGATGATGGGCGCGCCGTCCGAGGTCGATCCTAAGCAGCTTGCGGACGTACACATCGCCATCGTCAAGCCCGAGAAATAATTCCGCTTCGAAGGAAGCTGTTGCACCGTTTCGTGTAGCAGCTTTCTTCGCGCAAGCCCTCGCAAGCAAGCCTTCATTGAAAGGAGCCTTCCCGTCATGCGCGAACGAACCCGCGACTGGCTGCGAAAATGCCTGACCATCGCGCTGGGCGTGCTCGTCATGTCCGTCGCCTACAACATGTTCCTCGTGCCCGCGAAGATCGCGCCCGGCGGCGTATCCGGCGCGGCGACCATCGTGTATTATCTGACCGGTCTGCCCATCGGCGCGGTTTCGCTGGCCATGAACGTGCCGCTGTTCATTCTGGGCTGGCGGCAGGAGGGGCGCGATTTCATCGTGCGCACCCTGCTTTCCACGGTGCTGCTGTCCCTTGCGCTGGACACGCTGAAGTTTCCGCGCATCACGGAAGACCCGATGCTGTCCGCGCTGTTCGGCGGAGTCATTCTCGGCCTCGGCCTTGGCCTCGTGTTCATGAGCGACGCGACCACCGGCGGCACCGACCTTGCGGCGAAGATGATTCAGCGCCGCCTGCCCCGGCTTTCGATGGCGTGGGTGCTGTTCGGGCTGGACATGATCGTCACCATCGCCGCCATGATCGCGTTTTCGCCGGAAGAGGGTCTGTACGCGCTGATCACCATCTACGTGGGCACCAAGATCGCCGATTTCATGCTGGAGGGCATGCGCAGCGCCCGCGCGTTCACCGTCGTTTCCCCGCACCACGAGGCCATCGCCCGCCGCGTGATGATCGAAATGAACCGCGGTGTCACCTGCTGGAACGCCACCGGCATGTACTCCGGTCAGGAAGTCACGGTTCTTTACTGCGTTGTCTCCAATCGCGAGGTCACGCGCGTCAAACATATCATCCTGTCCGAGGATAAAAACGCATTCATCGTCATCGCCGACGCGCACGAGGTCGGCGGCGAGGGCTTCACCTTTAATCGCCCCACCATTCCCCTGCTGCCCTGCAAGCGCAAGCCGCAGGCCCCCTCCTGATTTTCGCCTTTTCCCTTCGCGCGTCCGGCTGTTGCCGGGCGCGTTTTTTCTGAAAAAGCGCGACTGCTACGGATACGAGATTTCCGAGTTTCTTTCCGGCCACATCGACATTTCGGACGGAACGGTGTACCCGATTCTCCGAAAGCTGAAGGTGGACGGAATGCTCACCACCTATCTTCAGGAGGAAAGCGGCGGGCCGCCGCGCAAATACTACAAGCTGACCGAGCTTGGCCTTGAAACCTACGAAGCCGACCGCGCGCTGGCCGGAAGGGCCTTCTATATTCCCGGCGCGCTGAACCGCGTCCTCTCCGCGCTCGGAAAGGTCATCCCGCGCACGTGGATCGCGTCGATCGTGTATCGCCGCTGGAAATACGCGCAGTGCAAATGGCTGAACCACACCTGCCCGTCGAATTAAGGCAACACCGCACAAATGAGGTGGTCGGCCGGCGAATGGATTTTTCGTCAGATGCAAATGCAAATCTCGAAGGTTTACTGGAGGTAAATCGAGAAATTTGCATGCCGCAGATGGCGGAAAAGACATCACCCCCTGACGATCTCTCAGACCCTTCGGAGACAGCCCCTTACACCTTAATTCCCATTCCACACACGAATTTCTTCGCCCATTGATTTCTGTTTTGATCCCTCGGCTTTATTCCGCATACACCGCATGCCACTTGCCCGCGTGCTCGGGCTTGATGATCACGCGAAGCGCAGCTTCCTCCGCGAGGACGGGCACCGACGCGCTGGTTTTGAAATAGTCGCGGTCGCACACGCCCGCCTTGGGATGCTCGAAGCCGGGCAGGCGCGGAAGCGTGAACGTGCCCGGACGATCCGCCTTCAGAAGAATCAGATGCTTCACACCGTCCGCCAGACGCGACGGCTCCATCTCGGCAAAGCACAGCTCGGCCGGTTCGGAGAACAGCACGTACCGTCGGCCGTCCACCTCAATGCCGTCCGTGCCGCTTCCGGCGAAGCCGTTCAGCGTGCCCTCCGCGTTCACGCGGAAGCTGATTGCGTCGGTGGCGCGGCAGGTTACGCGACTCCCGTTGAGCGCGGCGTTCTTCAGTTCGATTTCAATCGGCGGCAGCTCGCGCCCCTCAAGCAGGCGCCTGTCCTTTTCCTCATCGCGGAAGAAGCTGCCGTACCAGTCCTCGGCGAAGGTGCGATAATGGTTCGCCACGGTGACGCAGCCGTTTTCAAACCGGTTCATCAGATATCGCGCGCTCGCGGGTCTCGACGCGGCCTCCAGACTGTCCGGCGCGTAGGCGTTCATGCGCGAAAGAATGTCAAACAGCGTGGAAACGTCTTTGCCCGTAGACTGCGACTGATCGTCGCGCGGGCGGAAGCCCAGATAGACCGCTTCGCCCTTTCCCCTGCGGATTCGCGCGCCAACGGGACGATCGCCCAGCGTGGCCACGACCTCGGCCTCCGCGGGCACGACCGGGTAGAACGCGTCCGGCAGCAGTCCGGTGCGCGCTTCCATGGGCGAGATTCCTTCGAACGAGCCGATGAACGTAATCTTCGCGTCCTCGCTGCGCACGCCCGCGTTGAGCGTGGCGACGGACGCGAGCCCGAACACCTGCTGGAACGCGCCCTTGGCGCTCTCCCCGTCCTCAAAGCGCAGCGGCGCGGGGCCTGTCCACAGCAGCTTTCCGCCGCGGACGATGAAATCGGACAGCAGTTCCACCGTCTTCCGGTCTACAAACGGCTCAAACATCGCCACGACGGCGCGATACGCGCGGCCGCGCACGTGCAGAAGCGCGTCGTTCGACGGCACGGCATAGGCGAGCAGCTTTTCCTGCGTGATGTAGTCGCAATAGCCGTATTGCACCATCCAGCTGCCAAAGCGCTCCTCGGCATAGTTCAGCTGCGTGGGATACAGAACCAGCACGTCGGACAGCCGGTGCCGCAGGTTCTGCACCATGGCATGTTCAAGGCTGCCGGTGCCATACGCCGCGCCGACGGCGGCAAAGCGGCGGGACACAGACGCGGGAGAGCCCCAGTTGGCGCAGTACGCGCGGTCGAACCGGTTCAGCGCGCCCAGCGAACAGGCAAAGGCCTGCGCGTAGTAATCGCGGTCGATATTGCCGCCCTCCGGATGGTCGGTGCCCGAGCCGGTCAGGTATTCGTTCCAGCGGAAATAGTCGCCGCAGGCGGATTGATTTTCGCGGATGGTCGAGCTCCACACATAGGGCTTGTCGTAATCGTAGCGGCAGATTTCTCGACGGTTCTGCTCCGAAAACGCGAAATCCTCAGCGAAATGGTCGCACGTGGGCGATTCCTGCCACGTGGCGTGCGCGCGAGTCATGATCGGCTTTTCAAAGATGGATTCGGCATACGCCTTCGCGTCCATCGACAGCCCCACGACGCGCTCCGACAGCATTTCAAAATAGCGCTTGCGGAACAGCACGGTGTCGTACGCGCCCGCCGCGTCCGGCCCCATCATGTGGTTGTGGAACCGGCCGTCCTCATGCTTCGTGTACAGGAAGTACACCATGTGCCCGGCAAAATCGCGGAAGCGCTCGCCGTAGCGCGCGGCGAAGGTATCGATCAGAGAATCCGTCACGTAACGGGTCTGAATCTCCGTCGGGCCGAAATGCTCCGTCAGATCCCAATCGAACTGAATGTGCATTTCATCGGAATAGAAGCCCTGATAGGAGATGCCGTTTTTCGCGTGTTTATCCAGCACCTCCTTCATGTAATCCAGCGCGTCGGGCGCGAAATAATCCTGCTCCGGCGTCTGGTATTCCGCTAAAATCATCACGCGGTCGCGCCGCAGTCCCGTCCTTCCGTGCACGGTCATGCGGTCGTAGGCATAGCCCGCGCCCGTCAGATGGTAGGAATTCTCCTCCACGCGGTACGCCGCCGTGTCCGAAATGTCGATCACGGAGTCATACGGAACGTAAAAGTCGCGTCCGTTTTCCGCGGGACGCTCGTCAAAGGCCAGCACGCGCACGCTTCGCAGCTTCAGCGCGATCGGCCCCTTGTTGTTGTACCACTGCCGCTGGCGGCGCATTTCCACGCGGTATTCGCCGTTCACGAGCGCGCCCTCGGCCATCTGCCAGGTATAGCCGGTGTCCTTGTGCGTTTTCACATAGCCGCCGCCCAGATCCAGCGGCGAAATCACCGACGCGCCGAACGCCATGCCATAGCGCGCCGCGTATTCGCAGATGACCCTGTAGGCCTTTATGGTCAGCGGACTGTCCGGGTAATTCTCGCGTTTGCTTCCGCCGAAGAAGAAGTCATAGGAAACCTCCACGCGCGTAACCCCGCGGGCGTGCGCGTCGCGCATGAAGGAATCCAGCGTCGTCCCCGCGGGATACAGCCCCTTCTTTTCGCCGGAAAAGCCGCGCTCCTCGTCGTCAAACAACGGCATTTCGGGATGCTCGGCAATGCGCCGAAGCTGCTTTTCGTCGGTCAGAATCAGCGTCGCCTGATGATCATACAGGCGAAAAACCCCTTCGTCCTTGATGATATTCATACGCGCCTCCATCGTTTTTTCTCAATTATACCGGAAATATCATCAGACTTCAAGGGTAATCATGACTGTATTCGAACAAATTCTATGCAATTTTTCCAATAGCAGGGCGTTCATTCCTCCCGGACAGCCGCCGCCATCCACATATGCTTGCGCGCGCCGTATTTTCCCGTGCTGTCCCTTTGAAGCCGCACGATACGGAAGCCCGAAAGAAGCACTTCCAATTCCTCCTTCGAAAAATACCGACGGGCGCAGCCGCGAGTCACGTAATAATCCGTATCAAGCCGCACATCCTCGGGCGCGGGCACGTATTCCTCCCGCGCGTTCACGCGCAGAAACAGCCAGCCGCCCGGCGCGAGCACGCGATGAAGCTCCGCGAAAATCTCCCGCGTCTTTTGCAGCGGGAAATAGTGCAGGCAGAGATCGGCCACGACCGCTTCAAAAGTGCCTTTGCCAAACGCCATCGGCTCCGTCAGATCGAGCCGCATCGTCTCCGCGCCCGGATAGCGCTGCTTCAGGCGATTCAGCGCCGCGTCCGAAAGATCGCAGGAGAGCACGGACGCGCACGCGCTTCGCAGAAAGCCGCTGTCCGCTCCGTCGCCCGCGCCCAGCTCGAGCACGCGCCCGGCGCGCGCCAGCACGTCCCGAAAAGTATCCAGCCAGCCGTCATAGCTCGCGTCCGCGTGCGCTCCGTTCGAATAGAGCGCGTCCCAGTAGCCGCCCACATTGTCCATATTGCATACCTCTCGCCGCGTTTTTTGTTTCAGTATACACCCATCCAATAAATCCTCCGCGTATTTCACGAAATTTTTTCGCACAGTGGACGGAATCCTTGATTTTATGTCATGATTCTTAACATTGTTTCTGTAAAATATTGTTAATTATACACAGGGAGGCCGTTTCATGAGCGCGCACGCCATTTTACAGAAATACATGCTTCAGGAATTGACCATTCGCAACGAAATGCCCGAGCGTCCGGGCGAGCCTTTGCAGCTGAAGCCGGAGATTCGCTTTCAGGTGTTCAAGCAGTCGGAGGGCAAGCCCATCGCCGCGGAGCTGACGCTGGAAATCGGCAGCATGGACGACAACTCGCCCCTTTACATCAAGGTGAAGATGCGCGGGCTGTTCGCCGTTCTCGCCCGCGGCGAGGACGACCGGAAGCTGGACGCCGCCGATTTGCACCGGCAGGCGCTGATCATTCTGTTCAACTATGCGCGAACGCTGATTGCCGGCGCCACGCAGATGGGCGGCATGGCGCCGTTCAGCCTGCCCCCCATGAACCCGGACAACATCAACATACAGAAGCAGGACTAAGGAGGCTACACACATGGCACGGGAGAAGCGTTTTTCAAAGAAGGAATGGAGCTGGATCATGTACGACTGGGCCAACTCCGTATACGCCACGAACATCATGGCCGCCATTTACCCCACCATCTTCGCGTCCACCATCCCGGGCGGCGACATTCGCTGGGGCTACGGCACGTCCATCGCCACGTTCATCGTGGCCATCCTCGCCCCGTTCCTCGGCGCGGTGGCCGACTATAAGGGCATGAAGAAAAAGCTGTTCACGCTGTTCGCCCTGCTCGGCATCGTGTTCACGCCGCTGATGGCCGCGCTGGGCAGCTGGAAGCTGTGCCTTGTCGGCTATGTGGTTTCGCGCATCGGCTTTTCCGGCTCGTGCCTGTTCTACGATTCCTTCCTGACCGACGTGACCACCGACGAGCGCATGGATCACGTCTCCTCGTGGGGCTACGCCATGGGCTACATCGGCGGAAGCACGATTCCCTTCGTCCTCTCCATTGCCATGCTTCTCTTCTTCGATTACAACCGCTTCTCGCAGGTCTTCTCCGTGCTGATCGTGAGCGCGTGGTGGGCGTTGTTCTCCATTCCATTCTTCCGCAACGTGAAGCAGGAGCACTATGTGGAGAAAACCGAGCCCGTCTCGCCCGCGCGCATTTTCCGAAACGTGATCGGCACGTTCAAGGAAATCTGCCTGCGCCGCGGCCTTCTGTTCTTCGTCATCGCGTATTTCTTCTACATTGACGGCGTAAACACCGTCATCTCCATTTCCACCGCCTACGGCTCGACGCTCGGCCTCGGCTCCACCGGCATGATTCTGGCGCTGCTCGTTACGCAGATTGTGGCTGTGCCCTGCTCGATCTGGTTTGCGAAGCTCTCCGCGCGGTTCTCCACGCGGAAGGCGCTGATGGGCGCTGTGATCATGTACGTGATCATCTGCTTAGTCGGCTTCTACATGGGTTTCTCGATGGAGCCCAGCCAGAAGGCCTACGAGACCGCCATCCACGCAGCCGCCCAGCCGTATGAAGCCGCCAACCCGGACAAAGCCGAAGCGCTGGAAAGCTATGTGACCCGCGCCGGCGCCGCGCTTTTGCGCGAAAATCCGGAGACGGAGCTTCAGCAGCTCGAATCCGAATGCGCCGCCCTCGAGCTTGACGGCGTAGCCCTTTCGGACGCTCTTCTGAACGCATGGCGTGAAAATACCGCGCTGGCGGAGGAATACAACGCCTGCATCCACGTTTCCACCATTCTCTTCTGGTGCATGGCCGTGCTCGTCGGGACGGTGCAGGGCGGCATTCAGGCGGTCTCGCGCTCGTACTTCGGCAAGCTCGTTCCCAAGGAGCGCTCCAACGAATTCTTCGGCTTCTTCGACATTTTCGGCAAGTGCGCCTGCGTCATCGGCCCGGCGCTGTACGCCGTAATCGCGGAGGCCAGCGGCCGTTCCAGCTATGGCATCATCGGAATTGCCATGCTGTTCTTCTTAGGTCTCGTCACGCTGATTCTCGGTCGCAAGGATCTGGACGCTCTGGCAAAGTAATTCCCCTTCACGCAGCAGGCCGCGCGCGAGTTTTTTCCTCGCACGCGGCCTATTGGTTTTCCAGCTTCTCTTTTTCCCTTGCCCGCACCTGCTCCGGGTCGTTCATCACCGGCAGACCCGCCGCCATCAGCGCGTATTTCCAGATGCGGAACCGCGCCTTGATGCGCGCCGCCTCCGGAACCTCCCCCACCTTCGGCGAACGCCCCAGCTCCCGCGCCCGCGCGAGCAGCGGCGCGAGAATCGCCCTGTCATCCGCGGTCAGCGGCTGCCCGGGCTTCCATTGTCCGTTCATGGCCGACTCCTTTCCAAAAACATCATTTTCTTCTTCATTATAGCCGTTCTCCGCGCGCTGTCAAGCGCTTTTGCATGGAATCCCGATGTAAGGCATTTTCGTTCCGACTCTGTTAATTCGTATTTTTTCCTCTTGACAGCCACGCAAGTCTCCATATAATACAGTCAATGAGGATAACAGAAGGGAGGCGGCTATCATGCGCCGAAGCGTTCGAATTCTGACGGGGCTTCTCTGCCTTCTGTTTGCCGCCGTTCTGCTGTCCTGCAGCGTGCTAGCGGCCGTTCACCCGCAGCACGAATGCACGGTCAAAAATTGCTGCGTCTGCGCGCTCCTTTCCAGCTGGGCGCAGGTTTTGCGCGGCATGGCGGCCGTGCTGATGATCTGGTACGCCCTGCGTCTCGCGGCGCGCGCGTTTTTCGCCGTTCATTCCGCGCGGCTGAACGATGTATCTACTGTCACGCCCGTCACGCTTAGAGTCAAGCTTTCGAATTAATTGAATCTTCGCCGCAGGCATTTTCTGCCTGTCACGGGATGGCTTTGCCGTTTTTTTCAGGCAAAAGCCCTGTTTTGTCATACCCCGAACAACTGAATGAGGTGAAGATTCATGAAAAAGCTTTTCGCGCTTCTGATGGCGCTCGTATTTGCATGCACATTTCTGACCGCGGTCTGTGAGACCGCAGCGCCCCTGCGCATCGTCTGCACCACCTTTCCCCAGTACGACTGGACGCGCCAGCTTCTCGGCGACCGCACGGACGACGTAGAACTGACCCTGCTTCTTGACAACGGCATCGACCTGCACAACTATCAGCCCACGGCGGACGACATCATCAAAATCGCCCGCAGCGACCTGTTCATTTATGTGGGCGGCGAATCGGACGCATGGGTGAACGACCTGCTGGAAACATCCCAGAATTCGCACGTAAAGGCTCTTTCCATGCTGGCCTGCGTCGACGCGAAGGAAGAGGAAGCCGTCGAGGGCATGCAGGAGGAAGCGCACGAGTGCGGACACGCGCATCACGAAGCCGAGTACGACGAGCACGTCTGGCTCTCCCTGCGAAACGCCGAAACGATCACCCGCGCCATCGCCGACGCGCTGTGCGAGGCGGATCCCGCGCACGCGGAGACGTACTGCGCCAACGCGGACGCATATATCGCCCAGCTTGCCGATCTGGACGCGCAGTACGCCGACATGGTGCGGCATGCCGCGCGCACCGCAATTCTGTTCGCTGACCGCTTCCCGTTCCGCTATCTGGCTGACGATTACGGCCTGACCTATTACGCCGCGTTCGCGGGCTGCTCGGCGGAAACCGAGGCCAGCTTCAAAACCATCGCCTTCCTCGCAAAGAAGGTCGACGAGCTGAACCTGCCCGCCGTGCTGGCAATCGAGGGCGGAAATCACGCCATCGCCGAAACGGTCGTCGCCAGCACGCAGGCAAAAGATCAAGTGATTCTGTCCGTGAACTCCCTTCAGTCCATGACCGAAGCCGACGTACAGCGCGGCGAAAGCTACCTTAGCGTTATGACCCAGAACCTCGCGATTCTGACGCACGCGCTCAACTAATCCGAATTTCTCAAAGGGCGGCTGTCCGCACGGCTGCCCTCCCTCTCCTTTTAGCCTTTAGCAAAGAAGTGATCACTCATGCAAATCATCTGCAATAACATAGTCCTTGGATATGAAAATCACATTGTTTCGCAAAACATCTCCTTTTCCGTGGCGCGGGGCGAGTACCTGTGCATCGTCGGCGAAAACGGCGCGGGAAAAAGCACGCTCATGAAAGCGATTCTGGGGCTGCATCCGCCGGTTTCCGGCCAGCTTTCCTTCGGCGATGGCCTGAAGCAGAACGAAATCGGCTATCTGCCCCAGCAGACCAGCCTTCAGCGCGATTTCCCGGCTTCGGTTCAGGAGGTTGTGCTCTCCGGCTGCCTGAACCGCTGCGGCCTGCGCCCGTTTTACAACCGCGCGGAGCGCGAGCTTTCGCGCAGCCGCATGGAACGGCTCGGCGTCCTGCCCCTGCGCAATCGCTGCTATCGCGAGCTGTCCGGCGGCCAGCAGCAGCGCGTACTTCTGGCGCGCGCCCTGTGCGCCACGCGCCGGCTTCTTCTGCTGGACGAGCCGGTTTCCGGTCTTGATCCCGCCGCGACGGCAGACATGTACGCCATCATTCGCCGGCTGAACCGCGAGGACGGCATCACCGTCGTGATGATTTCCCACGACATTTCCTCCGCCGTGCGCGAAGCGGATCACATCCTGCATCTTTCCCACCACCCGCTGTTCTTCGGAACCACGGAGGAATACCTGAAAAGTGACGTAGCGAAGGCGTTTCTGCGCGCGGAGGAGGGAATCACTGCATGAACATCCTGAATACGCTGATCGAATACTTCCGGTTTCCCTTTGTGCGCTACGCGCTGATCGCGGGCGTGCTGATCGCACTGTGCTCGTCCCTGCTGGGCGTGACACTGGTGCTGAAGCGCCTTTCGTTCATCGGCGACGGTCTGTCGCACGTGGCCTTTGGCGCGATGGCCATTGCCACGGCGCTGAGCGTTTCCAGCGACATGCTGATCGTCATGCCGATCACGATTGTATGCGCCATCCTGCTTTTGCGCAGGAACGGCACGAAGAACGTGCGCGGCGACGCGGCGCTGGCCATGCTCTCCGTGGGCGCGCTGGCGCTCGGCTATCTGGTGCTCAACGTGTTTTCCAAGTCGGCCAACCTGTCCGCCGACGTATGCTCCACGCTGTTCGGCTCCACCTCCATCCTGACGCTGAAGCGCTACGAGGTGTGGCTGTGCGTGGGCATGTCCGCGCTGGTCGTGCTGCTGTTCACGCTCTTCTACCACAAAATCTTCGCCGTCACCTTTGACGAATCGTTCGCTTCCGCCACGGGCACGCCGACCGGCGTGTACGACCTGCTGATCGCGATCGTAACCGCCATCGTCATCGTGCTGTCCATGAATCTGGTCGGCTCGCTGCTCACCTCGGCGCTGATCGTCTTCCCCACGCTCTCCGCCATGCACGTGTTCAAAAGCTATAAGCGCGTGGTGCTCTGCGCCGCCGCGCTGTCCGTGCTGTGCGCCGTGTCCGGCATCCTGTTTTCCATTCTCGCGTCCACGCCGGTCGGCGCAACCATTGTTGCCGCGGATCTTCTCGCGTTCCTCATCTTCTCCATCCTTGGACGACTGAAAGGAAAATGATCATGAAAAAATCTCTTCCGATTTTGCTTTGCATACTCTGCCTGCTCCTGACCGCCTGCGGCTCGACCTCGGATACGCGCGCGGCGGACGACGCCTCCCTTCCCGAAACCGACCTGACCGCCATGAGCGCCACCGTGGCGTATTCCTACGCGCAGAATCTGGCCAGCGCGCCCGACCAGTTTCTCGGCCAGCGCTTTCGCATCCGCGGAACCTACGACGAGCAGCTCTGGGACGTGACGGGGCTTACCTACCATTATATCGTCATCACGGACGTAAGCTCCTGCTGCATGCAAGGCTTGGAATTTGTGCTGACAGACGAAAGCGCCAGCTATCCGCAGGTCGGCGAGGAATTTGAAATCAGCGGCGTTCTGAGCACCTATGTTGAAAATGGAACGCTCTACGCCCAGATTACCGCCGACCAATACCAGCGTTTTTAACGCGTTCGTATCCAACGCCGTTAATTCAGCTTCATCGGCTGGTCGCTCCTGTGCACGCTTACGCTGGGCGTCGGCACCCCGTGGGTCTCTCCCTATCGGAAAATCGCCGAGACCGCGTTCTATCTGGACGTTACGAGCCGCGCGAACGCCATGCCGCGCCCGGATGGAAGCGCCGAAGCCTGAATGAACGATTCCCTGTAAAAACAAAGACGGCCGGGATGTTTTTCCCAGCCGTCTATTTTCTTATGCTTAGCCTTTGATGAACCGCGCCAGAAACTCGCGCGTTTCCGGCTTCTGCGGATTCCCAAAGATCTGCTCCGGCGTTCCATCCTCGCAGATCACACCCCGGTTCATATAGACCACGCGGTTGCTCACGTCCCGCGCGAATGCCATCTCGTGCGTAACCACCAGCATCGTCATGCCGTCCTGCGCCAGCAGCCGCATGGCGTTCAGCACCTCGCCCACCATTTCCGGGTCGAGCGCGCTGGTCGGCTCGTCAAACAGCAGAATTTCGGGCTGCATGGCCAGCGCCCGGGCAATCGCCACGCGCTGCTTCTGCCCGCCGGAAATCTGCTGCGGACGGGCGTTCGCATACGGCGCCATGCCCACGCGATCCAGATACCGCATGGCCGTTTCCCGCGCCGCTTCCTTCTTTTTCTTCAGCACGTGAATCTGCCCCACCGTGCAATTTTCCAGCACGGTCATGTTGTTAAACAGGTTGAAGGACTGAAACACCATGCCCACCTTCGCGCGGTACGCGGCGACGTTTCCGCGGCCGGAGGTCATATCCTCGTTATGATACAGGATGCGCCCGGACGTGGGCAGCTCCAGCAGATTGATGCAGCGCAGAAGCGTGCTCTTTCCGGAGCCGGACGCGCCGATGATCGACGTTACGTCGCCCGGATGTACGGAAAAATCGATGTCGCGCAGAATTTCCCGCTTGCCGAAGGACTTGGACAGATGCTCTACCCGCAAAATCGCCTCGCTCATCGTCTCTCCTCCTCCGTTTCGCACGCATGCTCCCGGTTCTGCTCGTCATAGGGGCTGCCCTTGTCGGGATAGTTGTAGGTTCCGGCGGTCGAAATCAGCGGGTCGCCCTTCACAAGCTCGTAGCTGCCCTTGCCGTCCATGCGCTTTTCCATCGCGCGCAGCAAAAGCGAGGCCGTCAGCGTCACCGTGAGGTAGCCCAGCATCTCAATCGCCGCCGACGGGAAATACTTGTACGTCGCGCCGGTAATGGCCTTGTGGACGGAGAAGAACTCCGTGAAGCCGATGATGAACATGACCGACGTATCCTTCACGTTGATAATGAAGTTATTGCCGATCTGCGGCATGATGTTGCGCAGCGCCTGCGGCAGAATCACGCTGGTCATCGTCTGAAAATGGTTCATGCCGATAGCCTTCGCGCCCTCCGCCTGCCCGCGGTCGACAGAAAGAATGCCGCCGCGCACCGATTCCGCCATATACGCGCCCGTGTTGATCGAGACCACCAGTATCGAAACCACCCACAGGTTGCGAAAGCGCATGGCGTTATTCGTGAAATACGGAAGGCCGAAGTAGATGAACACCGCCTGCAGCATCATGGGCGTTCCGCGGAACACCTCGATATACACGCGAATGATCGCCCGCAGAATTCCAAGCAGCCCCTTCTTGACCGCCCGGTCGTTCTTCGCGACGGGAATTGTCTGAAGAATGCCGCATACGAAGCCGATCACGCAGCCCAAGAGCGTACCGATTACGGCCAGCAGCAGCGTGTTGCCCATGCCCGCGAAATACGTGGACGCGCTTTTGCTCCACAGAGAAGCAATATCGCCAAAGAGCTGAGACAGTCTGTCCATAGCGTACATTCCCTTCCCTCTGTCCGCCGTCCGTTATCCGTTGATGGGCTGAATGGCCGTCGCTTCCGCCATCATGGCGTTGAAGTCGTCCACCGTCATTGTGGAAAGCACCGCGTCGAGCGCGTCCTTCAGCACGGCGTTGCCCTTCATCACGGAGATGCCGATGTTGATCTCTTCCTCCGAAACCACGAAGTTGTCCTCGCTTCCGGAGAAGTCCAGCAGAACCATATCGGGATACACGGCCAGCGCGCCCTGCGCCGTGGGAATATCGGTGCAGACGAAGTCCACTGCGCCGGTTTCCAGCGCCATCAGCATGGCGGGCGCGGACTCGGCGGCGGGCTGAATCTCCGCGTTCGGAATCTGCGGCAGGCACACGCTGTACCAGATCGTTCCCAGCTGAGAGGTGCAATAGCCGCTCAGTTCGGAAATGCCCTTCGCCTCCGCCTGCGGCGTGCCCTGCCTGGCAAGGCACACGATGCTGGCATACAGATACGGGCCGGCGAAGTCCACCATCTCCGCGCGCGCCGCCGTCATGGACTGACCGGCGATAACCGCGTCCACCACGCCGGACAGCACCGCCGGAACCAGCGAATCCCAGTCCAGACGCACGATTTCCAGCTTCCAGCCGTTGGCCTCGCACAGCTTCTTGGCCATCATCACGTCGTAGCCGTTGGCGTATTCATTGCTGCCGGAGATCGGCACCGCGCCGTTGGAATCATCGCTCTGCGACCAGTTGTACGGCGCGTAGTTGCATTCCATCGCCACCGTCAGAACACCGTCCTCCACGCCGGAGGGTACGCCAGCCTGCGCGCCGGAGAGCAGCGCGGTCATCATCAGGATTACCAGTGCCATTGCAAGCATTCTTCTCATGTTCGTTTCCGCCTTTCCTTTGTTTGTGTCGCCGTTTCCGGCCGCGTTACAAAAAATGAACCGCTTTGTCAAGCGGTTCATGGAAAATGCGGAAACGTCTGCGAAAAAGCTTCACAAACTCCGTATCAGCCCTTGATAGCGCTTCACAAAAACATGTGACAGTCCGCCGCGTATTTCACGGCGACCCAGCCATCCGGGCTTCAGGCCAAACCCGAACGCTTCGGCGATGCTTCCTTTCCCTCCGGCAAACGGCCTCGTGACCCGAAAGTACTCTTAAACCTCGCGCCTCTATCCAAGCGATTCAATTTTGCGTTATCATACCATCCCATTGCGGGAATGTCAAGCGGTTTTATTGCATTCCGACGTTAAATCCGTTCGCATTTCCCGCGCCGCGCGGAAAGCCCGGGATTTACTCCCTCTCCTCCCCGCCGTGCACCGGCTGCGGCAGAGCGTCGGCCTCCTCGAACGCGGCCTCCTGCGGATGATGATCCACCGCGTCCAGCGTAAACGCCGACACCTCGAAGGCGTTGCGCACGATGTACTCGCCGTTGTCCATCAGCTTCTGATACTCGCGCGACTGCAAACGCCCGCCGATTCGCAGGTGGTCGCCCACATGGAAGCGCGAAGCGTATTGCGCGTTTCTTCCCCACGCAATGCAGGGAATGTAGTCCGACTTGCCGAACGCGCGGTTGACCGCCAGCATCATGTCGCAGATTTCGCGGCCGAACGGCGTGGAACGATAGACCGGCGGCTTGCACAGCGCGCCGCAAAGCTCCACGCGGTTGAGCGTTTCGTTGTCGTTGGTCGGCGTGACGCTCTGCGCGAACAGCGTAATCATCAGCCGCCCCGCGCCCTCAATCACCTTGTTGTAGGAGCGCACCTGTCCCGTCATCAGCAGAAGCGAATCCAGCGGCACGCCGGACTCGGCGATCAGCTTGCCCGGAAGCGTGACCGGCAGACGATCCACCGCGCCGGACAGGCGCTTTACCAGCAGCGTTCCCGTGTAAAACGGCTCGTTCATCACTTCATGAGACAGCTCCGGCGCGCGTTCCAGTCGCCCGCACGCCGTCATACGGTTGTTGGGATTTTCCATCGTATCACCTCGTATCCTGATGTTTCCCGTGTTCAGGTACATCATATGAAGGTGTCGCCCGCTTTATGCCCTCACGCGTCTCTTACGGTCAATTTTCTTTTCCAATTTTATTTCAGACGCGGATCGCCCGGCCGCATTTCGCGTTCGGCAGAATCCGCCCGTCCTTCAGAAGCGCTTCGCCATTGACGAACACAGCTTCTATGCCGAAGGAACATTCCTGATCCGGCACGGCGTTCTTCAGCGCCGCTTCGTCAAACACCGTCACGTCGGCATAGCAGCCCTCGCGCAGATACCCGCGGTCGCGGATGCCGAACCGCTCGGCGCTCGCGCCCGTCATGCGGTGAATCGTATTTGGCATCGTGTCGCCCAGCCCCAGCAGCGAATCCCGCAGGAATTTCGGGAAGCAGTCGTAAATCGCCGGGTTCTGCACGCCGTAATCCTCCACCCACGCGTCCGTCATATACAGGCACTTGTCGTTCTTCTCAAATTCGTGAATGATCTCGTCGGTGGTGTACGGCCCCATGTTCACGCGCCCCTGATAATCCGACTCGCGGCAGAGCTTCAGATACATCTTCAAATCGCTCATATGGTTTTCCTGCGCCAGCTGATGCACCGTCTTGCCCTCGTATTGCTCATAGCCCGGGCCGATGTACGCAACCTCGATGTCATTGAATCCAAAGCCCAGCAGCTTCACCGCCGCGAACACCAGCGCCGCCAGCCGCAGCCGGTTCCACGGCTTTTTCCGCTCCGCGTCCGACATGCCGCGATACCACGTGGGCAGAATCACCGTGATGACTGAAACGCCCTTCTTTTCGTTGTAAATATCGAACTGCGCCCGCACACCCTCCGCGCACAGACGGTCGATAATCCGAAGCGCTTCATCCTTGTCGCCGAAGCTGCCGCGGCCGACGAAAATCAGGTGTGAAAATTGCAATTTGAGCTTCGTTCCCTTCGCGATGCGCGCCAGCTCGTCCATCGCCCGCAGCAGATGCGAGCGCCCCAGAAGCTCGGGATAGGACGTGGAAATTCGAGACTCCGCGCGCGGATGCACGGTCAGCGGCTTGTCGTACTTCACGCACAGCTCCGCGACCCTGCGAAGCTCCGCTTCGTCGGCGAACATGCCCGGGCTGTACATCAGTCCCAGCGAAACGCCCGCCGCGCCCATCTTCAGGTTTTCTTCCAGAATGGCGAGCATTCTTTCCTGTTCCTGCGCCGTCAGCTTCCGGTTTTCCTCCCCGGCCACGCTGGCGCGCGCGGAACAATGCCCGGCCAGCACGGCGATATTGCACGGAACCTTCCCGTCTACCGCGTCGAAAAACCGCGCTGCGTCGGGATAAACGCCCGTCGTCTGCCCGCGATAGCCGAACAGCCCGCCGCCCATCCGCTTCACGTTCGGCGTGCCATCCTCAAAGCCAATGGCCGAAAGCCCGCAGTTGCCCGTCACAAAGGAGGTTATCCCCTGCCGAATAAACGGCTCGAAATACGGCTGCGGATTTTTATGAATGGCGAACCAGTCGTTGTGCGAATGCACGTCGATAAACCCCGGCGCAACGGACTTTCCCCGCAGATCGTAAACCGCGTCCGCCGCCTCGTCAATCTCCGGCGCAATCCGCGCAATCCGCTCTCCGTCGATCAGAAGATCTCCAACCCACGGCTCCGCCCCCGTGCCATCGTAAATCCGCCCGCTTTTCAAAAGCGTTCGCATTGCCGCTCATCCCTCCGCTGCATCTTTCCAAATTCTTCCCTCTGTATTTCAGTATACCATACTCCCGCATATACATCAAGTCATCCATCGCATGATGGCGGCATTCTCCGTAAGCATGGCTCTATAATAAAAGAACAAAAAAAAGAGTCTGAAACTTTCGTTTCAAACTCTTCCGTACACCTTCAGGGGCTCGAACCCTGGACACCCTGATTAAGAGTCAGGTGCTCTACCAACTGAGCTAAAGGTGCATGAAGCGGTAGACGAGACTCGGACTCGCGACCTCCACCTTGGCAAGGTGGCGCTCTACCAACTGAGCTACTACCGCGCGCAGCGGGTGATGGGAATCGAACCCACGTATCCAGCTTGGAAGGCTGGCGCTCTGCCATTGAGTTACACCCGCAGGCTCGAAAAGCGGTAGACGAGACTCGGACTCGCGACCTCCACCTTGGCAAGGTGGCGCTCTACCAACTGAGCTACTACCGCAAACCGCAATCAAGCGTGATATATAATACCACATCATGGCATATAACGCAATACCTGTCGCGATTTTTTACATTCGAGCAAAAACAGGCTTCAGTACACGAAGCGAATCAGTTTATAGCTTGCGCGGTTGTCGAGGTCGGAAGCGAGTACCATGGCGAATCCGCTTCTGGAAGAGCGCTGATAGAGGCTTGCCGCCTGGCTGCCCGTCAGCTTCATGACGTCGTTGTTCCAGTCCTCTCCCTCGCCGTACACGTCAAAATACACGCGATACCAGTCGCTTCCCAGGTATTCCGCACCCGTTACAGACGCAAAGCCATCCGGCACGTGGCCGCCGGTCTCCTGCCAGTACAGATAATCGCCGTCCAGATCGAGGTACCTCACGCGGATGTCGTCCACCGTAACGCCGAAGTACTTACGAAGCACGGGATTGATGTATTTTGTCGCAAGGCGAACGTTGTTGCCGTTCGCGTAATCTCCCCATTCCACCTTGCGGTTCTGATTGAACCAGATATGACTGGCTGCGAACTCCACCATGGCCGCCGGGCTCGCGTGATTCACGTCAAACACACCCTCGCAGTAGTAGCTAAGGCTTGTCTCGGTAAAATTGCTGAGAAACAGGTTCATGTCGGCCCGCTGGGCGTCCGTCAGCGTGACCGCGTGTCCATGCGTCGTCGCGTCGTCAAGATACCGGCGAAGCACGTAGCCCCGCCTGCCGTCCGCCCACACGCGCACGAACTCGCCGTTGTCATCCTCAAGGCACACGATCTTTTGGCCGAGAGGTATGCGCGCCAGCGCGTCCGCGCTCTTGGACGCCTCCTCTCGAAGCGTCACGTATTCCTTGCAGTTCACCACGCGCAGCTCGTCGCCCACCTCAAATTCGGCGGCCGCGCCCGCCGCCAGCGTCAGCGCCATAAGAACGACCAGTACTGCGATTCGCCTTTTATTCATCGAATCCCGCCCTTCTTTTTGTTTTTTGTTATTTTACCATAAAACGCCGACGATTTCAATCTTTTTTCCATTCTTCCGCAATTTATAGAAGGAAAACGCGCGTCCGGCTCGAATATTCCTCTTATCACGGAAAGGAGATTTTCCGCCATGCAGCTGAATTTGAATCCATATCTTGAGGATATCGAAAGCCGCCTTGACGCGGCGGAGGAAGCGCGCCTGTGGGACGAATGGCTCGGCTGGACGCGCCACGAAAACGGCGTGAAGCCCTTTTTGCCGCAGCCGCGCACGGCCAGGCCAAGCGCACTGGAATGGCCGCACGTGAACATCAACGACGCGCTGGACGACGACGATCTCGCCATCTATCGCGAGCTTGAGGGCGTGAACCAGCGTCTCGCCGAGGGCTCCTGCCACATCCTGCGCGTTCGTGCGAACTACGGCGTGGGCAACATCGCGTCCGCCTTCGGCCCGGAGCTGTTCGTCATGCCCCGCGAGACGGACACGCTGCCGAACGTGCGCCCCTTCGGCGAGGAAGCCATGTACGCGCTGCTCGACCGCCCCGCGCCCGACCTTTCGTGCGGGAACTTCCCGAAAATCATGCGCATCTACGACCGGTTTGTGGAAATCGGCCGCAAATATCCGAAATTCGGCGCTTTCGTGCGTCTGGAGCAGCCCGATTTGCAGGGGCCGATGGACAACCTGGAGCTTCTGTGGGGCAGTTCGGTCTTCTACGCGCTGTACGACGACCCGGACACGATCCACGCGCTGCTTGGGCGCATCACAAATCTCATCGAGTCCGCGATGGACGAATGGCTGCGCCACTGTCCGAACGGGCGCGGCATTGCCACCTATTTCCGTCATGTGGAAAAGGGAGCCATCGCCCTGCGCGACGACAGCGCCATGAACCTTTCGCCGGACTTCTTCAGCGAGTTTATCGCGCCGTATGACGGCCGGCTTCTGCGCAAATACGGCGGCATCATGCACTTCTGCGGCCGAGGCGACCATTTCATCGAGCGGCTCGCGAAGCTCGAGGGCCTGAACGGCATCAACATGAGCCAGCCGCACCTGAACGACATGGACAAGGTGTTCGCCGCCACGATCGACAAGGGGCTGCATCTCTCCCTGTCCACGCCGTCCTTTGACATCGGAAAGCACGACGGCTCGAACCTTCTGTTCCTCGATTCGATGTAAGCCGCGTCAGGCTTCCCTGTTCAGCAGTTTCCACGCGTTTTCCGCAACCACGCGCTCCTCGTCGGCCGGGATCACGAACACAGCCGTTCGTCCCCGGCCGATCATGCGCTCGTTTGCAAGATTCTTCGACTCGTCGATTTCAACGCCGAGGAAGCCGAGCGACTCGCAGATTTCCCGCCGGGATGCCGCGTCGTTTTCGCCGATGCCGCCGGTGAACGCCAGCGCGTCCAGTCCGCCCATTTCCGCGGCAAACGCGCCGATATAGCGGCGCACATCGCTGGTGAACACGCGAATCGCCAGCGCCGCGCGCTCGTTCCCCCGCCCTGCCGCCGCGCGAAGGTCACGCATATCTCCGCTCATTCCCGCGATTCCGGCCAGACCGCCCTTCTTTTCAAGCCCGGCCAGAACCTCGTCATACGGCATGCCCTCGCGCAGAAGGAACGGCATGATATATGGGTCGATGTCTCCCGCGCGGTTCACATGCGTCACACCCGCCTGAAGCGAAAGGCCAAACGACGTATCGACGCTTTTCCCATCCCTTATAGCGCAGATCGAGCTGCTTCCACCCAGATGGCAGGACACGACGCGCGAATAGCCCGCCAGCTGCGAAGCGATATGGGAATGCGACGCGCCGTGATAGCCCATGCGCGCCACGCCGTATTTTTCATACCACTCATACGGCACGCCGTACACGCGCCGGTGGAATGGCACCGTCCGGTGAAACGCTGTCTCAAACGACGCTACGTGCACCGCGTTCGGCGCAAGCCTTTGAAACGCCTCGATCGCGCCGATATAGGCGCGGTTATGCACCGGCGCGACGGACAGAAACGCGCGCATGCCGTCCATCACGTTCTCGTCGATCACGTGCACGCCCGGGAAGCCCTTCGAGAGCACGGCCTTATACGCCACCGCGTCCACGTCCTCCGCGCCGCCGAGATCGCGAAGGAAGCGCTCGATGCCCTCCTCATAGGTGCGCGCCCGCGCCTTGTCGTCCGTTACCCTGCGGCCGTCCGCGCTTTCAAAGAAATAAAGGCTCCCCGCCTCCGCGCCGACGCGCTCCACCCTGCCGCGCGCCAGTACCGTTTCCTCCGGAAACGCGTATACCTTGAATTTCAGCGACGTGCTGCCCGCGTTGCAAACCAGTATCTTCATATTCTTTTCCTCCGGTTGGTTTTCCACCATCAGTATACCAATCTTTTGGCGCGTGCGCAAGTTTTGCTTGCGCGGATTTTGCGCGCGTGTTATACTAATCCATGAATCAGATACATTTTCAGGGAGGGAAACGGACATGTACGAAGTATTGAAAGCCATTGCCGACCGGCGCTCCATTCGCAGCTATACCGACGAACCCGTAAGCGACGAGATGCTCAAGAAGCTGATTGACGCCGCCGAGCAGGCGCCCAGCGCCATGAACCGCCAGCCGATTCATTTCACATTCGTTCGCGACAAAGCGATTCTAAAGGCTTTCTCGGACGAAGCGCGCGCGCATCTGTCCGACCCGTCCATGGACATCCTGCGCGGCTCGAAGCTCGTGTGCTTCCTGTTCGCCGAGATTCCCGGCGTGTTCACGCCCATCGACGCGGGCATCGCCGTGGAGAACCTCGCGCTGGCCGCGCATGATCTGGAACTGGGCAGCGTCATTCTGGGCATGCCCCGCGAAGCCTTTACCGGCGACCGCGCGGCCTACTGGTATGAAACGCTCCACGCGCCCGCGGGCAGCGAGTTCGCCATCGCCATCGGCATCGGCCACCCCGCCGCGAGCAAGGAAGCGCACCCTGTGCGCGAGGGCCTAATCACCATTCTATAAGCACACAGAAGGAGAGATTCGTTCATGATCGAATATCGTTTTGCCGCGCCGGAGCACCGCGCCGACCTGATCGATTTTATCAACTATGTGTTCTCCCAGAACTCGGTTCCCCACGATTTCAAAACGCTGATTCCGAAGGTCTACGCCGACGGACGCGGCTATGACGGCATTCACGCCATCGTGCTGGACGACGGGCGCGTGAAGGGCGTTGTGGGACAGTATCCGGTTCACGCGTCCTTCGGCGGCGCGCCGCTGGAAATCGGCTATATCGGTTCCGTCTCCACGCATCCCTACGCGCGCGGCAGCGGCTACATGATTAAAATGATGGAAATGCAGGCCGAGCACGCGAAGGAAACCGGTATCGATGTGATGATGCTGGGCGGCCAGCGCCAGCGATATGAATACTACGGCTACAGCCCCGTGGGCTGCCAGTATACCTATCAGGTAAACGCCGCGAACGTTCGTCACGCGCTCAGAAGTGTCGACGCGTCGACGGTTGGCTGGAAGCGCTTCGCAGACGCGGCGGAAGCGGAGATCGACCTTGCGTACCGCCTGTATCAGCAGCAGCCCATCACGGGCGTGCGCAGCCGCGAGGATTTCGAGCTGATCATGCGCACGTGGCGTGCCGAGCCGTATCTGCTTCTGCACGAAGCGGAGGTTCTGGGCTATATGGTCGTGAGCGGCACGGATTCCGTATCCGAGCTGGTCGTTTCCGACGTAAGCTGCGTTCCCGCGCTGATCAAGGGCTGGTTCGCCGCAAACGGTCTCAAGAATATGAGCTTCAGCGTGGCTGCCTTCGACACGGCGCTGAACCGCGTTCTTGCCGCGTTTGCGGAGGGGTATCAGGTATCCAACTGCACGCAGGCGCGCATCGTGAATCTCGCGAACGTGCTTCGCGCCTGCCTGACGCTCAAAATGCGCGCGGGCGCGCTCTCCGACGGCGAGGTCATCCTGCAGATGGACGACGAAGCGCCCGTGCTCGCGCGCGCGAAGGACGGCCAGATCACCGTGCAGGAGACGGACGCCGCGCCCAACGTGCACCTGCCGAGACTTGAAATGCAGCAGCTGCTCTTCGCGTCCAACCGCTTCGCCGCGCCCGACGTTTCCTGCCCCGTGGACTGGTTCCCGCTGCCGCTGTTCCTCTACGGCGCGGATCATTTTTAAGCCATGGTCGTCGAAACCGAGCGCCTGCTTCTTATTCCCCTCACGTCCGAGCAGCTGAGGCTCTGGATCTGTGACCTCGCCGCACTTGAGCGGACGCTTTCTTGTACCTACCGCGGCATGCCGCTCGATACGGCGTTTACCGAGGATGGTTTCTCCTTCACCCTCGGCGATCTGGTTCAAGCGCAAGCGGAGCGCTGTGTCAACGCGTATCCGTTCGGCACATACTGGTGGCTTGTGCGAAAAATCGATCTCACTGCCGTAGGTACGATCGATTTCAAAACAGCTCCGAACGAAGCCGGACAGGTTGAAATCGGCTACGGTCTCTCCCCCGCCTTCGAACATCGCGGTTACATGACGGAAGCCGTTCGCGTCTTAACCGAATGGACTCTGAAGCAGCCCGGCGCAGCGACTGTCGTCTCTCTGGTGGAAACGGACAATCGCCCGTCTCGAAGCGTCATGTCCCGTGCAGGTTTCCGCGAAACCTGCACGGAGGATGGCTTTTGCCGATACGAATTCACGCGCAACCTTTGAAATTACATAAAACGGAACCGGAAAAATGTTCAATCGTCCTTCTTTCCGGTTCCGTTTTATTATTTAATTCATTTATTCCAGAAGTTCGGCGCGAACTCGCCGCCGCGGCACCATTTCAGGTAGCTGAGCGCATGCATCTGGCCGGTGCACTCCCAGTCGCCGCTGAACAGCGGGTCGTGATAACCCTCGATGCTGACGCAGCCCTTATAGCCCGCCATTTGCAGGATGGTGAAAATCTGCCGCCAGTCCGTATCGCCAAGGCCGGGGAAACGGGAAATAATCGCGTGATTCCTGCCCATGAAGCCCTCGGACGCAAGCACGTCGCGGTTCACCGTCGCGTCCTTGCCGTGCACATGGAACACCTTGCCCGCGTATCTGCGCAGGTTCGCGATCGGGTCGATCAGCTGCGCGATCTGATGCGCGGGCTCCCATTCGAGTCCCAGCGCGTCCGACGGCACCGCGTCAAACATCATGTCCCACGCGCGCGGGTTAAAGCCGATGTTGCAGGTGTTGTTCCTCCACGTGCCGCCCATCGGACAGTTCTCAATGGCGATGCGCACGCCCCTGTCCTCGGCGCGGCGCGCCAGCTCCCCGAACACCTCTTTGAAGCGCGGCATGGCCTCGTCCACCGACTTGCCCTCATACGCGCCCGCGAAGGTCGATACCGTGTCCGTGCCGAAATCGCGCGCCGCGTCGATGCACTCGCACAGCGTGTCAAAGTGGCTCTGCTGCTCCAGCGCGTTGCAATAAAAGCCCAGCGCGGAGATCTTCACGTTCTTTTCCTCGCTGAACGCCTTTACGCGCGGCGCCATCTCGCGCAGGTTCGCGTCCTTCAGCGTCATATGGAAGTTCACCGTGAAGCACTCAAAGCCCTTCCCGGCCAGCGGCGGCGCCCAGTCAAAAAACAAGTTTCCGGGAATGCAGGTTCCGACGGCAATCTGATTCATGATCTGTTTTCTCCCTCCGGACATATCTCTGTATGAAAGCAGCCGCCGCACCGGTTCGGAACGACGGCCGCATATTGGATTAGTGGAGCACCGAAACGGCGTCGGCGATCGTCTTTTCGAGCGCCTCGCGACCGTACTTGTCGACCTCCGCTTTGTTCTTCTCGCCGTGGGTCAGGCAGCCCGCGCCGCCGATGCAGCCGCCGACGCACGCCATACCCTCGACGAAATTGGCGTCGAGCACGTTTTTGCTCATCTTCAGAAGCGCCATGCGGCAGGCTTCAATGCCGTCGCACGAGCAGGCCTTCAGTTCAAAATCGATGTTCTGCTCCTTCAGACCCTCGGCCACCGCGTCCGCCAGACCGCCGCAGCGGGCGAAGATGCGGCCATAGTAGGACGCGTTGTCCAGCACGCCCTCTTCCAGCGTGGTAATGTCCAGATCGCGGCTGTCAAACAGCGCCTGCAGCTCTTCGAACGTCATGACCGCGTCGATATACGGGCGCACGGTATCCAGCTGCGCTTCCATCTTCTTCGCCGTGCACGGGCCGATGAACACGATCTTGGCGTTGTCCGTCGTTTCCTTTATATACTTGGCCAGCGTCGCCATCGGAGACAGGTTGCTGGAGATATACGGCACGAGCTTCGGGAACGCCTGCTGGATATACCTGACGAACGCCGGGCAGCAGGAGCTCGTGAGCCTGCCCTTTTCGGCCAGCTCGCGCGATTCCTTCTGCGCGACCATATCCGCGCCGAGCGCCGCCTCCACGACCGTGTGGAAGCCCAGCTCCTTGAGGCCGGTGATGACCTGCCCGAGCTTGGCATAGGTGAACTGACTGGAAATGGACGGCGCGACCAGCGCGTACAGCTTGTAGTTCGCGCCGCAGTTGCTTTCCTTGATCAGCCTGATCACGTCCAGAATGAAGCTCTTGTCCACAATCGCACCGAACGGGCACTGATACACGCACGCGCCGCAGGAGGTGCACTTGTCGTTGTCGATCACGGCGGCCTTGTTCTCGTTCACGGCGATAGCCTTGACCTTGCAGGCGTTCTGACAGGGGCGAATGCGGTTGACGATGGCCGTGTACGGGCACACCTTCGCGCACGCGCCGCACTCCACGCACTTGGTCTTGTCGATGTGCGCCACGTGCATATGGTCGAAAGAAATCGCCCCGCGGCGGCATACGTCTTCGCAGCGATGCGCCAGACAGCCTCGGCAGGCGTTCGTCACTTCGTAGCCGCCCACCGGACATTCATCACAGGCAATGTCGATGACCTCGATCACGTTGGGGTTCTCGCTCGACCCGCCCATGGCCATGCGCACGCGCTCGGCAAGAATGGCGCGCTCCTTATACACGCAGCAGCGCATCGTCGGCGTGGTGCCGGGTACGATGGTATACGGGATTCGGGTGATGTTCTCAATCAGCTTATCGTCCCATGCCAGCCGCGCCACTTCCCTAAGAACCTTGTATTTCAGATGCTGTACCTTGGTATCAAACTTGCGCATGGAAGCGTGCCTCCTCTAAAAGTAACTGACCTTGATTCGCTTGCCCATCTTCCTCAGACACTCGGAAAGCTCCTTTACAAGGTTCATCTTGATGCTGAAGTTGATCGGCAGATCCGGGTTCTGGTGCGCCGGGTTAATGGCGCGTCCCACGAAGAAATTGATGTCCGTCGCCTCTTCAAACAGCAGGCGGCTGATCAGCGACGCGCCGTCGCGCTTCAGCGACCAGTGGGCGTAGCTTTCGTTGTCCTTCAGGTAGTCCTTCGCGTTTTCGAGCACCTTGTTGATCGTGATCACGCCCTCCGTGACCAGATCGACGCCCTCGATCTCCGCAATCGGCGGCACGTCGGATTCCTCGAAATTCAGCGTGGGGCGCAAAGGCTTGCCCAGATACTTCGCCGCGATAGTGGACGTGGTGCCGCCGCACACGATGTGCTTGCCCTCCTTGGAGAAGAACAGGCTCATCATGCGGTCGTTGTCGTCTCGGCTCGCCGGCGGGCCGAACAGGATGTTCATCGGCTCGCGCTTGCGGATGCGCACGACACACGCCGTCGCATCGTCGCCGGGCTTATGGCCGTACAGCTTGTCGCATTCATCCACCAGAATCGTGGACAGCGTTTTCGCCGTATACCCCGCCGGAGCGATCGACTCCATGAAGGAGATAATGTCCTCGCGCTGCCAGCCGAAGTTGTACGCCACGCCGATGCCGGCGTGCGGGCAGCCGTCGGACATGGCGACGAAGATGTCGTTTTCCTTCAGCGTGACGACGGATTTGAAAATCTGCTTCCCGCCGATGGTCGTTTCCGTCTTGGGATAATCGTAGTTGGCGAAGTCGCGAATCAGAATCACGTGCGGATTGTCATACTGAATGATCTCCGCGCGCTCGTTGTTGATGATATGAATGATGGTGAACGTGGAATACGCCACGCCGCGCACGGAGCACACGGGCAGCGTGGCGGCGATGGTGCCGACGCAGTCCTCCAGCGAAAGCCCCTCCGCCATCATCGTGGAGATGATGGTGGAGGTCAGCGTGGACAGAATCGACGCCTTTACGCCGCTTCCCAGTCCGTCCGCCAGCACGACGATCACGGAGCTGTCGTTCTGCTCCACGATGTCCACATGGTCGCCGCACAGCTGCTCGCCGTAATGGTTCACGCTTTTGTAGCCGATATCCGCGCACAGATTATTCATTTGTGATCGACTCCTTCAGCTTCGTAAGCGCGATCTTGGTTTCCGCCGCGGTCTCGCCCAGCAGGGACGCGATTTCCTGAACGATGCGCATCTGCTTGTCGACGACCTTGTCGGCGATTTCCACCGTCTGACGGCTGATGCTTTCCTTCTTCTCGCGCTCGTTCTCCTCGTCGGTCACGTCGCGCATGATGCAGATCAGCAGCTTATACTCGCGGTCAAACAGAATCGTCTGCTCGACGTAGCGCTTGTATTCCGCCAGATACGTGCGCTGGTCGCGAATGCTGCGGCCGCTGTCGCGCACCTGCATGAAGGGAAGCGGGTCGAGAATGCGAACCACCTGGTCGCCCAGCACATCGGAGGTACTGCGGATATTCATGATGCGGCGCGCCGCCTGATTGATCTGCTGAACCTCCAGATTCTCGTTGAGCACAATCAGGCCGTTGGGCGTGTTGTTGACGATGCTGTCGGAAAAGCTTTCCGCCTTTTCCTTCAGATACGGCAGACACATGGCGATTTCGGCCTTGCCCTGATAAATGGCAATCGCCTTTTCGCGGCAGGTGTTGTAGCCGCAGGAGCCGCAGTTCAGCTCGTCCTCCTTGCGGGTCTTGCCCATCTGGCGCAGGATCGACTGAATCTCCTGCTCGTCGGGCGTCTTCGTGTGGCGGTCGATGTACTCGAAGCTCTTGTGAATCGCCATCTCCTCCGGCTGATCGACGTCAAAATCCTCGCTGCCGGCGTAGTTCACGATGGCCATATAATCCTGAACCGGCGCGCGATGGTATTTCTCCATGACCGGGCCGCCGATGCAGGAGCCGACGCACGCGGACATTTCGATGAAGCTGTGGTGCACCTTGCCGCTTTCAATGTCCTTCAGCGCGGCGATGCAGTTCTCCACGCCGTCCAGCGCCATATAGCGGTAGCCGGGCGCGTCCTGCTTCATGGTCTTGAGAATGCCGCCGGTCGTCGGGAAGAAGCGCGCGCGGCTCTTTTCGCTGGCCACACGGTGCTGACCGATCGAAATGTTCTTTTCTCTCAGCCACTCGGTAAGCTCCTCGAACGTAAGCACCGCGTCCACGATGTCCTTGTACTTCTGCGCCTCGTCCTTCTTGGCCACGCAGGGGCCGATGAACACCGTCTTGCAGCCCGGGTAACGCTTTTTCAGATCCAGACAGTGCGCCTGCATCGGGGAAACGACGTCGGCCAGATACGGCAAAAGCTGCGGGTAATACTTCTGAATCAGCAGGTTGATCGAATGGCAGCAGGAGGAAATCACGACGTCCCTGTCGCCTCTTTCGAGCATGTTTTCATACTCGGTTTTTACGATCGTCGCGCCGACGGCGGTCTCCTCCGCGCCGGCGAAGCCCAGCGCCTTCAGCGCCGCGTCCATATCCTCGATGCCGCAGTCGTCATAGTTGGCGGCGAAGGAGGGCGCCAGCGAAACGTATACCGGCTCCCTGCCCTGCAGAAGCACCTTCACGCGCTCGGTGTCGTTGACAATTTCCTTCGCGTTCTGCGGGCATACCACAAAGCAGTGGCCGCACAGGATGCACTCGTCGCCGATGATATGCGCCTGATTGCCGGAGAAGCGGATGGACTTCACCGGGCAATGCCGGATGCACTTGTAGCAGTTCTTGCAGTTGGATTTCTTGAGCATCAAACAATCGGACACGCCTATCATTCCTTTACTTCAGTTTCGCCAGCACCTTTTCCTGGAAGAAGTCGCGAAAGCCTTCCTTGGTGACGCCCGGGTAAACGTCGTCGTCTACGGTGATGGTGACGCCGTTGCGATTGCATCGGCCGGTGCAGAAGCTCCCTGCCAGCGTCACGTCTCTCTCCAGATGGTTATCCTCAATGGCCTTTTTCAGAAGGCCTACGATATCCATCGAGCCCTTCAGGTGACAGGAGCTGCCAACGCACACCTGGATGATCATTATTTCACCTTCTCAAGCACGTTCTCTTTGAAAAACTCGTCCACGGTGTCGGGCGAGACGGAATAAATCTCGTCGCCGATCGCCACGCAGACGCCCTGCTGGCACTTGCCCATGCAGAAGGTGCCGCCCAGCTCCACCTTGTCGGAAACGTTGTTCTCGGCAATCAGCTTCTGAAGCGAAGCGACGACCAGGCGGGAACCTTTCAGGTGACAGGAGCTGCCGATGCAAACCGTGATTTTCATGAGAAGAACCTCCTTCATATGTTTCGCGGGGAAAAGATCTTTGGTATCAGAAACGCTCGTTCACGTTCGTTCGCCATCATGGTGCGCGACGCCGCGACCAGCGGCGTCCACTGCGCAATTTCCCGGGGATCGCTGTCCAGCCGCGAGCGATAGGCGTTCGCCATTTCCGCACTCTCCTCCATCTCAAGCAGAAGAAGCGTCACCGCGTCGTCCGCCGCGGCCCGCCCACGGCAGGCGCGCGCCCAGTCCACCACGGCAAAGCCGTCGTCCGCGCATTCGATCACGTTGGAAAGCATCAGATCGCCATGGCAGGGAGACGCGCCGTCCGGCATGCGCGACGTGCGCGCGATCAGCTCCGCCTTCGCGTCCTCCGCCAGCGGCGCGCGCGCGATCAGGCGCGATACGCGGCTTTTCAGCGACTCGAGGCCGTTGAGCTTGGAGGCGTGAATCTGCGTGCGCACCTGCGCCAGCGTTCGAATCGCGCTGTCCCGCTCCTCCGGGTGCCTGCGCACGCGGTCGGAAAGCGTGCGGCCGTATATGAACCGGGAGGCAATCGCCCAGCCGTCCGGCACGCGCTCGGCCGCCAGCACCTCCGGCACCGGCAGACCCGCGTCCCGCGCCGCCGCCTGATTGGCCGCTTCGCGCAGAACGTCCGCCGCCGCGACGCGGCCGGTAAAGACCTTGATGCACGTATCCCCATCCTGGTAAACGGTCTTATTGTTTCGAACCGCGATGACCCTGTCGAGATTCATGCACACTCACCTTTCGGCGCGCAGTCGTATACGACTCTAATTGTATCGCCATACGCCCGCCCGCGCAAGTACATCTTTGATATATTGTCATTGCTCTTTGCGATATGCCCTGAACACCTCGCGCCGCACGTCGCAAAGCTCGGTCAGGAAGCGCTTTTCCATGTCCGTCAGCTTGAGGTCACGCCGGTAGAACAGCTCGTCCCGATACACGGTGCGCGCGAAAGCCACCGTGCGCTGCTCAAGCCCATAGCGGGAAAGCGTGCGCGGCGTGAGCGGCGCCGTCCACACATAGCTCTGCGGCTGCACGGAAAGAATTTCCAGCCGCGCCGCGCGCGACGGCGTGAGCACCCGGCGGAAATCGCCGTCCGGATACTGCTCGCGCCGAACCTCCTCGGGCGCCATCGACGGCACGTCGAAATCGCCGGGCGCGACCTCGATCAGCGTTTTGAGTTCGTCCTCCGTCACCGGGTCGGCCGACGCGAGCGGGCTGTCCTTTGAATAGGCCAGCACCGGCGTAAACTCGACGATGCGCTCGTGAAACAACCCGCCTGCCTCCATCTGCTGCCGGAAGCGCGGGAAATAGTTGCCCGTGCAACGCGCGATGCCGATTCGGCACTCGCCCTCGGCGACGGCGCGAATGGCCGCCGCCGCGCCCGTCTCGCGGTAGTCCAGCTCCGCGGGATCGGCCGTCAGCGCGTTCAGCGTGTTCAGAAACGCCTCCGCCACATAGCAGGACGGCGGAACGCAGGCCGAGAAGCGCTGCTTCACCTGCGTTTCCTCGCGGTAGAACGCTTCCATCTCATCGATTTCACCGAGGATTCTGCGCGCGCGCTCCAGAAAGACCTCGCCCTCCGAGGTAGGCACCATGCCGCGCGCCGTGCGTTCAAACAGGGTAATGCCCAGCGTCCCCTCGAGATCCCGGATGGCTCGGCTCAGGTTGGGCTGGTTCATATATAATGTCTCCGACGCCCGGCTGATGGAGCCGGCTCTGGCCACCTCCACAGCATAGCGCATATGCAGGATGTTCACACGCGTACCTCCGTTCACCGTCCGGTGATTCATGACTTCTATTATACAGCCTTTCGCGCTTTTTCTCAACCATTATAAGCGCTAAATTTCGCGCACGCTACCTTTCTTTCCTCGCTTCACGCGCGTTTTCCGGCGCGGAAACCCGCCGCGCGTCTCGTTCGGGGCGATATATCCCGTGCGACAATGCCGTTATCTCAAAAAAGTATTTGCACACATGCCTGTAATGGTATATAATAATCGTGGGTATTCCCGAACATATAGAGAAAGAGGGATTTTTTCATGGCCGTCAACAAAATCACCGTGATCGGTGCCGGCAGCGTGGGTTCCACGACCGCGTTTGCGCTTGCTCTCAAGAACATTGCCAACGAGATCGTCATCATCGACATCAACGAAGACAAGGCGCTGGGCGAAGCCATGGATATTCATCAGGGCACGCCCCTGTTCAGCGAGCCGGTCAACGTTTACGCCGGCGACTACAAGTCCGCCGTGGGCAGCGACATCGTCGTCATCACCTCCGGCGTGGCCCGCAAGCCCGGCCAGACGCGCATCGACCTTGCGCAGACCAACGTAAACATCATCAAGCAGATTACCCCCCAGATCGTCCGCTCCTGCCCGGACGCGACCTACGTCATCGTCGCCAACCCGGTGGACATTCTGACCTACGTTTTCAGCAAGGTTTCCGGCATTCCGCAGAACCGCATCATCGGCTCCGGCACGCTGCTGGACACCGCGCGTCTGCGCGCCCGCATCGCCGAGTATCTGTCCGTTTCCCAGAAGAACGTGCACGCCTACGTTTTCGGCGAGCACGGCGAGACCAGCTTCGTGCCGTGGTCGATCGCCGAGGTTTCCACGATCAGCCTTGCCGACTATAAGGAACTGATCAAGCTCGATCAGGGCATCATGGTCGACCTCGACTACGACGAGATCGACAACTATATGCGCTCCTCCGGCGGCAAGATCATCCGCCGCAAGGGCTGCACCAACTACGCCATCGCCGTGTCCGTGTGCGGCATCTGCGAATGCCTGCAGGGCGGCGTGAACGCGGTCGTCACCGTTTCCACGATGCTGAGCGGCGAATACGGCATTTCCGACGTGTGCCTGTCCCTGCCGATGCTGCTGGGCAACGGAAAGGTTCAGGGCCGCATCACGCCCCGCCTGACGGACGAGGAGCTCGAGAAGCTGCACCACAGCGCCGACGCGCTGAAGGCCGTCATCGCGCAGATCGACCTCACGATGCCCGAGACGAAGGCATAAGGGAGGCCAAAGCATGAATTATCGCATTGAGCGGGATTCCATGGGCGAGATGCAGGTGCCCGCGGATCGCTACTGGGGCGCGCAGACGCAGCGCAGCTTCCAGAACTTCAAAATCGGCGGCGAGATCATGCCGCGCGAAATCACCCACGCCTTCGGCATTCTGAAGAAGGCCGCGGCAATTGCCAACCATGAATTCGGCAAGCTGGACGACCGCCGTCTGGACGTGATCAGCCGCGCCTGCGACGAGGTGATTTCCGGTTCCCTGAACGACCACTTCCCGCTGGTCGTATGGCAGACCGGCAGCGGCACGCAGTCCAACATGAACGCCAACGAGGTCATTGCCAACCGCGGCAACGAAATCGCGGGCGAAAAGCTTCTGCATCCCAACGATCACGTGAACATGTCCCAGAGCTCGAACGACACCTTCCCCACCGCCATGCACATCGCCGCGGTTACGATCATCCGCGAAAAACTGCTGCCGGCGATGGATGGCCTGATTGAAACGTTCAAGCGGCTGGAGGCCGAGAACGAGGGCATCGTGAAGACGGGCCGCACGCATCTGCAGGATGCGACGCCCATCCGCTTCTCTCAGGAAATCTCCGGCTGGCGCAACATGATCGAAAAGACGCGCGCGATGATCGAAGCCGCGCTTCCGGGCATCAGCGAGCTGGCGCTGGGCGGCACCGCCGTCGGCACCGGCCTCAACTGCCCCAGGGAGTTCGGCCCCGTGGTCGCCCGCGTTGTAAGCGAGCTGACCGGCTATCCCTTCACCAGCGCCGCCAACAAGTTCCACGCGCTGACCAGCAAGGACGATCTGGTGTTCATGCACGGCGCGCTGAAGGCGCTGGCCGCGAACCTGATGAAGATTGCCAACGACGTGCGCTGGCTGGCAAGCGGCCCGCGCGACGGTCTGGGCGAAATCTTCATTCCGGAAAACGAGCCCGGCTCCTCCATCATGCCCGGCAAGGTAAATCCCACCCAGTGCGAAAGCCTGACGATGGTCGCCGTTCAGGTCATGGCCAACGACGTGGCCGTGGGCATGGCGGCCAGCCAGGGCAACTTCGAGCTGAACGTGTTCATGCCGGTTCTGATTTACAACTTCCTGCAGTCCGCGCGCCTGCTGGCCGACGGCATCAATTCCTTCAATAAGAATTGCGTCTCCGGCATTCGCGCCAACCGCGAAAAGATGCACCACAACCTGTATAACTCCCTGATGCTGGTCACGGCGCTCAATCCGTACATCGGCTACGACAACGCCGCCAAGACCGCCAAGAAGGCCTACAAGGAGAACATCTCCCTGAAGGAAGCGTGCGTGCAGCTCGGCTTCCTGACCGCGGAGCGGTTTGACGAGGTCTTTAACCCCGAGAACATGGCATAAGGAGACGGCTCTATGAAATTCAGTTACTTTCCCGGCTGTACGCTGAAAACCAAGGCGCGCGACCTCGATAAATGGGGACGCGAAAGCGCTTTGAAGCTGGGCGTAGAGCTGCGCGAAATCGAGGAGTGGCAGTGCTGCGGCGCGGTGTACCCGCAGGTGGAGGATGAAATCGCCTCCCGCCTGTCCTCCGTGCGCGCGCTGATGGACGCGCGAGCGCATGGAGAGGATCTGCTGACGCTCTGCTCCGCCTGTCACCATGTGATCAAGCGCATGAACCACGACATGAAGGAAAACGAGTACGTGCGCACCCGCGTGAACAACTATCTGAAGCCCGACGTTCCCTACGCGGGCGAGACGAAGGTGGTTCACTACCTCGAGATGCTGCGCGACACCGTGGGCTTCGACGAGATCAAAAAGCAGGTTGTGAACCCGCTGAAGGGCCGCAAAATCGGCGCGTACTACGGCTGCCTGCTGCTTCGCCCCTCCGCCGTGATGGCGTTTGACAATCCCGAGCATCCCACGATCATCGAGGATTTCCTTTCCGCCATCGGCGCGACGAGCGTGAAATACGAGTTCCGCAACGAGTGCTGCGGCGGCTACATCGCGCTGGAGGATCGCGCGCAGGCCGCGAAGCAGGTAGAGCGCGTCCTGTCCAGCGCCGCCGGCCGCGGCTGCGAGGCGCTGGTCACCGCCTGCCCGCTGTGCATGTACAACCTGAAGCAGAACGCGGGCGAGCACGCGCTTCCGGTTTACTATTTCACCGAGCTGCTGGCTGAGGCGCTGGGTGTAAAGGAGGAACAGGCATGAACGCAAACGAACAGATGCTTCAGGAGACCGTGACGCGCATCAGCGGCGTAAACGTGCGCAAGTGCATGCGCTGCGGAAAATGCAGCGGCACCTGTCCCGCCTACGGCGAGATGGAATATCATCCGCATCAGTTTGTCTATATGGTGGAAAAGGGACAGATTGAGAAGCTGATGGCCTCCAAATCGCTCTACAAGTGCCTGACCTGCCTGGCGTGCGTGGATCGCTGCCCGCGCGGCGTGGAGCCGGCGAAGCTGGTCGAAGCCGTGCGCCTGATGGTCATCCGCCAGCAGGGCATGAATCACCTGAAGCCCGACGACCTTCCGGGCAAACTCGACGACGAAATCCCGCAGCAGGCGCTTATGGCCGCCATGCGCAAGTACAGCAAATAAAGGAGACGAATCAATATGCAGAGAATCGGCGTATTTGTTTGCTGGTGCGGCAGCAACATCGCGGCAACCGTCGACGTACAGGCGGTCGCCGAGGCGATGAAGCGCGAGCCGGGCGTGGTTTACGCCGCGAATTACCAGTATATGTGCTCCGAAGGCGGACAGAAGCTGATCTCCGACGCCATTCATGAATACAACCTGACGGGCGTGGTCATCTGCTCCTGCTCTCCCCGCATGCACGAAGCCACCTTCCGCAAGACCGCGCAGCGCGCCGGTCTGAACCCCTATATGGTGGAAATCGCCAACATCCGCGAGCATTGCTCCTGGATTCATAAGGACAAGGCCGAAGCGACGGAGAAGGCCATCATTCTGGCCCGCACCGCCGTCGCCAAGGTGCAGCTGAACGCGCCCCTCACCCCCGGCGAGAGCCCCGTGACCAAGCGCGCGCTCGTCATCGGCGGCGGTATCGCCGGCATTCAGACGGCGCTGGACATTGCCGACGCCGGCTTTGAAGTGGATATCGTCGAAAAGACGCCCACCATCGGCGGCCGCATGGCGCAGCTGGACAAGACCTTCCCCACCCTCGACTGCGCGGCCTGTATCCTCACCCCCAAGATGGTGGACGCGGCGCAGAATGAGAAGATCGACCTGCTCACCTATTCCGAGGTTGAGTCGGTCAGCGGCTTCGTTGGCAACTTCACGGTGAAGATTCGCAAAAAGGCGCGCTATGTCGACTCGACCAAGTGCACCGGCTGCGGCGCCTGCACCGAAAAGTGCCCCTCCCGCAAGGGTCTGAACGAATTCAACATGGGTCTCAACACCCGTGGCGCGATTTATATCCCCTTCGCGCAGGCCATCCCGAACGTAGCCACGATCGATCCCACCCAGTGCCTGAAGCTGAAGAGCGGCAAGTGCGGCCTGTGCGAGAAGATCTGCTCCGCGAAGGCGATCGACTACACGCAGAAGGACGAGATCATCGAGCGTCAGTACGGCGCGATCGTCGCCGCCACCGGCTTTAAGCCCATCGACGCTTCCAAGTACGACGAGTACGGCTACTCGGACAATCCCGACGTCGTCACGTCGCTGGAATTCGAGCGCCTGATGAACGCGGCCGGCCCCAACAAGGGCGTTCTGCTGCGTCCCTCCGACAAGCAGCATCCGCACGACATCGTGTTCATCCAGTGCGTCGGCTCCCGCTGCGACGACCATCGCGGCAAGAGCTACTGCTCCAAGATCTGCTGCATGTACACCGCCAAGCACGCGATGCTGGTGCGCGAGAAGTATCCCGACACCAACGTGCACGTGTTCTACATCGACGTGCGTACGCCGGGCAAGAACTTCGACGAGTTCTACCGCCGCGCCGTCGAGCAGTATGGCGTCGAGTACATCAAGGGCATGGTCGGCAAGGTCTGGAAGAACGGCGACAAGCTGATGGTGCAGGGCAGCGACCTTCTGAACGGCGAGCAGCTTCTGCTTGAAACCGACATGGTCGTGCTCGCCACCGCGATCGAGCCGGATCCCTCCGCCCGTTCCGTGGCCACGATGCTCACCGCCAGCATGGACACCAACGACTTCTTCACCGAAGCGCACGCGAAGCTGCGCCCCGTGGAAAGCCCGACCGCCGGCGTGTTCCTCTCCGGCACCTGCCAGGGCCCGAAGGACGTTCCGGAAACCGTCGCGCAGGCCAGCGCGGCCGCCTCGAAGGTCATCGGCCTTCTGAGCAAGGACAAGATGATCACCAACCCGTGTGTCGCCCAGTCCAACGAGCTTCTGTGCAACGGCTGCTCGACGTGCGAGCGCGTGTGCCCCTATGGCGCCATCACCTACGTGGACAAGGAAGTCCGCGGCCCCGAGGTTCGCGGCGTGAAGCGCGTGGCGCAGGTCAACCCGGCCGTATGCCAGGGCTGCGGCGCGTGCACGGTCTCCTGTCCGTCCGGCGCGATGGATCTGAAGGGCTTCACCAATCGAGAAATCATGGCGGAGGTTGACGCGATATGCAAGTAACGGAAAACAAGGCGTTCAAGCCCCTGATCGTCGCCTTCTGCTGCAACTGGTGCAGCTACGCGGGCGCGGATCTGGCGGGCACCAGCCGTCTGACCTATCCGGCGGATGTGAAGATCATCCGCGTGCCCTGCTCCTGCCGCGTGAATCCGCTGTTCATCCTGCGCGCGTTCCAGCGCGGCGCGGACGGCGTGATCATCTGCGGCTGCCATCCGGGCGACTGCCACTACACCACCGGCAACTACTATGCCCGCCGCCGCATGACGACGCTGTTCAGCATGCTGGACTATCTGGGCATTGAGCGCGCGCGCACCCGCGTGGAGTGGGTTTCCGCCGCCGAGGGCGTGAAGTTCGCTTCCGTCATGAACGACTTCGTCAAGACCGTAACCGAGCTTGGCGAGAATGTGAAGTTGGGGGATCTGAGATGCAAGGAATCGCTGTAAGAATGTTGAATGTTGCGCGCGAAAAGCTCGCCTCCGGCGAAGTGAAGCGCGTGCTCGGCTGGGAAAAAGGCGAATTCTGGTATGATCTCACGCCCGCCTTTTTCGAAACGGAAGAGAGCCTGAACGGCTTCGTATACAACGGCTTCTCCGGCGCGAACCTGAGCAAATACCTGATCAAGGCGCGCGACTGGGAAGGCAAGACGCTCGTGTTCCTGAAGCCCTGCGACACGCTGAGCTTCAACCAGCTTCTGACCGAGCACCGCATCGACCGCGAAAAAGTCTACGTCGTGGGCGCGGGCTGCAAGGGCATGCTGGACTATAATAAGATGAAGAAACTCGGCATCCGCAAGGAAGCCGACGTAACCGACCGTCAGGCCGTGCTGCTTGGCAAGTGCCTCGCCTGCAAGGGCAAGACCTTCTACGCCTTCGATGAGGTGATCGACGATGAAGAAGCTCAGAAGCCCATCGAGGTCGAGGATCGCTTTAACGAGGTAAAAAAGATCGAAGCTCTCTCCCCCGAGGAGCGCTTCGCCTTCTGGCGCTCGCAGCTGTCCAAGTGCATCCGCTGCAACGCCTGCCGCAACGTATGCCCGGCGTGCTCCTGCGTGAAGTGCGTGTTTGACAACCCGAACTCCGGCGTCGCCTCCAAGGCCAACCCGGACGACTTCGAGGAGAACCTGTTCCACATCATCCGCGCGTTCCACGTGGCCGGTCGCTGCACCGACTGCGGCGAATGCAGCCGCGTGTGCCCGCAGGGCATCCCGCTGCACCTTCTGAACCGCAAGTTCATCAAGGACATCGACGAGCTCTACGGCGACTATCAGGCCGGTCTCGAACCCGGCTCCCGCGCGCCGCTTGTCAACTTTGACAAGAACGATCCCGACCCGAAAATCGTAATGGAAAGGGGCGAAAACGCGTGAAGAAGCTTTCCATGACGCGCCTGACCGAGGCCTTCGATCGCATCTCTGCCGCGCAGAAGCTGTACCTGCCCATCGAGAAGGCCGAGCAGGTCAATTTTGACGAGTACGCGCCCGGCGCAAACGTGCGTCTGGACGTAACCAAGACCGTGAAGTCCGCCAAGGACGCGTTCTTCCCGCAGTGCGAGGATTTCGCGCACTTCCACATGGACGGCAAGTCCATCAATGTGAAGCCCGTCGCGCCCGAAAGCGAGCCCTTCACCGTGTTCGGCGTTCGCGCCTGCGACGCGCGCAGCTTCAAGGGCGTGCTCGATCTGGTCTTCCTGTCCGATCCGCTCGATCCCTACTACGCCGCGCGCCGTGAGCACGGCACGCTCGTGGTGCTGGCCTGCGGCAACCCCGAGGAAAGCTGCTTCTGCCAGACCTTCGGCGTAAATCCCGCTGAAAGCGCCGACGGCGACGCCAACGCGTGGATCGTGGGCGACACCATGTACCTGAAGGCCGTCACCGAAAAGGGCGAAAAGCTGCTGGCTCTGTTGGGCGACCTGCTTTCCGACGCGGACGACCAGCCCGTGGAAGCGGAAAAGGCGCGCATCCATGAGGAAATGGCGAAGCTGCCGCTGGCCGATCTTTCCGTGGAATCCCTGAAGGACGGCGCCATGATGGAAGAGTTCAACTCTCCCCGCTGGAAGGATCTCTCCGCCGCCTGCCTGGGCTGCGGCTCCTGCACGTTCGTCTGCCCCACCTGCCAGTGCTACGACATCCGCGATTTCAACACCGGTCACGGCGTGCAGCGCTACCGCTGCTGGGACAGCTGCATGTATTCCGACTTCACGCTGATGGCGCACGGCAGCAACCGTCCGACCCAGCTGGAGCGCTTCCGTCAGCGCTTCATGCACAAGCTGGTCTACTTCCCCATGAACAACGACGGCGTTTTCTCCTGCGTCGGCTGCGGCCGCTGCGTGGAAAAGTGCCCGATTCACATGAATATCGTCAAGGTCATCAAGGCGCTGGGAGGAAAGAAACATGTCGATTGAGAATCTGGTTCCCCAGCTCGGCGTGGTCACGGCCATCCGCACCGACACGCCCGACATCAAAACCTTCCGCGTGAACGCGCTCGGCGGCGGCAAGGTGTTTGAGCACAAGCCCGGCCAGTGCGCCATGCTCTCCATCCCCGGCGTGGGTGAAGCGATGTTCTCCATCACCTCCTCCCCCACCGAGAAGGATTTCATGGAATTCTCCATCAAAAAGTGCGGCTGCCTGACCTCTTGGCTGCATCAGATGGACGTGGGGCAGGAAATTCTGATCCGCGGCCCCTACGGCAACGGTTTCCCGGTGGACACCGCGCTCAAGGGACAGAACCTTCTGTTCATCGCCGGCGGCGTCGGCCTTGCGCCTCTGCACAGCGTGATCAACTACGTTCGCGCGAACCGCGCCGATTACGGCACCGTGGACATCGTGTACGGCTCCCGTTCGATGGAAGACCTGCTCGATCTGGACGAGATTCAGAACGAATGGGCGAAGGAAGAGGGCATCAACGTGCACCTGACCATCGACCGCGCGCAGGACACGTGGCCGGGGCATGTCGGCTTCGTTCCCAGCTATGTGAAGGAGCTGGGCTTTGATCCGGACAAGAACGTGCTCGTCTGCGGCCCGCCGATCATGATCAAGTTCACGCTCGGCTCGCTGACCGAGCTGGGCTTCGTGAATACGCAGATTTACACCACGATGGAGCTGCGCATGAAGTGCGGCGTCGGCAAGTGCGGCCGCTGCAACATCGGCAACAAGTACGTCTGCAAGGACGGACCGGTGTTCCGGTTTGACGAACTGGGCGAGCTGCCCAGCGAGTATTGATGGAGGGTTCACCATGGCAAATATGGTCAATGTATACCTGTACGGCAAGAAATACGAGGTTCCGGACGACCTGACGATCATGGAAGCGTTCGAATACGCCGGCTACAAGCTGGTGCGCGGCGTCGGCTGCCGCAACGGCTTCTGCGGCGCGTGCGCGACGGTGTACCGCGTGAAGGGCGACAAGGAGCTCAAGGCCTGCCTCGCCTGCTCCACCAAGGTGGAGGACAACATGTACGTGGCGACGCTGCCCTTCTTCCCGCTGGTGAAGGAAGGCTACGACATCGAAAAGGCGAAGCCCGATCAGCAGATCATGATGCAGCTGTACCCGGAAATCTACGCCTGCGTCGGCTGCAACGCGTGCACCAAGAGCTGCTCGCAGGGGCTGAACGTCATGCAGTACATCGCCTACGCGCAGCGCGGCGATTTCAAAAAGTGCGCCGAGCTGTCCTTTGACTGCGTGATGTGCGGCATCTGCTCCTCCCGCTGCCCCGCCGGCATCTCCCATCCGCAGGTCGCCATGCTGGCTCGCCGCCTGAACGGCAAGTACATCGCCCCGGAAAGCGAGCACCTGAACACCCGCGTGAAGGAAATTCAGGACGGCCTGTGCACCGAAGCGATCGAAGCCATCATGGCCAAGCCGCTGGAGGAGCTTAAGGAACTTTACGACCATCGCGACATCGAAAAGTAAGGGGGCCGCACAATGTTTACGCAGGAAATGCTTGATTCCATGAAAAAGGTGGAAGCGGCGCGCGAAGCGAACGTTGCGCTGGAGCCCCGCCGCATGACGGCCGCGGAGAAGGACGCGCTGCTCGCGCAGTACCATCCGGATTACCGCCCCGAAGGCTTCACCACCATCAAAATCGGCCCCAACAAGGGCGAAAAAGCGCCCGTTGAGCTGAATGAGATGCTGGAAGGCCACAGCCGCGTGCTCGATCTGAATGTAAACCTGAACAAAATTGACTACGACGTGGACGTGCTGGTCATCGGCGGCGGCGGCGCGGGCTCTTCCGCGGCCATCGAAGCCAATGAAGCCGGCGCGAACGTGATGATCGTCACCAAGCTGCGCATCGGCGATGCCAACACCATGATGGCCGAGGGCGGCATTCAGGCGGCCGACAAGCCCGGCGACTCCCCCGCCCAGCACTATCTGGACGTGATGGGCGGCGGCCACTACGCCAACCGTCCCGAGCTGGTTCGCAAGCTGGTCATGGAGGGCCCCGAGGCCATTCAGTGGCTCAACCGCCTGGGCGTTGAGTTCGACAAGGCGCCCGACGGCACGATGATCACCACCCACGGCGGCGGCACCTCCCGCAAGCGCATGCACGCCGCGGCCGACTATTCCGGCGCGGAAATCATGCGCACGCTGCGCGACGAGGTTCTGAACCGCGGCATTCCGGTTGTGGACTTCACCGCGGCGATCGAGCTGATCAAGGACGACGAGGGCAAGGCGGCCGGCGCGGTTCTTCTGAACATGGAAACCGGTGAGATTCGCGTGGCGCGCGCCAAGTGTGTCGTCATTGCCACCGGCGGCGCGGGACGCATGCACTATCAGGGCTTCCCCACCTCCAACCACTACGGCGCGACGGCGGACGGCCTGATTCTCGGCTACCGCGCGGGCGCGAAGCTGCTGTATCAGGACACGCTTCAGTACCATCCCACCGGCGTCGCCTTCCCGCAGCAGATTTATGGCGCGCTGGTCACCGAAAAGGTGCGTTCGATGGGCGCGAAGCTCATCAACAGCGAAGGTGAATGCTTCATGCATCCGCTGGAAACCCGCGACGTTGCCGCCGCGTCCATCATTCGCGAGTGCTCCACCCATGAAAAGGGCGTTCCCACGCCCGCCGGTAAGGCCGTGTGGCTGGACACCCCGATGATCGACATGATCCACGGCAAGGGCACGCTGGAAAAGCGCCTGCCGGCCATGCTCAGAATGTATCTGAAGTTCGGCATCGACATGCGCGAAACCCCGATTCTCGTCTATCCGACGCTGCACTACCAGAACGGCGGTCTGGAAATCAACGCCGAAGGCATGACCTCCGTTGAAAACCTGTTCGTCGCGGGCGAGGCCGTCGGCGGCATTCACGGCCGCAACCGTCTGATGGGCAACAGCCTGCTGGACGTCATCGTGTTCGGCCGCAACGCCGGTCAGCAGACGGGCAGGAGATTCCGCTCCGTCACCGTCGGCAAGCTCACGCTCGATCACGTGAAGGCCTATGACGACGACCTGAAGGCCGCCGGAATCGACAGCGATACGCCGTCACCCAAGCTGCTCCCCGACTACACGCGCAAGTTCAACTAATAAACAGAAAGTAGGCTTCCATCATGTCTGACCTTCTCGAAGCATTGATGATCATCTGCTTCGGCCTGTCGTGGCCGATTTCCATCCGCAAGTCCTACACCGCCCGCACGGCCAAGGGCAAGAGCCTCTTCTTTGAGATCTTCCTGCTCGTCGGCTACATCTTCGGCGTCGTCCGCAAGGCCGCTTTCCCGCCGGAGACCAAGAACTGGCTGTACTGGCTGGCGCTGTGCGCGTACTGCTTCAACTTCCTCGCCATCTCCATCGACGTTGGTCTGTACTTCCGCAACACCAAGCTGGACAAGATTGCCGCTCAGACCAAGAACTGATCCCCTGCTTCCGCGCGCCGTCATCCTCGGGTGACGGCGCCATATTTTTGTCCATTTTTTTCACATTTTCATTGACAATTCGCCTGTACATGCTATAATCACTATGGACACACAAAAATGAAATCGGGAGGAATCCTCATGTTCAACAACATCGGCCGCAAAATCAAGACGCTCGCAAAGGTTCTGTGCTGGCTCGGCATCATCGCATCCGTGATTTCCGGAATTGCCATGGTGCTCACCGGCGTTGCTTTCAATAGTGCGTCCGTCGTGCGCGGATACAGCGCGACGGTCGACGCTGAACTCGGCGGCGCAGCCGCCGTCGTTGGCGGCATCGTGATGATGGTCGTCGGTTCGCTCGTCTCGTGGATCGGCTCCTTCTGCATGTATGGCTTCGGCCAGCTGGTTGAGAATTCCGACATCCGCACCCGCGTCGCCCTCCAGCAGAGCAAGAAAGAGCTCTCCGAAGGCGAAAATTGATCCTGTCCAAAAACGCGCGACCGCCGCTTCCATGTGAATCGGAAGCGGCGGTCGTTTCGGTTTTGAATTCGTCAGTCGGCGTACACCAGTCCGTCGAATACCTCGGTCTCATCCACCCAGCTTTCGCCGATCTGAATCGTGGCCGTGTATTCGCCCTGCATCTTCACCCAGCCGCCCTCGTCCAGCTCGGCGTCCACGACGTACAGCCAGCGGCAGTCGTCGGTCGCGCTGATGATCGCCTTTTCGCCGGCCGTCAGGGTCTTAACCGGCTCCGTGTCGTAGCGGGACGCGAGCACCGGCAGGTTCTTCTTCAGCGTGACAATCTGTCCCATCGGATACACGTCACGCGGAACCTCCGTCACAAGGTGCTCCTCCGTGGCCTGTTCCGTGGTCTCATCCCAGTGATACGCGCTGGCGATTACGTAATCCGCCGGGCGATACCACGTGCCGAGCAGACGCGCGCGGATGGTCGTGGTGAAATCGCCGTTCTCGTCAAACTCGATGGTTTCCGGCACCGCGGGCACCGAGCCAAGGTTGTACAGCACGCCGTCCATGTACATGAACATGTACGTGACCGGGTCGTCGCTGGGGCCGTACTCGTAGGGCATGATCAGCGTATAGAAGCCGTCCTCCTGATAGGGAATCTGCACGGTCGCGTACTTCTCCGCGACGCTGCAGCAGCTTTCCACGGTGAAGCTCTGGTCGTTCACGATCACGGTAATGTCGCCGTCGCCGTATTCGTCCAGCGCCGTCTGAATTTCCACGGTGGACTTCCTGTCGCCGCCGTCCAGATCGTCCGTGTACTTGTCGTCGATCGCGTGCAGCTTGATCTGCGGCGCTTCCGCAATGGAAACCGTGCACATGCCAAGAACCATCATGGCAATCAGGGTCAGAACGCAAATTTTCTTCATGGGTACCCTCCCTTTCTCCATGAAGTTTAGACGCATGGCGATTCCAGAACGTTCCATATTTCTTCGGATATTTTTCTTGACAGGCCCCGTTTTTCCGAGTACGATATTCTTGAAGTTTGCAATTCGGAGGCTTTGAATGCACCCGTATCTTCACATCGGTTCGATTTCCCTGCCCGCCTACGGCGTGTTCTGCGCGCTGGGCATCGTCGTTTCCTGCGTGATGACGCTTTTTCGCGCGCGCCGGTTCGGCATCCGCGCCGACAGGATGCTGTTTGTGTACACGGCGGCGCTTGTCTGCGGTCTGCTCGGCGCGGCGTTCACATATATGCTGATCACCTATTCCCCGCAGGAGCTTTTTTCCATGCTTCGCCGCGGCGCGTTTCTTCGCGAATATCAGCCCGGCTACGTGTTCTACGGCGGCTTCCTGTTCGGCGCGGCTGCCGCCCTGCTCGCGGCGCGCGCCGTGAAAACGCCCGTTCGCGCCCTTTCGCGCGCGCTGCTTCCCTGCCTTCCGTTCGCGCACGCGCTGGGACGCGTGGGCTGCTTCTTCGCCGGATGCTGCTATGGACGCGAGGCGCGCTGGCTGCCCGGCGTGGTGTATCCCGAGAACACCGAGTGGGTCGGCGCGCCCGCGGGCATTCCGCTTGTGCCCGCGCAGCTGATCGAAGCCGCGCTTCTGCTGGCAATCGGCGCAATCCTGCTTCGGCGCGCCCGCAATCCGCGCGCAAACCTGCTCCGCGACTATATCCGTCTGTACGCGCCGGTGCGCTTTTTCATGGAATTTCTGCGCGGAGACGCCATTCGCGGCGCGTTCCTGTTTCTTTCCACGTCGCAGTGGATCGGTCTCGCGCTGCTCGCGCTCACCTTTCTGCCGGCGTCCCGCAGACGCGCCCGCGAGTGATCACAGGAGGATTCTTTTATGTGCGCCACGCTGTTGACCGGCGAAACTGCCTGTCCGTTCACCGAGGAAGCCTACACGAGCTCGATTCCGCCCACGGAACGCGAGGGCTATTGCTACTCCCTCCTGCGCCGCTGCTTCACCTGCCCGATGCACAACCACTCGCATTACGAAATTGCGCTCGTCACCTCCGGCCGAATCACGCATTTCGTCGGCGGCCAGGCCGTCCTGCTGTCGCCGGGCGACCTGTTCTTCGCGCGCCCGCAAGATACCCACGCGCTCGACGCGCGGGACGGCGCGACGCTGGTGAACATCGCCTTCTCCAAAGCGCATTTTGAACGCTTTCTGCAATACGCCGCGGATCTCCCGCTGCCGTTCGAACGCCTGCACGACGCGCTTCCGCTCACGGTGTCCGTCGACCCCGCCCGGGCATTGGACGCTTACGAGCGCTTCAACGCGCGGCGCAACGCGGTCGGCGCGCCTGTTCAGCTGGCGCTACGCGAGCTGCTGTGCGAGCTGTTCGGCATGCTTCTGTGCGAACCAACCGCCGCGGCCGCCTGTCCGGAATGGCTGGACGCGCTGTGCCGGAAAATGCGCCAATATGAAAATTTCACCGCGCCCGCCGACACGATGGTGCGCCTGAGCGGCTACAGCCGGGAGCACCTTTCCCGCAGCATGAAGCGCTACCTCGGCGTCACGCCGAGCGAATTTCTCTGCGGACTGCGGCTGGATCACGCCGCCGGGCTGCTTCGGCTCACCTCCATGCCCGTGCTCGACGTGTGCATGGCCAGCGGCTTCGAAAATCCCGCCTATTTTCACCGCAGATTCCGCGAAAAATTCGGCATGACGCCCGGCCGCTTTCGCGCGGCGATCAACGGGAAATCACAATAGTACATGTTTCCGTCATCCCGCGGCAGGACGAATCTTCGCGCGAATGCTATACTTTTTATCGAAAGCATTCCCAAAGGAGCGAGAAAGATGGAAAAAATCCGTTATGGCGTCATTGGTCTGAGCATGGGCGCGTATCACGCGAAGGGCGTCGCCGCGCAGGTAGAGAGCGAGCTCGCAGCTGTTTATGATCCGAATCCCGAGGCCGTGGCCGCCGTCGTTCGCGACAGTCATCCCCTGCGCGTCGCGGAATCGTGGCAGGAAATTGCGCTGGCCGACGATATCGACGTGGTGGTCGTGTGCACGCCCGACCAGCTTCACGAGGAAATGACGATTTTGGCGCTGGAGCACGGCAAGCACGTACTGTGCGAAAAACCGATGGCGCTGACCCGCGAAGCCTGCGCACACATGATCGCCGCAGCGGAAGCCACCGGCAAAAAGCTGATGGTCGGCCAGGTCTGCCGCTACGCTCCGGCGTTCGCCAAGGCGAAGGAACTGATCGACGCGGGCGAAATCGGCGAATTGTACTATGTGGAAAGCGAATACGCGCACGACTATCTGAAGGTTCGCGGCGCGAACGACTGGCGCGTCGACCCGATGCGCTACGGTCTGCTGGGCGGCGGCTGCCACGCGATGGATCTGCTCAGCTGGATCGCCGGCCGGCCGAATGAAGTGTTTGCCTACTCCAACCACAAGATGCTGAAGGACTGGCCCACCGACGATACCACGATCGCCGTGCTGAAATACCCGGGCGACGTGATCGGCAAGGTGTTTTGCAGCATCTCCTGCAAGCGCGACTACACGATGCGCAGCCTGTTCTACGGCTCGAAGGGCACGATCATCTGCGACAACACCAGTCCGGAGATGACGATCTTCGATGAGAACCATGCGCCCCGCAAGCTGCCCATCGACATCAACAACCACAACGTTTTCGCCGAGATCAGCGAAATGACCGCCGCCATCCGCGAAAACCGCCTGCCCTCCACCACCGGCTACGACGGCGCGGACACCGTGTCCATCTGCCTGAGCGCGGTGGAATCCACCAAGTCCGGCCTGCCGGTAAAAATTTCCTATCTCAAGTCAAGCGAAAAAAAGATTAGCTTCTAACCTCCCACTGCACCATGTGTATCGTCCGTACATACATACAAACAAATTGAAAGTCCAAAACCTCATACGCCGTAAGGAGTAGAAAGAATGCTATGCGTATGAGGTTTCCATTTCACATTTCCCGTATTCACTGCAATCAATAATCCGCATGATTATTTTATTATCTCCTTACGTGGTAAACTCTTTATATATCTATGTACAACAAACGATAGAGTGACTACATCTATTTGTATAATTACAAAGTCGATTACATCATTCTTTCCAAGTAAATTTCTATGTTTCATCATCTTTTCGAGTCCAATAATATCCTCCAGCAGTTTTTTGACGGCCGCTTATGGCATCTCGAATACTTGTCCTATTTATACCAGTTTTCCTTTCTGCAGATCTTATAGAATCAAATTTTTTGAGAACTTTCCCTGTTTGGTCTAACTGATATATGGCTTTTGAAGTATTTTCCTCTTCACTTTTCTTTGTATCTTTGAGAGCCCAACAATAGTCTCCTGCAGTCTTCAGTCTGCCGTTCAAAGCATCGCGAATATTTTTTCTATTTATTCCAGTTTTCCTTTCTGCAGATTTTATAGAATCAAATTCCGAGAGTATTTCTCCTGTCAAACTAACTTTGTATATAGATTTCGGAGCATTATCTACTTCGTTTTTCGTTATGGGTTTCTCTATGGGCAGGATATTACAGACAGGCGCCGTAATGTCTGTCCGTTTCCACATAAATCCTCCAGAAGAAGACGATCTTCCATTAAGTGCATTATATATTTGCTGCATAGATATAGATTCATCTTTAGCTGCATCGGCAACGGATGAATATGAACAAATATATTCACCATCAAGTCTATATTTTCGTATTTCTTGTATTGGCTCCGACTTCTTTGA
>SFHK01000066.1 GCA_004556395.1 Clostridiales bacterium
GAGCCAGTGTGTGCATTAAAGGAAGTAACCTATTCCTTCGAAAGAGGGCAAAGCTATGCGATCATCGGAGAGTCTGGAGCGGGAAAAAGCACACTGCTGAATCTCATCGCGGGTTTGATTACGCCGTCGGCTGGCCGCGTGCTTGTGATGAACCGGGAGTGGAGGCAATTAACCGATCGAGAAAGAAGTGAAATGCGCAGCAATCACATTGGTCTGATTGTTCAGGACTTCGCTTTGCTGGAGTATTTGACGGTGCTTGAAAACTGCGTGCTTGCCGCTGTTCTTGCGGGAAAAGGAAGGCAATACGGAAGGAAGCGAGCGGAGGAACTGTTGGCGTCACTGGAAATGTCTGACTATCTGGAAACAAAGGTATGCTATCTCTCGGGCGGCCAAAGGCAGCGTGTTGCGATTGCGCGTGCACTGATGAATCAGCCCGAAATCATCTTGGCAGATGAGCCTACCGGTGCGCTTGACTCCGTTACCGGAATGCAGGCGGTTAAAACGCTGCTTGGAATGACGCGAGATGCGAGATGCGTCATTATGGTAACCCATAACGCCGCTTATGCCGATCTGTGCGACCATCACATAAGAATCTGTGATGGTGTTATAGATACCTGACTCGGAAAAAATAGAAAGATGGTGTCCTGAATGAGGTGCAAATCCCGGCGTGTTCTTCTAATGGCAATCGTAGTTGGACTTCTATGCTTTACCGTTGCGCAAGCGTGCGAGGTGGCTACGCGCAATACGACATGCAAGGCTCATTGGCATCAGACGATTCCTCTTATTGGGTCGCGCTGGCCTTGCATAGAGGGTGCACATTCTGCTGAATCTGATACAAGTGGCCATACATACAATGTAAAGGTAGTTACCTACCAGAATGGGATAAAAGTTGGCGAAGCCTCAGGAAGCAAGTCCACGAAAGTCACCACGGAGGTAGCAAACGCAGCTGGTACGGCGATGGCAGAATGTACAGGTGCCTGTAATAAGGGTGATGGAACGCTTATTAAACGGACTCCTAAGGATAGTGTTTGGTAATACCTAATTGAACGTATTCCGAGTCAGGTGGGGTTGATGCAAGAAGCACCTCTTTGCATCAACCCCTTTCTCGGGTTGTCCTCTTTACGATAGGGGTGTCTTATCATCTGAACCGTTTGTATGACGTACGAACACTGATTTGAAATTATGAATAAATAAACATATCAGATTAAAATCCTGATGGTGGATGAACTATTTTTTCCAATGCTTCAGCTCGGGCACGACGGCTTCCATATGGGCGCGAACCTGTTCGGCGGGCCAGGCTTCTGTGGCCATATGGGTTACGCAGAAGTCGATCAGCTGTTCCTTGCTGGTATAGGTGAACTGGCCGCCGGTATAGCACCACTTACAGTAGTCCTCGTTGAAGGAACCGTCGGGGTCCTTGCTGGTGGTGGAATCGTCGAGCGGCATTCCGCAGCACTGGCAGATCAGCTGTCTGGGCGCGCCCAGCAGGGTGTTGATGGAAACGTCGAAGAGCCTTGAAAGCAGCTTCAGCGTTTCCACGTTCGGGGTCGTCTCGCCGTTTTCCCAGCGGGACACCGCCTGTCTGGTGACGAAAACCTTTTCCGCCAGCTCGTCCTGCGAAAGCCCCTTTTGCGTCCTCAGATGATACAGAATTTCCTTTGTGTCCATGTCAACCGCCTCCCTGATGGAGACACTATAGCACAGAACGCGCCCGCGCACAAGCAACTGCCTGTTGCTGTCGGATTCAATGAAATTGCCGCCGGGCTCAGAAGAACCCGACGGCAGTCGAAGGGAGGAATCAGCGGGTTTCCGGCGCGTTCAGAATGCGCATGAATTCCTCGCCGGTGATCGTTTCCTTATCCAGCAGGTAGGCGGCCAGCTCGTGCAGCTTCGGCTCGTTTTCCTTCAGGATGGCGTCGGCCTTTTCGCGGCCCTTCTTCACGAGGGCGATGACCTGACGGTCGATGCGCTCGGCCGTGGCCTGCGCGCAGGCCAGAGAGGTATCCTGCCCGAGGTACATGTTGTTCGTGGTTTCCAGCGCCACCATGCCGAACTCCTCGCTCATGCCGTAGCGGGCAACCATGCCGCGGGCGAGCTTCGTCGCCTGCTCGATGTCGTTGGACGCGCCGGTGGTGATGCGGCCGAAGACCAGCTTTTCGGCGGCCTGTCCGCCGGTGAGCGTGGCGATTTTGTTTTCCATTTCCTCCTGATTCATCAGGAAGTGCTCGCCCTCGTCCACCTGCATCGTGTAGCCCAGCGCGCCGGACGTGCGCGGGATGATGGTGATCTTGGTGACGGGCGCGGAATTGGTCTGCTTCGCGGCGACGAGTGCGTGGCCGATTTCGTGGTAGGACACGATGCGGCGCTCCTCGGGGTTCATGACGGCGTTCTTGCGCTGATAGCCGGCGATGACGGTTTCGACGCTTTCCTCCAGATCCTCCTGCGAAACGGTGGAGCGCCCCATGCGCACGGCGCGCAGCGCGGCTTCGTTGATGATGTTGGCCAGCTCCGCGCCGGACGCGCCGGACGTGGCGCGCGCGATGGCGGAGAAGTCCACGTTCGAATCCAGATGCACGTCCTTCGCGTGCACCTTCAGGATGGCGATGCGGCCGTTCAGGTCGGGCAGCTGCACGGGAATGCGGCGGTCAAACCGGCCGGGGCGCAGAAGCGCCGGGTCGAGCGATTCGGGGCGGTTGGTGGCGGCGAGGATGACCACGCCCTTTTTGCCGTCGAATCCGTCCATTTCGGTGAGCAGCTGGTTGAGCGTCTGCTCGCGCTCGTCGTTTCCGCCGTAGCCGCCGGCGTCGCGCTTTTTGCCGATGGTGTCGATTTCGTCGATGAACACGATGCAGGGCGCTTTTTCATTGGCCTGCTGGAACAGGTCGCGCACCTTCGCCGCGCCCATGCCCACGAACATTTCCACGAATTCGGAACCGGAGATGGAGAAGAACGGCACCTTCGCTTCACCCGCGACGGCTCTTGCCAGCAGCGTTTTGCCCGTGCCCGGAGGGCCTACGAGCAGCGCGCCGGTGGGCAGCTTCGCGCCGATGTCGGCGTACTTCTTCGGCTCGTGCAGGAAGTCGACGATTTCCACCAGCGCTTCCTTGGCTTCGTCCTGACCGGCGACGTTTGCGAACGTCACGCCGGTTTCGTTTTCGGCGACGATCTTCGCGCCCGATTTTCCGATGCTCATGGCGTTCGCGCCGGGCATCATGCCGCTCTTCTGAAGGCGCTTCATGAGCAGCTGGCCGACGAGGCTGAACAGCGCGATCGGCAGAATCCAGGTGATGATGAAGTTGAGCAGCGGAGAATCCTGCGTGGGAATGACGGACTCAAATTTCACGCCCGCGTTTTCCAGCCGCTCCCGCAGACCCGTGTCCGGGAACGCGCCGGTCTTGTAGATGTTTTCGTTATTTTCATCGTTCACGGCGATAAAGACGATCTGCTCCGCGTCCTCCTCCAGAGAGACCTCCTTCACCTTGCCCTCGTCCACCATTTTCAGGAAGTCGCTGTAGCCAACCTCCTGCACCCGGCGGGACAGAAGCGAGGGGAAGAGCACCGCGTTCAGGATCATCAGCACGATCATGGCGATGACGTAGTAGTAAATGAGCGGTTTTTTGCTTGGCTTATCGGATTGAATCATACCCGGCACCTCTCCTTTTTGTGTCGATGGGATTCGCGTATAAGATAGTATAGCAGATTCCCTTTAAAAAACAAATAGACGTTTTCCGGCAAATGCTCAAACCGTGTGACCTTTTCGTGTTAGAAATTGGAAAAAGAGCGAACCAGCTTCCGCTTGAGGAAACCGGCTCGCCGCCCATAAAAATTCGCCGTCGGGCTTATTTGCCCATCCCTCTGAGCGCGTGCGCCTTGATGGCTTCGTAGGTCACCTCGCTCAGATCGTGCTCCACCTTGCACGCGTCCTCGCGCGCGGTTTCCTCATCCACGCCAAGATAGACGAAAAAAGAGGTCAGCGTTCTATGCCGCTCATAAATCCTCGACGCGATCGCCATGCCCGCGTCCGTCAGGGTGATCAGGCCTTCGTCGTCCATGGTGATGTATCCATTCTGGCGCAGGCGCTTTGTGGCATAGCTCACGCTGGGCTTGGTAACATTCAGCTCATTGGCAATGTCGATCGACCGGATATAGCCGTATCGCTCCTTCATCATGAGCATCGCTTCCAGGTAGTCCTCCGAGGATTCGAGAATTCGCATCGTGCGGCACCTTCTTTCGCACAGTATATTAACAGATTTTCCATCAAAAATCAAGGGAACAGCGGTGAAAAAACGTTGACAAACACGGGGCGGCGCGTTATACTTCCGCCATGAGTTAAAGACATTTAACCGAATGGAATTCTTCGCCGGGCGGAGGTTCGGATTCCCGAAGAATTAACCGGAAAATCCGGAAAACAGGGGTTGACAGCGACGGTTAGAGATGCTAAACTGTTTGCCGGTTAGAGGGGATTAACCCTCTGACCTTTCAAAGCCCCGTGAGTTAGACTGGTCTAATTGGAGGGAGTGCGAGAAGAATGATGCCTTTGGGAATGGCAAGCGTCGGAGATGTGAACATCATCAAGAAAATCTCCGGGCGGGATGAGGTACGTCAGCATCTGGCGGAGATGGGGTTCGTCGTCGGAGCGGAGGTAACCGTGGTAAGCGAGCTGGGCGGAAACCTGATTTTGAACGTCAAGGAAAGCCGCGTTGCACTAGATAAGACCATGGCCATGAGGATCATGGTGTGATAGAGAGGAGAGGGAATATGAAAACCCTGAAGGATGTCAAGGTGGGCGAAACCGTAGTCATCGAAAAGCTGCACGGCGAGGGCGCGCTCAAGCGCCGAGTCATGGACATGGGACTTACGAAGGGCACCGAGGTGTACGTTCGCAAGGTCGCGCCGCTGGGCGACCCCATGGAGCTGACGGTACGCGGCTACGAGCTGAGCGTGCGCCGCGCGGACGCCGAGCTAATCGAGGTTCGGTAATCCTTTTTATTCGCCATATTGTGTGTGATTGCAAAAGAGGAGGAAATCAGTCATGGCCATCAAAATTGCGCTGGCAGGCAACCCGAACTGCGGCAAAACGACGCTGTTCAACGCGCTGACCGGTTCCAACCAGTTCGTAGGCAACTGGCCGGGCGTCACGGTCGAGAAAAAGGAAGGCAAGCTCAAGAAGCATGACGACGTCGTCATCATGGACCTTCCCGGTATTTACAGCCTGTCTCCGTACTCGCTGGAAGAAGTTGTTTCCCGTAATTACCTGGTCACCGAGCGTCCGGACGCCATCCTGAACATCATCGACGGCACGAACCTCGAACGCAACCTGTACCTCACCACGCAGCTGACCGAGCTGGGCATCCCGGTGGTCATCGCCGTGAACATGATGGACGTTGTGCGCAAGAACGGCGACAAGATCAACTGCGCGGAGCTTTCCCGCCAGCTGGGCTGCAAGGTCGTCGAGATTTCCGCTCTGAAGGGCGACGGCATTATGGAAGCGGCGGAAGCGGCCGTCGAAGCCACGAAGGGCAGCACCAGGACCGTTCCGATGCACGCCTTCTCCGGCCCCGTCGAGCACGCCATCGCGCACATCGAGGAAGCTGCCCTGCACACCATGCCCGAGGAGCAGCAGCGCTGGTTCGCCATCAAGATCTTCGAGCGCGACAGCAAGGTGCTTGAGCAGCTGAACATTCCCTCCGACGTGATGAAGCACATCGAAGTGGACATCAAGGCCGCCGAGACCGAGCTGGAGGACGACGCGGAGTCCATCATCACCAACGAGCGCTACGTTTACATCGCGCAGGTGATCAAGGCCTGCTACAAGAAGAAGAACGCCGGAAAGCTCTCCGCGTCCGATAAGATCGACCGCGTGGTCACCAACCGCTGGCTGGGTCTGCCGATCTTCGCGCTGGTGATGTTCTTAGTGTACTACATCTCCATGGTCACCGTCGGAAGCGCCGCGACCGACTGGGCGAACGACGGCCTGTTCGGAGACGGCTGGCACTTGTTCGGCATCGGCTCCAAGCAGTATGAAGAGGTTTCCGAGAACTACACCAATGCCACCGAAGCAATCGGCGCGTTCGTGGAGCTGGACGAGGAAGCCGAGGACGACGCGAAACTGGCGACTCTGAAGGAGTACGCCCCCACCGAGGAAGACGGCGAGAACCCCGTCAAGACCGTTGAGGTTGAGGACGAGGAAACGCTGGCCGTTTCCGACGTGAACGTTTACTACAGCGAAATCCCGAAAAACGCCGACAAAAAAACCACCATTCCGATGACCTACCTTGAGGCCGTCGAATATCTGGAAAAGAACGGCTTTGAAGAACCCGACCCCGCCGATTACGGCGTGTGGGTACGCGGTATCCCGGTGCTGGCGGAAAGCGGCCTTGACGCAATTCAGTGCGCTGACTGGCTCAAGGGTCTGATCCTTGACGGCGTTATCGCGGGCGTTGGCGCGGTGCTCGGTTTTGTACCCCAGATGCTGGTTCTGTTCCTGCTGCTCGCCTTCCTGGAAGCCTGCGGCTACATGGCTCGTATCGCCTTCGTTCTGGAGCGTGTGTTCAGAAAGTTCGGTCTGTCCGGCAAGAGCTTCATCCCGATTCTGATCGGTACCGGCTGCGGCGTGCCCGGCATCATGGCGAGCCGTACCATCGAAAACGAACGCGACCGTCGCATGACGATCATGACCACCACGTTTATCCCCTGCGGCGCGAAGATTCCCTTCATCGCCATGATCGCCGGCGCGCTGTTTGGCAACTCCGCGTGGGTTTCCACGTCCGCGTACTTCATTGGCATGGCCGCCATCATCATCAGCGGCATCATGCTGAAGAAGTCCAAGGCCTTCTCCGGCGACCCCGCTCCGTTCGTCATGGAACTGCCCGCCTATCACTGGCCGACCGTTGGCAACGTGCTGCGCAGCATGTGGGAGCGCGGCTGGAGCTTCATTAAGAAGGCCGGCACGATCATCCTGCTGTCCACCATCCTCGTGTGGTTCACCACGTACTTCGGCGTTGTGGACGGAACATTCCGCATGCTGAGCGAAGAAGAAATCGACTACTCGCTGCTGGCCTATGTTGGCAACGCCATCGCCTGGATCTTCAAGCCCCTGGGCTGGGGCACCTGGCAGGCGGCCGTCGCCTCCATCACCGGACTCGTGGCCAAGGAAAACATCGTCGGCACGATGGGTATCCTCTACGCCGCGGGCGAAGGCACCGTGTATGCGCACATCGCTTCGCACTTCACCGCGCTGGCTGGCTTCTCCTTCCTGACGTTCAACCTGCTGTGCGCGCCCTGCTTCGCGGCGATCGGCGCCATCAAGCGCGAGATGAACAACGCCAGGTGGACCTGGTTCGCCATCGGCTATCAGTGCGGCTTCGCCTACGTGATCTCCCTGCTCGTCTATCAGCTGGGTCTCATGTTTGAAGGCACATTCGGCATTGCGACCGTGATTGCGCTGGCGCTGCTGGTTGCGCTCGTGTACCTGGTCGTTCGCAAAAACCCCTACGAGAATAAGCAGAAAGTGAGAGGCTAAGAATGGGCACTGTAATCGTTGGCGCTGTATTGGTCGTAATCGTTATCGCGATTATCTGCGGCATGCGCAAGTCCAGGAAAAACGGAAAGCATGCTTGCGGCGGCGATTGCGGACATTGCAAGGGCTGTCACTGAGGGATGTGGACGGGGGAGCAAGCTCCCCCGCCACTGCCACCCCCTATAGGAAAAGGATACGATTTTCCTGCGGAAAATCCTTTTGATTGAAAGTCGAGAGGGCTGCGACCCTCTCGAGCTCACCCGGAGGCGGAGGGGACAGATTCCCCTCCGCACCACCCTTTCTCAGATTCCGCTGAAATCCTTTGGATTTCCGGGCGCGGAATCTGCAAGGAAGCGATTTTTTCTCCGGGGGCAAGCCCCCACTCCGAAAAAATCAGCGCGTTTCCACCGCACATGTCGCTGGAAACGATTGGAAGTCGAGAGGGTTCACACCCTCTCGAGCTCTCCCCCTACACCCCCTCGGGCGACGGGGTGCGAGAGGGTTGCGACCCTCTCGCGCTCTCCCGGAGTTGTTCTGATGGAAGTTCTGGTTTCCGACGACGCGGGCGTGGGGCGCTCCGCTTCCCTACACCCCCCTCGGGGGACGGGAGGCGAGAGGGTTGCGACCCTCTCGCGCTCTCCCGGAGTTGTTCTGATGAAAGTGTTGGTTTTCGACGAAACGGGCGTGGGGCGCTCTGCTCCCCTGCACCCCCTCGGGTGACGGGGGTGCGAGAGGGTTGTGACCCTCTCGCGCTCTCCCGGAGTTGTTCTGACGAAGGCTTAGTCTTTGACAAAGTGGTTCTGGTACGGTTTATTTCATTCCGAGCGTACGCGAGCATTTCGCGTTCCCCGTCTTATAAAGGAGGTTTTAAAGATGTCCTCATCCCTGATTCGATGCCTGTTGGCTGTGTATGCCCTGTCGGAGAGCTTTGAAGTCGTCGCGTCCAAGGATGTTGCGCATCTGCTGGGCGTGAAGCGCCCGACGATTCACCGTTCGCTGGAAATTTTGCAGCGGAAGGGTTTGATTCAGAAAGCTCCCTACGGCGATATTCACCTGACGGACGACGGCATGCGCATGGCGCAGACGCTGGAAAGACAGAGGGACGACATTGCGGTATTGTTTGCCCGCCGCTTCGGCCTTGCGTCGGAGGAAGGCACGGCCGCCGCGTTTGCCCTGATGAGCTGTCTGTCGAATGAAAGCCTTGCCAGGCTTCAGCAGGCAACCTGACCGTTCGCCATTCAACGAAAACGCGCCCCTTCGAAAGAAGCGGACGCGTTTTCTGTTGATCGGCGTTCCTGCTATTGTTTCCGGTCATTCTCGTGAACAAGCTCCACGATTTCGTTGTAGCGCGAAAGAATATACTCGTACTTCTCTCTTCTGTGCGGAATCATGCAGGAGGAGCAATCCTTGTAGCCCTTCTCGGTATATCGGAAATTTCCGCCGCACTTTTTCCCAAGCGCGTACAGCGGACAATAGCAGAACAGACAGTTGAAATTTTCCCGATCGTCGGTTGCATGGCAGGGAAAATATTCGCATTCGGTGTTGCAGAAGAACTTGTAGTGACCCTCGCGTCGCGTTTCCTTCATAAGGCTCTCTCCATTTCACCCGATTGATTTTCTGCCGCCGAAGTAAACATCCGCCCGTTTTGACAAACACCAATAACGCTTTTGCATATTCCGCAAAACCGCTCTTTCGGGCAACCCGCTTTCTTCGGAAGCTGTGCGCCGGCATTTTCAGCAGGTTTCCTGACTCGCGGATCATCACATGGGTCGAGCCTTCTCATGCATGCGCACAATGGCGTCCTTCGACCCCGCTCCCCGCTCACAGTGACCGGATCGTCCGGGTTTTTCACCCGATTCCCTTTTACCCGCGCCAGCATCAAACCCACCGCGCGGCACTGAAAAGCCTATTCTGTTCCTGTCGATTATACCGCTGTTTTACTTTTCCGTCAATAAAATCTTCAGCTTCGTTCGTTATACAGACACCTCGTTTATCGGTCGACGGATTCACGGGAAAGGGGATGAACGCGTGTTTTTACGTTTTTAGCAGCAAAACATACAGAAGGCGGTGGGATAAATGGCAGGTAAAATGGATAAAAAATTGGCCTGTTCGGACAAAAAGGTGAAAGGGGGAGGAATTTGGCGCGAAAATGGGCGAACTGAACGGTTGAAATTTGCTCTAATCAGCAATTTTTCTTTCAAAATCATGGGTTTACGGATTGACGCGGAGGCGATTAACCGCTATAATATTTATGATAAACGCACATATAGTAAAATACAGGAAACGAGATCAATGCCAGGAGGAATTTCAATGACTCTCCCGGGAAAAGTAACCATCGGGTATCTGGAGGAAGACCTGCCGCAAAAAGCCTATTTTCGTATTAAGCCGTTGTTTGTAAGTGGAGACGGCGTGTTTGAGCGCGTTGAGGATGCTCGCGGGGAATTCCCCGACGAGGGCGGCGTTCGCATTGTGCCGGACAAAAACGAGTCCAGCCGGTTTAAGGCGCGCATGCGCACGCTTGGGCGCTACTGTGCGCTGGATCTGCGTCAGCATCCCGCGGAAAACGACAAAATCCGTCCCAACAAAAACTACAATCCAGACCGTTCCGAGTTCAACCGAAACATCGTGTATTCCGACGTTGTGACCGAGTGCCGCACCGAGTGGCTGATGGAGGTCGTTCGGGCGGAGAAGACCGCGGAGGGCATCGTGCGCGCGATTCTGCCTCGCCGTCCCGGCACGCGCCGGGTAGCCGTGGTGCTGGATGGCGAGGTCTCCGCGCCGTGGCACGCCCAGGCGGGCGAGGCCGAGGGCGAGTATCGCTTTACGCTTGACGCGGAGGCCGAGGGCTTCCGCAAGCCGGCAGCGGAGGCGGGCATTTATGTCATTCCGCTGGCCGAGGGCGAGGAGACGGAGATCATCATTCCGGACAACGAGACTGCGCCGAAGGCGGAACCGATTTCCGAGACTGTGGAAGCGCCCGCGGATGAGACGGCTGTTTCCGAAGAGAAAAAGGAAGAAACGAGCGTGCCGGAGACGGCTGCCGAGAAGCCCGCGCCGGAGGTGACGGAACCCGCGCCCGTGTGCGCAGCGGAGCCTGAGTGCGAGACGGTTTCGGAGCCTGTGCGCCCGGTGTCCGTGCCTGTGCCGGTGCGTCCGGCGGCCGTGGCGGAGCCTGTGCGTCCGAGTGCGCCCGCGCCCAGACCCATGCGGCCGGAAGCGCCCGCGGTGCGCGCGAATCCGCGGCTTTCTCCGCGCGAGGCGGCGCTGCTGGCGCAGACGGGCCTGAATCCGCGCCGCGGGCGCAGCCTGTCCGAGGTTGTGGACGACGGCTGGCGCAAGTCCCGCATCGATCAGCTGGGTGCGCCCGTGCCCGGGAACGCCGGTGGAAAGCCGGTGCTCAGTCCCATCGAGCGCGCCGCGGAGACGGCGAAGAGCGCGTGGGCGCTGCCGGAGGCGCGCGACGGCCTTCTGGATGAGCTTCTGCGGATGGACGGCTTTGCCGACACGGTGTCGCGCCGTTTCCGCGTTCCGCAGAGCGCCCCCGCGACCGGTGCGCAGGTGGACGCGCTGAATTCGATTGAGGAAGAGCGGCTGCGTCTGCTTGGCGAGCTGGACGAGCTGCGCATCCGCCGCATGGAAAAGCGCGCGGAGCTGATGGACGAGGTGCGCGAGACGCACGCGCAGGAGATTGCGCGCGAGGAAAAGCGCATTGAAGCGCTGAAGAAGGAAACCGAGGCGCGTCTGCGTGCGGCGGAAAGCGCGCGTGCCGCGCAGGCGGAGGCAAACCGGCTGCTGAACGACGCGTCAAAGGAGGCCTTTGAGGGCGATTTCCTTCGATTTGCGATCAACTGCCGCGCCGCGGAGCTGATTCACGGCTGGGACGGAACCGACCAGAGCGACTATGCCCGCAGTCCGGAGACCTATGAGCCGACGGCCGCGCAGATGGTCAGCGACGTGCGCCGGGCGTTTGAATGCGCCGGGCGGCCGCTTGACAACGACGAAGCCGTGAACCTGCTCGTCTGCCTGGCGCTGGGGCACTTTACCGTGCTTTCCGGCCCGACGGGCTGCGGAAAGAGCTCGATGATTCGCCTGCTCGCCGCGGCGCTTGGTCTCACGGCACCCGGCTCGTGTCGCTTTGCCTGTCTGGACGCGGATGTGAAGAACGCCCGCGAGGACGCGCGCTTCAAGGCGCTCACGCGCTTTGAGGACGACCGCACGCTGCGCGTGGTTATGCTGGACGACGTGAACCGCAGCGCGCAGGACGACCAGTCCCGCGGATTGCTCACGCGCTTTGAGGACGGCGAAAACGAGTCCCTGCGCGTGGTGATGACCGCGCTGGACGACCAGATTGGCTATCCGCTGGATGCACGCCTGCTCGACCGCGCGTTCCTCGTGCGCCTGCCCGCGCCCGATATTGACATGTGGCGCGCCGCGCAGCCTGTGCCCGCACCCGCGGAGAAAACGCCGTCGCTGGACGCGATTCGGCGCGCGTTCCATCCGGCCACCGAGATTCCCGGCGAGGTGGAGGCCCGCGTACATACGCTGCTGGACAAGCTGAAGGCGCTGCGCATTACCCTTTCCGTGCGCACGCTGGAGGAGATGCATGCCTATTGCGCCGCGGCTATCCCGCTGATGACGGCTTCGCCGAAGAAGGCGCTGGATTACGCGTTCGCGCAGCGCGCCCTGCCGTATATCCTCGCCACGGCGCGGCTGGACGCGCTGAGGAAGCTGCCCGAGCTGCTGTGCGATATGCCGGTTTCGCTCGCGCTGCTTAACTGCCCGCTGCCGCTGCCGCCGCTGTAAACGACGAATCGAACGCCCGCACCGCTCCGAGAATAATCGGAGGATGCGGGCGTTTTTGAATGCGGCGAATTAGATGGTGTGGATGTCGGGGATCGTTATGCGCCGTACTGCGCGTCGTTTTTGGCCAGAAGGTACAGGCAATACTGATTCATGCTGATTCCTTCGCTTCGGGAGTGTTCCGCTAAAGAGCGGTGCAGAGATTTTGGAATGCGCAGCTTGAACTGGCCGGAATATGCGCAGGGGCTTTCCGGTTCGCGAATGGCAAGGCCGTCTTGCAGCGCGGCGGTAAGCCATGCGCGCTTGGCGTCCTCGGCGTTGTGGGCAACGGCTTCCATTGTGTCACCACTGGTCAGGCAGCCCGGCAGGTCGGGATACGTTCCTACAAAACCGCCCTCGTCGGGGTCGGGAATAATTTCCAGCCGATAGGGCAAGGCCATATATTCTTCAAGCGTTTTCATGTTTGCTTGCCTCGCTTTCTACGATGTCACGTACCATTTCGACGTAAATCTTTTTGATGGGTTCATGCTTGGGAATTGTGATCGGCATGCAGCCGGGTTTGCGAAAGGTATAGTGACTGCTTCCGCTGCGGGGGGAAAACATCTGGTAACCGCAGCTTTCCAATACCTTGCGCAGTTCGTCAAATCGCAGATCCTTTGAAAGAAGCAGAATCCGTCGGAGCAGCTTTTCCACTATGACATTGGATAATCTCTCCACATACAATATTATATATGGTGTCACATGCGGTGTCAAGAGGCGCGGCGCAGTTTTGCAGAAGAAAAGAGGAAAGCGCTCCGTGCGCCGGAACGCTTCTTATTTTAATGGGACTGAACTTACGGCCCGGCGGCCGTGTCGGGCTGGGCGGCGGGCGGGTCGTCGGGAATGGGGTCGGGCAGAGCGGGGGCGCGGTCGAGCAGGGGACTGCGCTTCTGGATGCGGGCGCAGAGGATGCTCATATCGTCCGGGCGCGCGGCGCGGTTGCGGGACCGGGCTTCCTTCAGTGACGCGGTACAGAACGCGGCTGGGGAGAGGGTGCTCAGGGTCTGGAACCACGCTTCCGCGGCGGGCTCGCCGCCTAGCGCGTTCACAAGGCCGTCCGTCGCCATGATGATGGCGTCGCCGGGGCGCAGGTGCGCGGAGGCGACCGACGGCGTGGCTTCGGCCACCACGCCCACCGGCAGCGACGCGCCCTCGATTCGTCTGGCGGTACGTCCGCGCAGGAGCCACGTCGGCTCGCTGCCGCACTTGTGAAAGCGCGCCGTTCCCGTGACGGGATCGATTTCGCACACGTCCAGCGTGGAAAACGCTTCGCGCCCGCCGTCGGACAGCCGGTTGATGGCGCGGTAGGCGGTGAACTCGTTCAGACCGCATTCCAGAAATTCGCGCGCCAGCGCCAGCGCCCGGCGGGACAGCCTTCGCGCGCCCTCGCCGGTGCCCATGCCGTCGGCCAGCAGCAGGATGACGCGGCCGTCCGGCGCTTTCTCGATTGCGCCGGTGTCGCCGCACGCGCCGCCCTCCGGCGCGGCATGCCGCCGGGAGGCCGTCACGCGCAGTCTGGCGTGCAGGGACGGCTGCGAGGACAGAAGCTGCATGCGCATCCGCGCGGAGAAGCGCTCCGGAATCAGCGGATGCGCGACCGCCGCGCCCAGCAGGAACGCGGCGCGCACATCCCAGCCTAAATAATAGGAAAGCGGAATGCCGATCAGGAACGCGAGCGCGCGCGCCCACGCGCCCACGGCCCACAGCGCGCCCGCGCATCCAGCGGAAATCAGCAGGAGTGAGGGCATCAGCGCGCCCTGTCCCTCGATCAGCAGGCCGACACCTGCGGTGAACGCGCCCAGCGCGCCGGCGGCGACTCCGCCGCCGGAGAGCGTGAGCGCGAGCAGCCCCGCGGCGAACAGCCCCGCGGGTTCCCACAGACGGGTTATGCCCGCCACGAGCACGGCGGCGGCAAGGTGCAGGGAGACGCGCTCGTCCGCGGACAGCGTTCGCGCACGCAGACAGTCCCGCCGGAACAGCGGCGTCAGCGCGGGCGCGGCGGCCATGGCCAGAAGCGCCGCCAGAACGGCCGTCGCCAGCGGATAAAAGCCCTGATCCAGATGTCGCGCGATCGCGGGCAGCAGACAGCCCATGCCGCCGCTTACCGCCGAGAAGGCTTCGCAGCGCGCCGGGCGCAGCCGAATCAGGATGCGGGCGAGGATGTAGGCGAGGACGCAGCCCAGAAACGCCCCGGGATCGCCCGCCAGCAGACAGCCGCAGAGCGCGCCCGGAAGCACGACGCTCAGCGCCGTGTCCGTCGCGCCCGAAGCCGCGGCCAGCCCCGCCGCGAACGGCGCGGCCCACGGAACCGGCGTAAGCATACCGAAAAACAGCCCGACGATATTGGTGGGGAGGAGCTTCCATGCCCATGTTCGGAGTTGTGAATTCATACGCTTGTCCTCCTGTAATACCACAAGCATATGCGTATTCATCCGTTAAAATTCCATTCAAAACGTCGAATTTCAGACACTTGCGCCCGTTTATCCAAAAATTGGACAATTTCGCCTTTGCGCCCGGTTTTTGAACAGGCAGCTGTGTTTGCCCGTTTTCGGAAGGACGCTCGCGCGGTATACTATAGCCACTGATGAGAGGAGGTGGCATTCATGTCGACACTCAAAACCGTTCGCGCCGCGAAGATCAGCTACATTGTGATGTCCGTGCTGTTCTGCGTGCTGGGCGTGGTTCTGCTGGTAACGCATGAAATGTCCGTTTCTGTGCTGGGCGTGCTGGTCGGCGCGATGCTGATTGCCTTTGGCATCGTGAAGCTGATCGGGTATTTTTCCAGAGACCTGTACCGGCTGGCGTTTCAGTTTGATCTGGCGCTGGGAATCTTTCTGGTCGTGCTGGGGGCGATCATTCTTTTGAATCCCACCCGCGCGATGACGTTCCTGTGCCTGATGCTGGGCATCGCCATCATGGCCGACGGCCTGTTCAAGCTGCAGACGGCGCTGGACGCGCGCCGCTTCGGCCTGCATTCGTGGGGATTGATTCTGGCGTTTGCGCTGCTTACCGGCGCCATCGGCGGTCTGCTGGCGGCGCGCCCGGCGGAAAGCGTGGGCACGCTGACGATCCTCCTGGGGCTGTCGGTGCTGTTTGAAGGGCTGATGAACCTGTGCGTCGCGCTGTTCGCGGTGAAGGTCATCCGCAAGGAGCAGCCCGAGGTTGTGGAAACCTGGTTCGAGAGCAAAAAAGAAGAAAGGTAGGTTTGGGTATGCGAGCATCCAGAGCGGTCGTAAAGTACCGCGTTCCCATTCTGATTCTTGCGCTGGCGCTGCTGATTCCGTCGTTCTTCGGCATGGTCAACACCCGCATCAATTACGACATGCTGGATTATCTGCCGGACGACATGGACACCGTGACCGGGCAGAACCTTCTGATGGAGGACTTCGGCAAAGGCGCGTTTTCGCTGATTGTGGTGGAGGATATGCCGTCGGCGGATATTCGCCGGACGGCCGAAAAGCTCCGCACGATCGAGCATGTGGAAACCGTCGTGTGCTATGAGGATCTGGCGGATCCCACCATTCCCAAGGCGCTTCTGCCGGAGAGCATTTATAAGGAGTTCAACAGCGGAGACAGCACGCTGATGGCGGTGTTCTTTGACACCTCCACCTCCGCCGACGCGACGATGGACGCCATTCGCGAGGTTCGCAGCGCCGTGGGTAAGCAGTGCTTCGTGACCGGCATGAGCGCGCTGGTGACAGACCTCAAGGATCTGTGCGAAGAGGAAGAGCCGGTGTATGTGGCGCTGGCCGTCGTCTGCGCCTGCGCGGCGATGATGCTTCTGCTGGACAGCTGGCTGGTTCCGTTTGTATTTCTGGCCAGCATCGGCATGAGCATCCTGATGAATTTGGGCAGCAACTGGTTCTTGGGCGAAATTTCCTACATAACCAAGGCGCTGGCCGCCGTGCTGCAGCTGGCCGTCACGATGGACTACTCCATCTTCCTGTGGCACAGCTACAACGAAAAGCGCGCGTCGACGGACGATAAGTATGAGGCGATGGCGCAGGCCATTCACGACACGTTCGTGTCTGTGCTGGGCAGCTCCATTACCACCATTGCGGGCTTCATCGCCCTGTGCTTCATGACTTTCACGATGGGCCGCGACTTGGGCATCGTAATGGCCAAGGGCGTGCTGCTGGGCGTCATCGGCTGCGTGACGATTCTGCCGTCTTTGATTCTTCTGCTCGACAAGCCGCTTCAGAAGACGCGCCACCGCGCGCTGATTCCCACGGGCCAGGGCTTTGCCAAGTGGGTTGTGAAGGTATTCCCGGTGTTCCTCGTGATCTTCGCGCTTCTGGTCGCGCCGGCCTATTATGGATACTCGAAGACCAACGACGGGGTGTACTACGACATGGGCGAATGCCTGCCGCAGGACATCGACTACGTGATTGCGAACAGCAAGCTGCGGGATGAGTTCAACATTGCCTCCACCCACATGCTGCTGGTGAACGCCAAGCTGCCTTCCCGCGACGTGCGCGCCATGAAGCGCGAGATGGAGAATGTGGACGGCGTGAAGTACGTGCTGTCGCTGGAAAGCGTGGTCGGCTCCCGCGTGCCGGAGGAGATTCTGCCGGAGAGCGTCACGTCCATCCTGAAGAGCGACCGGTGGGAGCTGATTCTGATCAACTCCGAATACCGCGCCGCGAGCGATCTGGTGAACGATCAGCTGGATGAGCTGAACGCGATTCTCAAGAAATACGATCCCAGCGGCATGCTGATCGGCGAAGCCGGCTGCATGAAGGACATGATCGAGACTACCGGCCACGACTTCCGGGTGGTTAACGCGGTGTCCATCGTGCTGGTGTTTGTGATTATTCTGCTGGTGGAGAAGAGCCTGTCGCTGCCGGTGATTCTGATCGCCGTGATTGAGCTGGCCATCTTCATCAATCTGGGACTGCCGCACTATCTGGGCGAGACGCTGCCGTTCATCGCGCCGATCTGCATCTCGACCATTCAGCTGGGCGCGACGGTCGACTACGCCATACTGATGACCACGCGCTACAAGCAGGAGCGCGCCGCGGGCAAGGATAAGCGCGAGGCGGTAACGATTGCGCTGTCCACGTCCATTCCGTCCATCGTGACCAGCGGCTTCGGCCTGTTTGCCGCCACCTTCGGCGTGGCTGTGTATTCCAACATTGACATTGTAAGCTCCATGTGCATGCTGATGGCGCGCGGCGCGCTGGTAAGCGTGGTCTCGGTTGTGTTTATCCTGCCGGCCATGCTGATGCTGCTGGACGCGGTTGTCCGCCACACCACACTCGATATGAAGAAAAAAACCACGGGAGGAATTGAGTAATGAAAAAGTGGACGTGCCTGCTTCTTTCCCTGATCCTCGTTTTCTGCGCGGCAGGCGGCGCACTGGCCGAAACGACGAAGGATGAAACGGTTTACGTGCTTGCGAACGCCGAGGGCGAGGCGAAGCGCGTGATCGTGAGCGACTGGCTGACGAATCCCGACGGTGAAAAGGATCTTGCGGACGCGACCACTCTGAAGGACGCGAAGGCCGTGAAGGGCAGCGCCTTCCTGAAGGACGGCGTGTGGTACAACGCCGACGGCGCGGACGTGTATTATCAGGGCGACGCGGAGGACGCGCTGCCGGTGAACCTGACCGTAAGCTACACGCTGGACGGCGAAGCGAAGACCGCCGCCGAAATGACCGGAAAGAGCGGCCGCGTGACCATCCGCGTGGCGTGCGACGTAAAGGAGACGAAGGACGGCGTAAAGGTGCCGTTCGCCGCGCTGACCGCCGCGCTGCTGGACAACGACGTGTTCACGAACATCGAAGTCACCAACGGCAAGTTCCTCGACGACGGCGATCGTACCGTGGTCGTGGGCTGGGCGCTGCCGGGTCTTCAGGAAACGCTGAAGCTGGACGCGGAGACCGTGACGCTGCCCGAATACGTGGAAATTTCCGCGGAAGCGAAGAACTTCGAAGCGCCCACCACGCTGACCGTGGTGACCAACGAGCTCTTCAGCGCCGTGGACGTGGATTCCATCGACGCCACCGAGCTTACGGAGAACATCAACAGGCTGAAGGACGGCATGGCGCAGCTGAAGGATGGCGCGAGCCGTCTGGCGGACGGCGTGTCCGCGCTGAAGGACGGCGCGAAGACGCTGGCCGACGGCGCGACGGAGCTGAAGAACGGCGCGGAAGCCCTGAAGGAGAGCGCGAACCCGCTGGGCGACGGCGTATCGCAGCTGAACGACGGCGCGACGGCGCTGGAAACCGGCTCCGCGCAGCTGACCGAAGGCCTGAACACCCTGACCGCCAACAACGAAGCGTTGGCGAGCGGCGCGACGAAGCTGTTCGAAACCGTGCTGGGCATCGCGAATACGCAGCTGTCCGCCGCGATGGAGAACGCGCCCACGCTGACCATCGAGAACTATGAGGAAACCCTGACCGCGCTGCTCGACGCGTGCTCCGAGGCGGGCATTGACAAGCAGCTGCACGATCAGGTGGAAGCCGTTGTGAACCAGAACCGCGCGAAGATCGAGGAAGCCGTTACCGCGAAGGTGCGGGAAACGGTCGCCGCGCAGGTGGAGGAAGCCGTGCGCGAGAACGTCACCGCGCAGGTGCTCGCCGCGATGGACATGACGCCCGATACCTACAAGGCCGCCGTGGAGAGCGGCGCGCTGACCGACGCGCAGAAGAATCAGATTGTTGCGGCCGTGGACGCGCAGATGAAGTCGCAGGAGGTCAAGGCCGTGCTCGCGCAGCAGACCGAGCAGACCATGGGCAGCGACGAGATCAAGGCCACGATCGAGCAGAACGTGAACGAGCAGGTCGAGGCGCTTACGCAGCAGAACATGGCGTCCAAGGACGTGCAGGCCAGGCGCGCCGCCGCGCTGGAGCAGGGTCAGGCCGCCGCGGCCAGCCTTACGGCGCTGAAGGCGCAGCTGGACGACTACCGCACCTTCTATGACGGCCTGAACGCCTACCTCGCCGGTACCGCGCAGGCGGAGAACGGCGCAAGCGAGCTCAAAATCGGCGCGGCGCAGCTGGCCGCGGGCACGGAAGAGCTGAACGGCAAGGTGCCCGCGCTGCTGGAAGGCATCGGCAGCCTGTCGAACGGCATGAACACGCTCACGGAGAACCTCCCGTCGCTCACTGACGGCGTGCAGCAGCTGCTGGACGGCGCGAACGAGCTGAAGGACGGCCTGAACACCTTCGATGAGGAGGGCGTTTCCAAGCTCGTGAGTCTGGTGGAGGATGACCTCGCGGATATGCTCGACCGCGTGAAGGCCGCGCTCAACGCCGCGAACGCCTATACCACCTACACCTCCCTCGGCGAGAACATGACCGGCCGCGTCCGCTTCGTGTGGCGTACCGACGCGAACCAGAAATAACGGACAAACCCGCATAATTAACAGCCGCCGCTCTTCCCGCTTGGGATGACCGGCGGCTGTCACTGGCCTTTCAGGAGGATTAGCCGTATGTATTGTAGTCGCTCGCGAGGAAATTCATGGCTTTGTAGAATTTGCTCAGGAATACCAGCGGGCCGACTATGATCAGGCTGCCGAGAATTCCCCAGAGCCAGAAGGTGCTTGCGCTGATTTTATAGGGAAGGCCGCGGCGCGAAAGCTCCGTGCCCATGCGATTGCAGATGCGATGATTCCACACCAGATTCGCGATTCCGCCCGTGATCGGGCCGACGAGGAAGAACAGCAGGCAGTAATGCATGGTGCGGCGGCCGTCGTGGCTTGAAGCAATCGTGTTGATGTCCGAGGAGATGCGGCTGAGGATTACCAGCGGGTAGATGCCGAGCGTGATCGGGCTGAGCAGAATCAGCTTGAGCATGCTGTAGTTGGATGAAAGCTGGACTGCGGAGCGCTGGGTCGTGGCGACTGCGGACTGGCTCACAAAAATACCCCCAATTAAGGCATCACCGCACAATTCGGCGGCACGTCGGGCGATGTCTTTTCCGCCATCTGCGGCATGCAAATTCCTCGATTTACCTCCAGTAAACCTTCGGAATGCGGCGCTGCCTTAAATTATTCAACTCGTCTTGATGCGAGTTTAAAAAATGATATCATATAATAGCTTAAATTTCAATCCTTTTATGTTTATTATAAAAAGTAGAAATGTTAACGTACACAATATTAGATGCAAAAACACAACCAAAGCAGGGCAAAACAGCTAATTGGTAATAAAACTCGACAAAACCTTTGTGAGACTGTGTGCGAAATGTTTTGCATGGCTCGTTTTGCGGCGCAGCTGCGTGGCGGGCGATACAGGGGAAGAAAAACGGCAGCCGGTGAACACAAAAACATTACAAAGAAAAATGTCCGAAGTTATTGACAAGCCGGGGAGGAAGGAGTATAATATTCATTGTTGTTAAGCGATGAGTGCCTGTAGCTCAGCCGGATAGAGTGTTTGGCTACGAACCAAAAGGTCAGGGGTTCGAATCCCTTCAGGCACGCTGGAAGCATTTGGAGAAATCCGAATGCTTCTTTTTTGCCTGCGTGTCTCTTGAAAAGGAACCGTCTCACCGCGAGGCGGTTCCTTTTGTGTATTTTGCCGAGATATGATTGAAAAGGATGGAATATTATGCTATAATTTGATTTAGAAAGAAATAAAGGAGAACGCATATGAAAAAAGTCGTCTGTGTGGTGCTGATGGCCGTGATTTTGCTGGCGGGAGTATGCGTGTACGCGTCTGGTTTTTCGCAAGACCCGGATCGAATTGAGCAGGCGGCGAAGTCGGTGCTGATGTTGGAGGTCTATAACAGGCAGGGAAAATTACTTGCGACAGGCAGCGGCTTTGTGGCGTTTGACAGCAGCACATTGGTAACGAACTACCATGTGATTGACGAGAAGGGTACTTACGAAATTATCGCAATTGGCGACGATGACAGGAACTATTCGATAACGAAAGTTCTCTGCGCGGATGAGGAAGCGGATATTGCGATTCTGGGGTTTAAAAATAAAACCTCGCTTGAGCCGCTTGCACTGTGGGCGGAAAAGAACTTGAAGAGAGGTGCGCCGGTTGTTGCGATCGGAAGTCCCAAAGGTCAGAAGAATACAGTTTCCAAAGGCGATATCAGCGCGGTTTTCGCTGATACCGATATTTCGGTGATTCAGTTCACAGCGCCGATTTCTCCCGGAAGCAGCGGCGGTGCGCTTCTGAACGACGATGGAAAGGTAATCGGCATAACGACTGGCACTTTAAACGAAGAGTCGCAGAACATCAACTTTGCCGTGCATAGCGCGGTCGTCAAGGCGATGTATCAGGCGTGGGACGGCACCGTGTACACGCTGACGAACCATAAGAACACGGCGACATTCAATTATTCGGGCGTGTACGATGAGTCAACGGAAACGTCGGTTACGAGCACAACGGATTCAGATGCATTTGTGGAAGTGTGGTCGTGCCCGGATTGCGGAAACAAGAATAACAGTCAGTTCTGCCTTGAGTGCGGAAGGGAGAAGCCCAGCTGGAAATGCAGGTGTGGGCTGGTTAATCATGGAAAGTTCTGCGGCAGCTGCGGGTCGTCTCTTCAGAAAATGCTTGACGAAATGAACGACGCTCTTTCGGAGCTTGACGGTGGAAACTATGATCAGGCGATCGAAGCATTGAATACGCTTGGCGCTTTTAACTGTTTGTCGATGGAATCGAACGCGGGGAAGAATTGTTCGGCCGAAGTTCAGATGCAGAAGGCATATTATCTGCGAGCGGAGCAGAAGCTGGCGGCCTATAACTTCAAACAGGCTTATGAGGACTTTATTTACGCGGGTTCATATTCGGATGCTATCAGCCGTCAGTACGAAGTGTTCTATAAGCAGGGTCTGTATCAGAAGGAGCGGGGCAGATATGCGGACGCTATGGAATCGTTTGAGACGGCGGCCAAGTATTACGACGTTGCGAATGAGATTTTGAGTTGTCACTATCAACTGGCGAAGCAGTATGCGGCCAGCGAAAAATTCGATGACGCGATAAAGGAATATGAGCTGTGCGGAAGCTATCTGGACGCGCAGGAATGCATATTGCGGGCGTATTACAAGAAGGGCGCTGCGCTGTTCGAGCAGGGAAGCTATAGCGAAGCACTTTCTGCTTTCACGAAGGCAGACGGTGTCTTAGACGCGAAGGAACGCATCCTTGCGGTATATTATGCGCAAGGAGAAAACGCGCTTTCTTCGAAACAGTACGCTGAGGCCGTTGCCTTGTTCACCAAGGCTGGAGACTACTCGGATGCGGCAAAACGGGTTGACGAGGCGAAGGAATGCATTCTGGAAGAGAAGTATGCTGCGGCGGAAGCTGAATTTGTCAATAAAAACTACATCAAGGCTGTAAAGGCCTTTCAGGCAATCGAGGGCTACAAGGATGCCAAGGAACGCGTGAAGCAATGCTATTACTGTCTTGGAGAAAGGTCTGAGAAGAATAAAAAATACGAGAAAGCATCGGAATACTTCGAGAGCGCGGGCGACTATCTGGATGCGGCAACGCGAAAGTATGATGTGCTTTGCGATTACGCAGAGAAGTTGATTGTCAGTTCGCCGGAAAAAGCTCGGAGATTGCTCAAGGGACTGAATTATGAGAGGGCAGAGCAGCTGTATCTTGAGATTACCTATAAAATGGCAGAGAAAAGCTATAATCAGAGTGATTGGGCGGTAGCTCTTTCGCTTTACAAGGAATGCCTGAATTATATGGATTCGCTGGATAAGCTAAAGACGGTGCATCAGTCGCTGATTCTTCAGTATTTGGAGCATGACAATTCAAAAGCGGCGAAGACGCAGTTTGATATTATGAAGGAACAGCCGTGGACGACCGGAGATTTCGTTGTTGCTGAGCCGGGCAGCGAGGGAAAGAGCGTCGCGGAGCTGCTTCGCGTGGCAAAGGCCATGAGCTTTCAGGGCTGGTATCCTGATGGAGAACAGACGTATAAGGAAAAATATAAGGACGCAATTGTGAAGATGGAAAAGCATTTCGAGCTGGAAGCGGACGGCGTGATTCATTGCTCGGAATACATCCAACTGATGGAAGCGATTGTTCCCGGTTCCAAGGGCGATGAGGTGCGCAGCTTGTTGGAGTACATCTGCGATCTTGGCTATTTCGATGCGCTTGGCGCGCTGCCGGAAAAGCATGATACCTATGAGAATCGTTATCAGTACAGCATTAAGCGTCTGGAAACAGATTTAAAGCTCAAGGCGGACGGCTTCCTGACGGCTGAAGAGGTTGCGGTTATCAGGAGGCAAAAGGTTTCTGCGCCCGCGGCAATCGACAAGCTGACGCTTACGCAGAATAAGGGCACCGTGTTTCTCTCGTGGACAGCATCGAAGGGCGCGAAGTGGTATGAGGTATACCGGGACGGCGAGAAGCTTGCAACTGTGAAAGGGACGAATTACACGGATAAGGAGGCAGTGCAGGGACAGTATAACAATTATTCTGTCCGCGCATGTAAGTATACTAAATTTATCGTTCGTAAGAATAGTATAAAGGTGGAAATATCATATATAAAAACGACATGTGCGACAATATCGAAGGAATATAGTAAGTATAAAAATAAGTATGTTGAATTTAGCATGGCAAAAATAATATCTAGAAAGGTCAAAGGGTCGGATTATCATATAATTATTCGCGAAAAAGTAAACGGAAAGAACTATTATGCTGCAATAGTCATGCCTAATTACAAGAATTGGGAATGGGGAAAAGATGGATATGGAAATGCTTTATTAAAGATGAAAATGATTGGTGGAAAAGGGGAGGTGTATGACAAAATGAGTATAGGCGATATGCTGTATGAGACGGATATAGTAGGTAATGCTGGAAGTATACCATATATAAGGATGAATAGTATCACGTGGAACTATTGAAAATGTATGATGAACTTTTTAGAACGTTGTTTGAAAAGGAACCGTCTCACAGCGAGGCGGTTCCTTTTCGTATGGGGTCAGGCGAGCCATGTCTGGAGGGTCTGGATACAGGCGATCTGTTCCTCCATGGGGCCGGAGTGTTCCAGCATCAGGCGGCCGGTGTAGGAGATGCGCTTCAGGGTGGCGAGCGCACCGCGCACGTTGACGCTGCCGTGGCCGAGGACGACGGGCTGGGCGAAGGCGCCGCTGGGCAGGGCGAACGCCTTTGGGGCGGGCGCGGGCAGGAGGGCGAAGTCCTTCAGATGGACGTGGGCGATGCGATCCTTTACGGCTTCGGCGAAGGCTTCCGCGTCCTCGCCCGCGAAGCAGATGTTGCCAACGTCCAGCACGACGCCTGCGGGGCGGTCGAGCGCGTTCAGGAACGCGAGGAAGGGCTGGATTCCGTTGAACACGTAGCCCTGATCCTCGTATACGCAGCGAACGCCCAGTCTTTCGGCCGCGTCGTAGACCTCGCGGGCGCGCGCGGCGACGACGGGAATGGCTTCTGTCGGGGCAGGGTACGCGGCGCGGGGACTGAGGCCGGGCAGCAGCGTATGGTGCAGAAGCCCGCAGCCCATTTCGGCGGCGGCGCGCGCCATACGGATCAGGCGCTCGCGCTCCCTGCCGGATTCGTCGTGGTACAGGTCGGCCACGACGGACAGGCAGGGCAGAGTCACGCCCATTTCGTCCGCGTGGGCGCGCATGCGCCGGGCGTAGGTATCGTCGTCGAAGTCCGCCGTGCCGAAGGGCTCAAAGGCCGTAAGCCCCAGCTCCTTCGCGCAGTCGATGCCTTCCAGATTGCGCATGCCGGGCTTCGGCAGCGTGAACAGGCCGATTTGGTTCGCGTGCATGGTCATCCTCCGTTTCTGTAGATGGAATGCGGCCGGGCGCGAACGCAAGTCTGCGGGCTTTGGCAGTGTACCCGATTGAATTGCTTCGCGTCATTCTTCGTTTCTGTTGCTGAAATGCGGTCAGGCGCGAGCGCAAATCGGATTTTGACAACGTGTCAATCGTTTTGCTTCGCGTTATCACCTGTTACTGGAATACGGTCAGGGGTGAGCGCATGCCGGGCTTCAGCAGCGTGAACAGGGCGATTTGTCAGCCCTCACGCAGCCGGGCGCGAACGCACGAAGCGCCCGCGCCCGGTGGGGTGGTTACACGTCTCTGGTTTTCAGGGTCACACTGTGATGGTACGGCGTGAAGGCCGTCATGGCGATGAAGAAATGATCGTCGTCCACGCCGAGCGTGCCGCGAAGGCGCTCGCCTGCGTGATGCGAACGGAAGCCGCCCCGCACGGCGAAGCCGGAGTGATCGTCGAAGATGTATTCGGAATCGCCCTTCTGGAAGAAGTAATCGCCGCCGTGCGCGCGGGCGATCACGTTTTCCGTCAGATAGTGACCGTTCGGCTCAAACAGAAGCTCCAGCTTGCTGGGGATGTTTTCGCAGCCCTCGCCGGATACGTCCAGCGTCATGCCGTCGGCGCACAGATGGATGCGCACGGCCATGTCAAAGTCCTGCATCGCGACGCTTTCGCGCTTCGTGTGATCCATCTTCGTCCAGTCGCTGGTCTCGGGCTTCTCGGGCAGCGGGCGCTTGTAGCCCCAGCGGTCGTGGAAGCGTAGCTCGTAGCCGTCTTCGGTCTGCGTAAGGCTCTGCGCGGCGAACTGGCCGCGGGCGAAGAAGGAACCCGCCATGCGCACGTAGCCCGCGTGGTTCTTATACTGGAACTTGATGAACACCGGACGCTCCT
>SFHK01000118.1 GCA_004556395.1 Clostridiales bacterium
CGTTCCCTTTGACATTCTTTCGCTGGCCATCTCCCCCCGCTACGCCCCCGCCTCCGCCGACGCGCTGGTTCCCGTGATCATGTCCTACGCGCTGCCCACGTGACGCTCGCCAAAGCGCAGCCACGAATACCGCCCCCGTCCGCCGACGCGCCGGTTCCCGTGATCCCGTCCTGCGCGCAATCCACGTGACGCACACCAGAGCATAGCCACGAATGCCGCCCCGCGTCCGCCGACGCATTCGTTCCCGTAATCATGTCCTACGCGCAATCCATGTGAAAGCAGCAAAAGCGGCCGCGAATTTCGCAGCCGCCGATTTGTTTCTCCCCGCCGCTTCCCTTTCCGCGCACCCCATGCGTCGGACGGCGGGCGTTCGGTCTTTCACCTCCAATATTGTCCGGCGAAAAGTCTATCACTCATCTCCGACAGACGGACTCTCGCCCTCCGGAATCGGCTCCGCAGCCGTCTCCGGCAGCAGGCGGCAGGTCAGGCTCCATTCATAGGCGGAAATGTCGCGATAGCCATCCCCGATGCGGTTGGCCGCCACGCCCGCCCACGCGTTTTCCTTCGCCAGCGGCTTCAGCGCCGCGAGCGCGTCGGGCGACAGGCCGGACAGATACTCCACGTCCACCTTCGCGCCCGCGCGGCGCACGTTGTAGGCGGCGATGACGCCCTCCGGGTTCGCGTAGGCGAACAGCAGCCAGCTCGCCACGATCACGGCGAAGGCCGCGCCCCACGTGCGCGTTTCGGGGCGAACCGCATGCCACGCCGCCGCGAGCGTGACCGCCGCCATGGCGAAAATGCCCCAGTACGTGATCAACCGCAGGAACGACAGCCCGAAGCGCGCCGTGTACAGCGACATGCGCCACGCCGACGAGGCCAGCATCACCGCCGTGAACGCGTACATGCCCACGGCCGCAGCGCGCACGACGCGCGCGCCGCCCGAGCGGCGAACGGCCAGCCCCGCGAGCAGCAGGTTCAGCGCGCAGATAACCACAAGCTCGAAAAATCCGTTCCTTGCGTATTGCGCGTAGCCGCCGCGCATCGCCGCGGCTTCCCGCCCGCCGAACAGGTAGATGAACTGCACCGCTGCAAACAGCGCGTACAGCGCGCACAGAAGCAGCATCGGCGTCGCCAGCGCGCCCGTCGGAAACGGCGGCTTGGCTTCGCGTTCCGGAAGCCGTTCCAGCACTTTCTGCGCGTACAGGAACGAAAACGCGATCAGCCCCAGCAGCAGGAACAGGAGCGGCTTCACGAGCAGCGCCCACACATCCGCTTCGTACAGCCGGTTGAGCAATCCCGTGAACATACCCTCGAACACCGCGTCAGCCGAGCACAGAAGCAGCATCGCCACGGCCAGTACGGGCACGGAGATGATCAACCCCACCACGATTCCCGTGGAGAGCCTCGCCCGCGGCAGCGCGCGGAACGGCACCGGTATGTATCGGACGCACGCGCGCGGCAGAATCCGCAGCGTTTCGCCGAGCGCGCCCGCTTCCGCCGCGCCGTGATTCAGGCGGCCGTTCAGCGAAAACAGCGTCAGCGCCGTAAGCCCCGCCGCGACCGGCAGGTTCACCAGCCGCAGGGAGGTGCTCATAAAGAAGAAAAACGTCAGATTCTCCAAAGCGCACGCGGCGACGAGCAGCCATTCGCGCGCCCCGCGCGGAGAGCGCCCGCCAGCCAGCAGACCGACCAGCAGCACCAGCAGCAGGCTGATGGACAGTCCCGCGCCGGGCAGGTAGACTCCCGTCCACATCCACACCACGCCCGCGGCCACGAGCGCCGAAACGATGGACGCAGCCGCCATTCGGACGGACGCGGCGTTCCAATTCATTTTTTCCATAGGCTCAAAACCCTCCTTTCAGCGGTATTATACCTCCGTATTTATCGATTGTCAATATATACACCGCGCATTTCGAGAAATTCTTGTTGGAAGCAGGTGGGGTTTACAAGGAGTGGAAAGTATGATAAAATACAATCATGAATAAGAACATGCATAAACCCGGCCGACTGGCCGCATGGCTGGCGGCGCTGGCGATTCTGCTTACGTGTTCGGGCGCACTTGCGGACGCCGTTTTACCGGAAGGAATCGAGGTCATTGAGGAATCCGCCTTCGAAGGCTGCGACGCGCTGAAAGCGGTAGACCTGCCGAAGTCGCTTCGCGAGCTG
>SFHK01000067.1 GCA_004556395.1 Clostridiales bacterium
CTATGAGTCCGCGTGGTGCTTTCTCATCTGCGCGCTGATTCTCATCCTCGAGCGCACGCGCCTGTTCGCCCGCCCCGGCCGCGCCACGCTGTTTTACGTGTTCATGTACGCCGCCGAGCGCACCGTCGTCGAGGGTCTGCGCATGGATAGCCTGTACCTCGGCTCCGTGCGCGTCTCGCAGGCGCTCAGCGCCCTGCTCCTGCTCGCCGCCGCCCTCCTCCTCTGCCTGCGCCTGCCCCGCCGCCGGAAAGGGCTCCTCATTCCCACCCTCGCGGCCATCCCCCTCTTCTTCCTGTCGCCCTTCGCCTACGCCCTCCTGCTGCTGGCGGTCTGCCTTGCCTGCTATGTGATCCCGCCCGCAGGCGGAGAGCCGCCGATTCGGACGTAGAAAGGTACGAATTGCAGGTGACTTTTTCGCATATAAAAACCCTCGGCGGCGTGTACCGTCGAGGGTTTTGTGGAAATCAGCCCCACACAGCGCGGCGGGCGCGGTCAAGCGCCTGAAGGCCGAGGAGCGCCTTTTCTTCGAAGGGCTTTACGACGCCTTCAATGCTGACGCGCGCGTCATAGCCGCCGTCCTTCAGGGCGCGCAGAAGCGCCTCGTAGTCCTCGCCGTCGTCCGGCTCAGGGCACAGGCGGCCGGCGGGATTGGCGGTGTGTACGTGCGCAAGCTGTGAGCCGTACAGCGTGAGCGCGCTCGCAGGCTCCGCGGAGACGGCCATATGGAACGTGTCCGCCAGCGTGCGCACGCGGGGCGCGTTCAGGATGGACGCAAGCGCCGCGGCCTCGCTGACCAGATTCAGTATATTGCACTCCGGGCGGCACAGCGGCTCGATGGCGATCGTGAGATCATGCGCTTCCGCGTGCGCGCCTGCGCGCTTCAGAAAATCAAACAGCTGTCGCCACGCTTCGTCGATGGGAAAGCCCGCGGGCACGTTTCGCGCCGCGCCGCTTCCAAACACGACGACCTCCGCGCCCAGCCTGCGCGCACGGGCAAACGATTTTTCCAGATATTCGTCCAGCGCGCCGCCGTCCACGTTCGGGCCGGTCACGGGCAGCGTGCCGGGAAGCATGCCGTTGAACGCTTCGATACGGATCGGCGCGCGGTCGACGCGCTCGCACATGCGCGAGAAGTCCTCGTCGCTCAGCCGATACAGCGGCACAAGCCCGGTTTCCATGTAGTCAAAGCCCATTTGCGCTACGGTCTCAAACGCGTCCATCGGGCTGCAGATGCCAATTCGAATCATGGAAGCGCCTCCTCAGAACGTACCGGAAATATCCAGCGTTTTTTCCTCCACGGCCTTGCCAGCGGACGCCTTACGGCGTTTGTTCAGTTCCTCAAGGAAGCGATCCTCGTCGATGGGCAGCTCAACGGTCTCGCCCGTCCAGCTGGACAGGTACATGGCGTTGGACAGCATGAGAGAATTGATGCCCTCTGTGCCTTCGGCCACCAACGGCCCGCCGTTCAGGATGTGATCGACAAACGCGCGCAGAACGCCCTGATGCTGCGTGCAGGAGCCATCCAGCTCCACCGTCCGGGTCTCGCATTTCAGCCACGCCGGGCCGCCGTTGTACTGCTTCTGATATTCTTCAATGGGCATGCTCAGCTTCTTCAGCGTCAGCGTGCCGCCGTCGCACAGAAGCGTGCCGCCCTCCATCACGATTTCCAGCCGGTTGTCGCCCGGCATGTCGCCGGTGGAGGTGATAAACACGCCCGTCGCGCCGTTTTCGAATTCCATATAGGCCGTCACGTCGTCCTCAACCTCGATGTTGTGCCACTTTCCGTTGTGCGTGAAGGCGCGCACGCGCACGGGCATGCCTACCATCCACTGCAGAAGGTCAAGGTTGTGCGGGCACTGGTTCAGCAGAACGCCGCCGCCCTCGCCGTCCCACGTGGCGCGCCACGAGCCGGAATCGTAGTAGTACTGCGTGCGGAACCAGTCCGTAATCAGCCAGTTCACGCGCCGCAGCGCACCCAGCTCGCCCGAGGCGATGATCTCCTTCACCTTGCGATACATGCAATGCGTGCGCTGGTTGAACATGATGGCGAATGTTTTATCGCTCTTTCTCGCCAGCTCGTTTTCTTCCCTTACGGCCTTGGTGTATACGCCCGCGGGCTTCTCGCTCATCACGTGCAGCCCGTGGTTCAGCGCCGCTATTGCCAGCGGCGGATGCAGATAGTGCGGCGTGGCGATCAGCACGGCGTCAACCAGTCCGCTGGTCATCAGCGCTTCCGCGTCGTCAAATACCGCGACGTCCGGATACGTCTCCCGAACCCATGCGCGCCGCTCCTCGCGGATATCCGCGACGGCCGTCAGCACAAGATGCTCGATCTCTCCGGCCATAATCCATTTCACGTGACTGCTGCCCATGTTTCCAATGCCGATAATGCCGATTCGTACGTTTTCCATGCGTCTGTTCCTCCCCAAAAAATCAAGCCTTTCGGGAGCCCCGCGAAAACGACGGGGCTCCCGTTCCGAGTGCGTTCTATGGTTGTCGCGTTTCGGACAGACTCAGCCGTTCTTTTCCTCGTACAGCCGTGCGTAGTCCGCCGCAATGTCGTCGCCGCCCTGCGCGCGCCACTGTTCCACGCGCTTCAGGTATTCGTCTCTGTCAATCTGTCCCATGATGTACAGAACCTTCGCGTCGCCCAGCAGCGTGTCCAGATCGGGGCCAAGCTCCAGATACAGCTCGGAGGTCAGCCCGAGGGTAGGATCGGCTACGGCGTAGGGCGCATTCTCCTCAATGATTTCCAGGTTGCGCTTGGCGCCGTAATCCAGCTCGGCGGGAATCGTGCGCAGGTTCGGCCAGCGTACGGCCATCGGAACGGTGTAGGGATTGTAAATGCTGTTGGTATAGAAGTTCTTGATGGAGCCATCCTCGTCGGGCAGCATGTGTGCCACGCCGTTTACAACTTCATAATTCTTGCCCTCAACGCCCAGTGCCAGCAGGTTGCACATTTCCTGATCGGCCAGACGGTCGAAAATGTTGATCACCTTATCCAGCGTTTCCTTGTCTGGTATGGCCTTCGTGCTGAACAGCAGCGCACCGTTGTTTCCGCGCCCGGCGGCAGTATAGATGTTTCCGTCCTCGTTGGCAAAGATGTTGCTGGTTTGCAGCACGGCTTCGGGCTGTACCATCAGGCTCTGGAAGGCAGTGATGTCGGTGCTGGTGTTGAAGTACGCGCCGGCCTTGCCTTGAATCAGGTCGCCCTCAATGTCCGCGCGCTCGCGGATGGTATATTCCGGATGAATCGCACCCATGGCGTACAGTTCGCGGCTGATGTCAAGCGCCTGCGTGTATTCCTCCGTCAGCTCGGCCTTGAGCATATGTCCGTCCTCATAGCGCCAGTTGAGCGGCGCGCCCAGCATGATGGCAAAACGACCGGTGGGATCGTTCACGGTACCATAGGTATCGTCAATTCCGTTGCCATCCGGATCGTCGGTGGTGAAGCGCTTGAGCATGGTCACGAGCTCTTCAACGGTGGTGGGATCCTCCATGCCCAGGTTCTGCAGCCAGTCGTAGCGATAGGTTGTGGCCTCGCGGGAAATGCCACGCTCCAGCGGCAGACCGTAGTTGCGGCCGCCAATGGCATAGTTGCTGATACAGGCGGGATTCAGATCCTTAAAGTTCTCCAGCGTGTTCAGATAATCCGTCACGTCCCAAAACTCACCGGACTTCATGGCGGTGATCATGTAGCTCTTGCTCAGCTGGCTGCCGCCGACGTTGACTACCATGGGCAGGTCGCCGCCGGCAATCAGGGTCGGCATCATCTCGTGAAGCACGCTCTGCGAGTAGGCGTTGATTTTAAAATCCACGCCGCCAATGTAGTCCTCGATCGTCTTCTCAATTTCGTTGCCGTCCGGCGGATATTCCAGTACCAGACAGCCCAGATACATGGTCACCTGCAGAGGCTCTTCCTCGGCAGACACGACGGCTACGCAGCCGACGGTCAGACACAGCACCATCATCAGGCACAGTGTGCGCAGGATGGGAGACAGGTTTTTCATGGGGATTCCTCCTTTTCTCTATACATGCCGCGGACGCTGCCCGCGGTATCGTATCAGCCTTTAACGGCGCCGACCATGATTCCCTTCGCAAAGTATTTCTGCAGGAAGGGATACAGGCAGATAATGGGCACCGTAGCGATGATGATGACGGCCATCTTGATGCTGGAGGCCAGAAGCGCGATCTCGCTGTCTACCGCATCCTCATTGCCGATAGACGAAGATACATATACGATCTGTCGCAGAAGCGGCTGAATCGGCCACTTACTGCTGTCCGGAATGTAGAGCAGGGCAGACATGTAGGTGTTCCATTGTCCAACTGCGTAAAACAGGCCAAAGGTGGCCAGCGACGCGGTGGCCAGCGGCAAAATGATCCGGAACAGCAGAATCAGCTCGTGACAGCCGTCGATACGGGCGCTTTCACGGATGTCCGCAGGAATACCCTGAAAGAAGTTCTTCATCACAATGAGATTAAACGGGTTCACGAGACCGGGAAGAATGACTGACCAGAGTGTGTTCATCAACCCTGTGCTTCGCACGACGAAATACGTGGGAATCATGCCGCCTCCGAAGAGCATCGTGAAGATGATCAGGTTCAGCAGAAGCTTGCGTCCGGGCACGCTTGTTTCCGCGAGCGCGTAGGCCATCATGCTGGTCACGAGCAGCTTCAGCAGCGTGCCGATCAGGGTGATATACACCGTGTTGCCGAGGCTGCGCATCAGCGTGTTGGTGGAAAAGATGTACTTATATCCGTCCAGCGTGAAATCGCGGATGTAAAAGCCGGGCATCTGGGAGAAGGAGGACACGATGACGTACCAGAAGGGAATCACGCAGGCCAGCGTGAACAGGCCGATGACCAGATAAAGCACCACATCGCCGACAGAGAAGCGGCGAAGCCTGCCGTGCTTTTTCATCTTTCGTTCCTCCTATCAGTAGATGGTTTCGTCGGTTACCTTTTTGCTCAGCCAGTTGGAGGTAAGAACCAGGATCAGTCCAACAAGGGACTTGAACAGGCCGACTGCCGTGGACAGACTGTACTTGCCGCCGACTACGCCGCGCTGATATACGTAGGTGTCGAATACCTCCGATACGGAGCGATTCATGGCGTTGCTCAGCAAAAGGCTCTTTTCCAGACCTACGTCCAGCAGCTCGCCCATGCGAAGAACGAGCGTGACCATCACGATGGGCAGGATGGACGGAAGCGTGATATACCATATCTGCTTCCAGCGCCCGGCGCCTTCCAGCATGGCTGCCTCATACATTTGCGGGTCTACGTTGGACAGTGCCGCCAGATAGATAATGGTGCCCCAGCCCGTGCTCTGCCAGACGGTTAGCCCCACGAACAGTGGGCGGTAGGCTGATTCGTTCATGAGAACATTCACCTTCGGAAGCCCCAGACGAACCAGTAAGCGGTTCAGCATGCCGGAATCCATGGAAAACAGCTGATAGGCAATGGAGCAGACGACGACAGTCGACAGAAAGTGCGGCAGATACATGAGCGTCTGCGTTGTGCGCTTGTAGCCGTTGTGCCGGACTTCGTTGAGGAGCAGAGCCATCAGCACAGGCGCCGGGAAGCCGAATACCAGCGATTGCAGAGATAGAATCAGCGTGTTGGAAAACAGCATTTTCAGGGAACCATAACCGAAGAATTGCTTAAAGTGCATCAGACCCACCCATGGACTGCCTGCAAAGCCGGAGCTTGGGTTGTAATCCTGAAAGGCCATCACAATGCCGAACATCGGCAGATACCGGTAAATCAGAAAATAGGCGAGCCCCGGCAGCATCAGAATGTAAAACCAGCGAGCCCTCCACACGCGCCTTCCAAGCGGCTGGCGTCGCGGTATCCGTAGAAATTGCTGTGCCATTTGTATGTACCCCTTGCGCTTTGTTTTGCGGATGCATTGTATAATTGTCGATTATGCGGCAAAAGAAAAGGCCGATATTTAATAAAATGCCTTTTCTATGATCTCCGCCGATGAAATTATTATAGCTGTTTCTCCGGGCAGGGATAAGCGGGATTATTGTCGAAATATTATACGTTATTGCTTTTGAGAGGGGATAGTTATGCTGGAATACAAGCTGGACGTTTCCGAGAAATCGCATGCCCATGTATTCAACGTGGACGAAAACGCCCGTTTATTCTCTCTGTATGCCACGGAAATCGGGCATTATCATGCGAATCCGGGCTATTTCACAAGAAGGGATGGCAAAATGTCCGCGCTTCTTTTGTATACCTGCTCCGGACAGGGCGTGATGCACTGGAAAAAACAGGTGTGCAGCCTGACGGCCGGGACGGCTGTAATCATTTATTGCGATACGTTTCAGCAGTACTATACCGGCGACGCTGACGAATGGGAATTCTTCTTTGTGCATTTTGACGGAGCAGGTCTGAAGGGATACGCGGCGTCCCTGCTGGATCGCCTGACGCCGGTTCGCCTGCGCGCCGTCGGAGAAATGGAGGAGGCGTTCCGGCGGCTGCTGGCGCTTCGCGCGGAGTCTGACCTTCTGGCTCGCGCGGAGGTCAACTGTCTGCTGAGCGGAATGCTGCGCAGCATGTTGGAAAGCCTGTACCGAACGGATTCGGAGGAGAACCGCAGTCACAGAGAGGTTCAGCTGCTGACAAAGTATATTCATGACCATATGTCCGAGAATATCGGCATGGCGGAATTTGAAAAGATCACGCACTATTCAAAGTACTATCTCATTCACCTCTTCCGCCAGCAGATGGGCGTGCCGCCCTATCGCTACCTTCACCAGTGCCGAATTCAGCGGGCGCAGGAGCTGCTGCGTTCCACAAACGACTCGGTTTCTGAAATCGCCGCGCAGGTTGGATATATGGACTCGGTTTCCTTTATTCGCCATTTTCAGAGCATCGTGGGCGCAACGCCGGCGAAATATCGAAAGGAATCGATACGTCTATCCCCTGCGCCGTAAGCGTAACCGTCCCGCAGCCATGCTTCAGACTTCGTTTTATCGGGGCTCCGCGAAAAGGGCGGAGCCCCCGTACCAGATACCCCTGCGCTATCTTACCGCAATGCGCAGGAGTTCTTCGATTGCTTTGGTATCGAGTTTTACGAAATGCCCGGTCGTGCCGTCGGGATTGCGGCGGACGTTTTTGGCGAGGAACGGAATATCCTCGGCTTTCGCGCCCAGCTCGGCGAAGGTGATGGGCATGCCGATGGAGCGGAGGAAGGATTCATAGCGCTCAATGCCGTTCAGGGCGGTGATTTCGGGGCGCTCGAAGTCCATTTCGCAGCCGAACACGTTCACGGCAAAGCGGGCGAAGCGCATCACGTTATGGCGCATGGTATAGCGCATCCACGCCGGGAATACCACGGCCAGACCCGCGCCGTGCGCCACGTCGTACAGGCCGCTGAGCTCGTGCTCGATCTGGTGGCTCGCCCAGTCACCCTCGCGGCCCACGCCGCAGGTATCGTTGTGCGCCAGCGTGCCCGCCCACATGATTTCGGCCTGCGCGTCGTAGTCGGCGGGATTCTTCACGGCGATGGGCGCGTACTCGACCACCGTCTTTAAAACCGCTTCGCACAGGTTATCGGTGATGGTGACGTGCGTCTCGTTGGTGAAATAGCGCTCCATCACGTGCGCCATGATGTCGGTCGCGCCGCAGGCAACCTGATAGGGCGGCAGGGTGGCCGTCCATTCGGGGTTCAGGAGCGCGAATTTCGGGCGGTTGAACTCAGTGGCCAGACCGCGCTTCAGGTGCGTGGATTCCTGCATGATGACGGAGCTGTTCGAGCTTTCGCTGCCCGTCGCGGACAATGTGAGCACGCAGCCCAGCGGCAGCGTTTTCTGAACGCTTGCCCTGCCGCACCAGAAGTCCCAGAAATCGCCGTCGTACACCGTGCCGTGCGCGATGGCCTTGGCGCTGTCGATGGCGCTTCCGCCGCCCACGGCGAGCACGCAGTCGCACTTCTCGCGCCGCGCGAGGTCAATGCCCTCGTACACCTTGGTGTCACGCGGGTTGGGCACCGCACCGCCCAGCAGCACGTAGGAAACGCCCGCCTCGTCCAAAGACTTGGTGACCTTCTCCATCAGTCCGGAGCGGATTACCGAGCCGCCGCCGTAGTGAATCAGCGCGCGGGTGCCGCCCAGCGCCTTCAGCTCCTCGCCCGCGTGGCTCTCCGCGCCGCGGCCAAAGATGAACTTCGTGGGAATCTGCCAGTTGAAATTCAGCATTCAATCACCTTCATTTCATGAGATTTTACGTTCAGGGTTTCGCCGCCGTCCTCCGTGACGGCCACAAGGTCTTCAATGCGCACGCCGAAGCGGCCGGGCAGGTAGACGCCGGGCTCCACGGAGAACACCATGCCCGGCGCGCACACAGCTTCGGACGACGCGCTCACGTCCGGGAATTCGTGCACGTCCAGCCCGATGCCGTGCCCGGTGCGGTGGATGAAGTACGCGCCGTAGCCCGCGTCCTCAATCACGCTTCGCGCGGCGCGGTCGATCTCTTTCAGCGGCACGCCGGGGCGCACGGCGCGCCGTCCGGCTTCGTTGGCGCGCAGCACAAGGTCGTATACCCTCTTCTGCTCGTCCGTGGGCGCGCCGCAGAACACGGTGCGGGTCATGTCGGAGCAATAGTCGTCCAGCACAAGCCCCACGTCCAGTATGACGGAATCGCCGTTTTTGAGCACGGTGCGGCCGGTGTCGTGATGCGGCTCGGCGCAGTTCGCGCCAAAGCAGATCAGGGACGGGAAGCTCTCGCCGGACGCGCCCTGCGCCGCGGCCTCGCCGGCGTAGCACTCGGCCACGTCCTTCTCCGTCGCGCCCGCGCGCACGCTGTCGATCGCGCAGCCGATCACCGCGTCGTTCATGCGCGAGCTCAGGCGCATCAGGTTCAGTTCTTCCTCGGTCTTGCGCATGCGCGCGCCGTCCACGGCGGGGGAGCCGAGGGAGACGGCAAGGTCGCGCCGCCTTTCCATCAGCGGCAGAAGGAAGCGGCACGGCCAGTCCTTGTCCACACCTAAGGAGCCGGGCGCAAGGCGCGACGAAAGCTCGCCCACGCAGTCGTCCGTGTCGGAATACTCGATCAGCTCGCAGCCGTCCATGGGCTTCAGCGCGAACAGCCTGTTCGCGAACAGGCGGCAGCGGCCGTCGTCCGAAATCAGAAGCGCCAGCATGCGCTCGCCGGGCGCGACGCGCTTGCCGGTCAGATACAGAACGCTGGTCGGCGCGGTCACAAGCAACTGCCTGATCCCCATCTCGCGCATGTTTCCAAGCACCTTTTCAAGCCTGTCCCGTTTCATATGTCTTCCTTCTTTCCTTCACACTCGATGACCCAGAAGCCCTTTTCCCGCGCGATTACGCGCGCGGACGCGTAGAGCTCCTGCATGTGCCTGAGCGCGCTGGGCGCGCCCTGCTGCTTTCGTATGACCACATACAGCCGCCCGCCGGGCGAAAGCCGGTCGCGCGCGCCGTCGAACATCGAATAGATCACGGCCTTTCCGGCGCGAATCGGCGGGTTGGTGACGATGAAATCAAACGTCCCGTCCACGTTTTCGTATACGTCCGATTCCACCGCGCGCGCGTTTTTCACGCCGTTTCGGGCGAGATTTTTCGCGGCCAGCGCCACCGCGCGCTCGTTCACGTCCGCCATCAGAAGCGAAACGTCCGGGTATTTCTTTCCCAGCAGCACGCCCACCGCGCCCCAGCCGCAGCCCAGATCGAGCGCGCGGCCGTGAAGCGGCGGGAGCGCCTCCAGAAGGACGCGCGTGCCCTCGTCCAGCTCGCCCTTGGAGAACACGCCCGCGTCCGTCTCAAACGACGCGCGCACGCCGACGCACTCCGTTTCAAACGCGACCGGCCGGCTTTCGCAGCCGGGCTTCTTCGCAAAATACTGTTCACTCATGCTTCGTCATCCCCGCAATTTCATAAAGCGCCGCTTCCTCCCCGGGCGTGAGCGGACGGAACTCACCCTCGCTCAGCGCGGGATCCAGCGCGACCGGGCCGATTTTCTCGCGCTTCAGCCGGAGAACCGGATGCCCGACGGCGGCCAGCATGCGCTTGACCTGATGGTACTTGCCCTCGCTCACGTACACGCGGCACGCGCCCGCCCCGGCGCGTTCCAGCCGCGCGGGCTTACACGTGAATTCCTTGAGAGGCACGCCCTCGGCGAAGCGCCGCACGCATTCGTCGTCGATTTCGCCCTCGATTTCGGCGTAATAGGTTTTTTCCACGTCCCACTTCGGCGAAATCAGCCGGTGCGCCAGCTGGCCGTCCGTCGTGAGAATCAAAAGCCCCGTCACGTCCTTATCCAGCCGCCCCACCGGGCCGACCTTGCGCATGCGGATTTTCTCCGGCAGAAGGTCGAGCACCGTGCGCTCGCCGCGCGCGTCCTCCGTGGCGGTCAGGAAGCCCGCGGGCTTGTGGAGCATCAGGTGCACGTTTTCCGGCGCGCGGGCGTTTTCGCCGTCCAGAAGCACCTCGTCCTCCGGCTTCAGAAGATAGCCGGGGTCGAGAACCACGTTGCCGTTCACACGCGCGCGCCCGCCCGCAATCGCCTTTTTGGCCATCTGCCGCGTGAGCCCGTTCCGCGCAATCGCCTTGTCCAGCCGCATGCCATCGCCCTCAAATCGCATTTTTCACGTCCGTTCGGACAAAACCCATTATACATACGTTTCCGCCGATTCTCAAGCAGAGAAATCGAAAAATTCCCGCGAGGAAAATAACCCAAAGGCAATGACCCGCGCGCGGAAGCGTGGTATAATAAGATAGGTAGAAAATTTGCGTTTAAGAGGTTATGAGCATGTCCAAAGACACGCATTACGACGAGAGTAACATTCAGATTCTGGAGGGCCTTGAGGCCGTCCGGCGTCGTCCCGGCATGTATATCGGCTCCACCGACGAGCGCGGCCTGCACCATCTGGTGTATGAGATCGTGGACAACGCCGTGGACGAGGCGCTGGCGGGCTATTGCAAAAATATACACGTGATTCTGCACGCCGACGGCAGCGTGTCCGTGCAGGACGACGGCCGCGGCTTCCCGGTGGGCATTCACCCCAAGGTCGGCCGTCCGGCGGTCGAGGTGTGCCTGACGATGCTGCACGCGGGCGGCAAGTTCGGCGGCGGCGGCTACAAGGTCTCCGGCGGCCTGCACGGCGTGGGCGCGTCGGTCGTGAACGCGCTGTCGAGCCACCTGAAGGTGAACGTCTATCAGGACGGCAAGGTATACCAGCAGGAATACGAGCGCGGCAAGGTGCTGTACGACCTGAAGGTCGTGGGCGAGACCGACCGCACGGGCACCACCGTGCAGTTCTGGCCGGACGTGAAGACCCACGAAACGCCCGAGCCCGGCATCTTTGAAACCGGCAATTTCGACTTTGACACCCTGCGCACCCGCTTCCGCGAGATGGCGTTCCTCAACAAGGGCATCCGCATCACCATCCGCGACGAGCGCGTGGAGCCGGCGCTGGAAAAGGAATATCACTACGAGGGCGGCATCGTCTCCTTCGTGGAATACCTGAACAAGAACAAGACCTGCCTGTTCGAAAAGCCCATCTACATCGAGGGCGTGAAGGATACGTCCACCGTCGAGGTGGCGCTTCAGTGGAACGACGGCTACACGGAGAACGTGTTCTCCTTCGCCAACAACATTCTCACGCCCGAGGGCGGCACGCATCTGACGGGCTTCCGCACGGCGCTCGCGCGCGTGATCAACGCCTATGGCCGCGAGAAGAAGATTCTGAAGGACGCGGACGCGAACCTGACCAGCGACGACGTGCGCGAGGGTCTGACGGCGATCGTGTCGGTCAAGCTGGTGGAGCCGCAGTTTGAGGGACAGACCAAGAGCAAGCTGGGCAACAGCGAGATTCGCCCGCTGGTGGACGGCATGGTGGCCGCGAAGCTGACGGACGTGTTCGAGGAAAATCCGTCCATCGGCCGCGCCGTGCTGGACAAGTGCATCTCCGCGGCGCGCGCCCGCGAGGCCGCCCGCAAAGCGCGCGATATGACGCGCCGCAAGACCGCGCTGGAATCCGGCGCGCTGCCGGGCAAGCTGGCGGACTGCTCTGAGCGCGATCCCGCCAAGTGCGAAATCTTCCTCGTCGAGGGCGACAGCGCCGGCGGCAGCGCCAAGACCGGGCGCGACCGGCACTTTCAGGCCATCCTGCCGCTGCGCGGCAAGATCCTGAACGTGGAAAAGACGCGGCTTGACCGCATCCTCGCCAACGACGAAATCAAGGCGATGATCACCGCGTTCGGCGGCGGCTTCGGGCAGGATTTCGACCCGGCGAAGCTGAGGTATCACCGCATCGTGTGCATGACGGACGCCGACGTGGACGGAAGCCACATCCGCATTCTGCTGCTCACGTTCTTCTACCGCCACTTCCCCAAGCTCATCGAGGACGGCTATGTGTACATCGCCCAGCGGAAAAATACGTATACACCGACGCGCAGCTTCAGAAGTATCTGGACGAGATCGGCCGCGACGCGAAGCCGGACGTGCAGCGCTATAAGGGCCTTGGCGAAATGAGCGCCGAGCAGCTGTGGGCGACGACGATGAACCCCGCCACGCGCAGCATGTACAAAGTGACGCTGAAGGACGCCATCTCCGCCGACGAGATGTTCACGCTTCTGATGGGCGATCAGGTGGAGCCGCGCAAGGAGTTCATCGAAAAGAACGCCAGGCTGGTCGCGGATCTGGATATATAACGGGAACGGAGGGTTCTTCTCCCTATGGACGATCAGTTCAATATCGGAAATCTTACCCCGCTGGACGTGGAGGACGAGCTCAAAAAATCGTTTATCTCCTACGCCATGGCGGTCATCGTGAGCCGCGCGCTGCCGGACGTGCGCGACGGCCTGAAGCCCGTACACCGGCGCATCCTGTATTCCATGATGGAGCTGGGCGTTACCCCCGATAAGCCGTTCCGAAAGTCGGCGCGCATCGTGGGCGACGTGCTCGGTAAATACCATCCCCACGGCGACAGCGCCGTGTACGACGCGACCGTGCGCCTTGCGCAGGACTTCTCCACCCGCTACCCGCTGGTGGAGGGACAGGGCAACTTCGGCTCCGTGGACGGAGACGGCGCGGCGGCCATGCGCTATACCGAGGTGCGCCTGTCGAAGCTCGCCATGGAAATGGTGCGCGATCTGGACAAGGAGACCGTGGACTTCTACCCCAACTTCGACGAGACGCTGATGCAGCCCGCCGTGATGCCGTCACGGTATCCGAACCTGCTGGTCAACGGCTCCGCCGGCATCGCCGTCGGCATGGCGACGAACATCCCGCCGCACAACCTGGGCGAGGTCATCGACGCGTGCGTGTACATGCTGGATAAGCCCGAGTGCGAGGTCGACGAGCTGATGAACTTCGTCAAGGGCCCGGACTTCCCAACCGGCGGCGTGATTCTGGGGCGCAGGGGCATTTACGACGCGTACCACACCGGCCGCGGCCGCATCATCGTGCGCGCGAAGACGCACATCGAGGACATGCAGCAGAACCGGCAGCGCATCGTCGTGACCGAGATTCCCTACATGGTCAACAAGGCCAATCTGGTGGCGAAGATCGCCGAGCTGGTGCACGAGAAGCGGCTGGAGGGCATCAGCGACATCCGCGACGAGAGCGACCGCAACGGCATGCGCATCGTCATTGAATTAAAGCGCGACGTGAACGCCAACGTGGTGCTGAACTACCTTTACAAGCATACCCAGATGCAGGATACCTTCGGCGTGAACATGCTGGCGCTGGTAAACGGCGAGCCGAAGATTCTGTCGCTCAAGAGCGTGCTCAGGCACTATCTGGAGCATCAGGAGGACGTCATTCGCCGCCGCACACGCTACGACCTCGACAAGGCCGAGGCGCGCGCCCACATTCTGGAAGGCCTGCTCATCGCGCTCGACCGCATCGACGAGGTGATCAGCCTCATCCGCGCCAGCGCCACGCCGCCCATCGCCCGCGAGGGATTGATGACGACCTTCGGCCTGACCGAAAAGCAGGCGCAGGCGATATTGGACATGCGCCTTCAGCGCCTGACGGGTCTGGAACGCGACCGTCTGGAGGAGGAATACGCCGAACTGGAAAAGACGATTCAGCACCTGAAGGACGTGCTCGCCAGCGAGATTCTCGTGCGCGGCATCATCCGCGACGAGCTGACCGAGATCAGGCGCAAATATTCCGATGAGCGCCGCACCGAGATTTCCGCGCTGGACGGCGAAATCGATATGCTCGACCTCATTCAGGAGGAGGACATGGTGCTCACCATCACCCATCTGGGCTATGTGAAGCGCCTTGCCAAGTCCACCTACCGCGCGCAGCGCCGCGGCGGCAAGGGCATTACCGCCGCCACCACGCGCGAGGAGGACTTTGTGGAGCAGCTGTACATCACCTCCACGCACGATCCCGTCATGTTCTTCACCAACCGCGGGCGCGTGCATCAGATGTACTGCTACGAGATTCCCGAGGCCGGACGCACCGCGCGCGGCACCGCGATTGTGAACCTTCTGAACCTCGACCCCGGCGAGAAGGTCACCGCCGTTTTGCCCGTGCCGGAGGAGAAGCTGGCCGGACACTATCTGGTGATGGCCACGCGCGGCGGCGTGATCAAGCGCACCGAGCTTTCCGAGTTCACCAACCTGCGCAAGACCGGCCTGATCGCCATCATCCTGAAGGAGGACGACGAGCTGATCGCCGTGCGCCTGACCGACGGCGCGAAGGAGCTTCTGATGGGCTCGCGCAACGGCATGGCCATCCGCTTCGCTGAGAGCGAATTGCGCCCGACCGGCCGCGCGTCCATGGGCGTGAAGTCCATGGCGCTGGACGAGGACGACGAGGTGGTCGACCTCTCCATCGTGGAGGAGGGCAAGCAGGTGCTTTCCATCACCGAAAACGGCTATGGCAAGCGCACCGAGATCGACGAGTACCGCGTGCAGAGCCGCGCGGGCAAGGGCATCAAGGCCATGAACCTGACCGACAAGACCGGCAGGCTCGCCGCGCAGCTGCTGGTGTATGAGGAGGAGGACATCCTGCTCATCACCGCCGACGGCACGATCATCCGTACGCCCGTGGGCGCGATTCCCGTGACCGGACGCAACACGCAGGGCGTGCGCCTGATGCGCGTGGATGGAAGCCGCATCGTGTGCGTGGCGCCGTCCGACGCGGAGGATGAGGACGAGGGCGAAGCGCTGCCGGACGAAGCGAATCCCGGCGCGGGCGACGCGGTTTCCGATGAGCGCTCCGGCGAAGCCCCGGAGACGAACGGCGAGCCGGACAGCCTTGACCGCCTTGTGGACGACCTTGAGGCGAATCCCGAGCCGCCGGCCGGGGACGACGACATCTGATGAATTCCATAAAGCGCTCCGTGAATTGCGGGGCGCTTTTCGTATGCCGGGGGGACGGGGGCGGGGGAGCTTCGCTCCCCCTGCCCCCCTCAAGGGGCGTTTCACGCGTTCGGATTTCGCCGCACGCGGCGAAATCAAAGAGGAAATGATTTTCCTGCGGAAAATCCGGAATGGAGGGACGGAGGATGGAAGCTCGCGGGGATTCGGCGCTTTCCCGCAAAAAAGGAAGGGCACCGGAAAAATATCAGATTGCGCCGCGGGCGGGGATATGGTATAATAGGCTCAGGAAAAGGAAACGGGAAATACAGGCGTGGGAGGATGTTCCAGGTATGAAGATCATCAATTTCAGCGTAAACCGCAAGCGCATGGCGGGAACGCCGCGCGACCGCGTGGTCGAGGGCGGCGGAAAGCTGGTGTTCGCGTGGGGCGTGGAGAACGCGCCGGGACGAAAGCAGGCGGCGTATCAGCTGACGCTTCTGTGCGACGGAAGCGAAGTATACGACAGCGGCTGGGTGGAGACGGACGCGCAGGAATGCGCGGTTTCGGGGCTGGCCGTTCCGAGCGGCGCGCGCGTGGACGCGGCGCTGACTGTGCGCGACGATACCGGCGCGGAGAGCGAGAAGGGGATTCAGAGCTTCTATCCGGTGAACGTCGAGTGGACGGCGAAGTGGATGACCGCGCCGGAGGATACGAACCTGCGCACGGTGTACTTCCGCCGCGAGTTCTCCGTGAAGGGCGAGGTTCGGCGCGCGGTGCTGTATGCCTGCGGGCTGGGGTATCAGAACCTGTACATCAACGGCGTTCGCGTGGACGACGCGCGGCTTGACCCGGCGCACACGGATTATTCTGTGGTATGCCAGTACGTCGCCGTGCCGGACGCGGGCGATTTCCTGCGCGCGGGCGAAAACTGTCTGGCCGCGGAGGTGGGCGGCGGCTGGCGCGACAATCCCGGCGGCTATCAGGGGCACGTCGAGGACGTGACGTTCTTCGGCGACCGTCGGCTCATCTACATGCTGGACATTGCCTATGCCGACGGCAGCGCGGAGCGCCTGATTTCCGACGAAGGCACGCAGGCAGGGTTCGGCCCCAGCGTGCGCAGCACGCTGTTTAACGGCGAGGACTACGACGCGACGCTGTCCATTCCCGGCTGGAACGAGGTGGGCTTTGCGGGCTTTAAAGCCGCGAAGGTCTGCGAAACGGACGTGGGCGCGCTGAAGCCGATGGTGATTCCGCCCATCCGCGAGGTGGAGACGGTGAAGCCCTTGTCCGTTTCGCGCCATGACGGGTCGTACATCGTGGACTTCGGGCTGAATCTGGCGGGCGTGGTGCGCGTGAAGCTGCCGAAGATGCCGCGCGGCACGGTGGTTTCGCTGTCGCACGCCGAGGAGCTGGACGAGACCGGCGATTTGTACACCGCCACCCTGCGCGGCGCGGAGGCGACCGACCGCTATACTTACGCCGGAGACGCGTCCGACCTGGACGTGTGGCAGCCGGATTTCACCTATCACGGCTTCCGGTACGCGCGCGTGACGGGCGTCGACGTGGGCAGGGACGACGTGGAGGCCGTGTTCCTTCGCACGGACATGAAGAGGAACGGCTTTTTCGTGAGCGGCAGCGCGGCGCTGAACGCGCTTCAGCAGCAGGTTCTGCGCACAGAAGAAGGCAACATGCACTCCATCCTGACCGACTGCCCGCAGCGCGACGAGCGCATGGGCTGGATGAACGACGCGACCGTGCGCTTTGAGGAAACGCCGTATAATTTCGACTGCGCGGGCATGTTCCGAAAGATCGTGCGCGACCTGATTTCCATTCAGAAGCCGGACGGCGCGATCGCCTGCACCGCGCCTAAGGTGTTCGGCGCGTTCCCGGCCGACCCGGTGTGCTCCAGCTTCCTTGTGGCGGGCTTGCAGGCGTATCTCCATTTCGCCGATAAAGAGACGCTGGAGGAGGCGTTCGACGCCTTCGCCGCGTGGGAGGGCTGCCTGCTCGACCACAGCGAGGACTATATCGTGAACTACAGCTATTACGGCGACTGGGCGGGCCCGGCCTATGCCTGCGAGCCGAACGACGGCGCGCGCTCAATCGTCACGCCGGGCGTATTCATGTCCACCGGCTATTCCTTCTTCAACTGCCGCACGCTCGCCGAGATGGCGGAAGCTCTGGGGCGCGAAGGCGACGCGAGGAAGTACAGGGCGCTTGCCGGGCGCGTCCGCGAAGCCATGCTGCGGAAGTGGTACAACGCGGCGGACGCGGTATTCGCCACCGGCTCCATGGCCTGTCAGGCGTTCTCGCTGTGGCTGGGTATCGTGCCGGAGGAGGATCGCGCCCGCGCGGCGAAGAAGCTGCGGGGCGACCTCGTAAGCGCCGGTTACGCCTTCACCACCGGCAACCTCTGCACGCGCTACCTGCTGGACGAGCTGGCCGAGTTCGGCTATGTGGACGACGCGTATGAGCTGCTCACGCGCGACGAATACCCGTCGTGGGGCTTCATGCGCCAGAACGAGGCCACGACGGTGTGGGAGCGCTTCGAGCTGAAGAAGAACCCCGGCATGAATTCCCATAACCACCCGATGTACGGCTCCGTGGGCGCGTTCCTGTATACCGGCCTGCTCGGCCTTGCGCCTACGCAGCCGGGCTTCCGGCGTTTCTCCGTGAAGCCGCGCATGCCCGAAAAGCTGCTCAGCGCGCAGGGCGGCGTGGATTCGCCCTATGGCGCGATTCACGTGCGCTGGTTTAAGCGCTATGGCGGCTGCCACCTGTTCGTGGACGTGCCGTTCGGGTGCACGTGCGATGTGGAGTTTATGGGACAGAAGCGGACGCTGCAAGCCGGAGCGCATCACTTGAATGTGGCGGAGTGAGCAGGCGCTCCCGCCACTGCCACCCTCTGAGGAAAAGGAAACGAGGCTGCGGATGAACTTTGGGTTCATTCGCGGCCCCGTTTTGTATGGATTTTTTTTCTTGCAGCCCCGCCTCCGCCGTCATGCGGTGGCCGAGCATGCAGAGGAAGCGCATGGCTTCGAAGGTACAGTCGGGGGCATGGCCGCCGCAGAAGGGGTAGACCTCGAAGTTGAAGCTGCCGTCGAAGTGGATTTCCTTAAGGCGACACCGCAAAATTCGGCGGCGCGTCGGGCGATGTCTTTTCCGCCATCTGCGGCACGTAAATTTCGAAGGGTTACCGGAGGTAAATCGAGAAATTTTCGTTTACATCTGACGAAAAATCCATTCGCCGGCCGACCGCCTCATTTGTGCGGCGTTGCCTTACATGCATGGATTGCGTGCGGCTCTGGCTGAGAACGTGGTTTGACATAAGGCGTTTGGCGCGGGCGCGCCGAACGAGAGGTGGAAAAGCATGGATATTTCCTTATATTATGAAGAGCGCGGCGCGGGCTTTCCGCTTGTGCTTCTGCACGGGAACGGGGAGAGTCACGAATATTTCGCGCGGCAGATGGAGCCCTTTTCGAGGGTGTTTCGCGTGCTCGCGCCGGACACGCGCGGACATGGGCGTTCGCCGCGGGGCGAGGGGGCGTTTACGCTTCGGCGGTTCGCGGACGATCTGTATGACTTCCTGCGGGCGCGCGGCATCGAACGGGCGCAC
>SFHK01000119.1 GCA_004556395.1 Clostridiales bacterium
TCCGTGGAGGGCCTGATCTACCGCGGCGCGGAGAGCCAGTCCCGCCTGTGCTATGAGTGGATCGACGACACCACCGTCCGCTTCTATCTCGAGGATCCCGAGCCCGGCGATTCCGGCGAGGTGCTGCTGTCCTTCTGATCCCGTCCGGATTTCTACCTATTATATAGATATAATGAATGCGAACGAAATTCAGAAATCGAATTGAATGTTCGCCTTTATACCGCCTCCCGGCCAGCGCCGCGGGGCGGTTTTCCTTCATAGACCGCGCCTTTTCCGCATACCCATGTCCCGGAGGTGAGCCGATGAGATTCCTGAAGCCTGCCGCCGCCGCGCTGCTTCTGACCGCGCTGCTGGCCTATCCGGAGACCGCGCTCAACGCCGCGCGCGAGGCGATGTACGCCTGGTACAAGTCCGTCGCGCCGGCGCTGTTTCCATTTATGGCGCTCACGCCGCTGCTCACCTGCCCGGAGTCCGTCCGCGCCTATGAGCGGCTGCTGGGGCGATGGATGCGCCCGCTGCTGAACCTGCCCGGCAGCGCCGCGCCCGCCGTCGCCATCGGAATGACCGCCGGATCGCCCACCGGCGCGACCGCCGCACTGCGCGCCTGCGCCGCCGCAGGACTGTCCCGGGCCGAGCTGGAGCGCATCGTCTGCTGCGTCGGCGGCATGAGCCCGGCGTTTCTGATCACGGGGATCGGCGCGTCCATGCTGGGCAGCCCGGCGGACGGCTATCTGCTGATGCGCGCGCAGCTCGCTTCCCAGCTCGCACTGCTGATCGCCACCCGCCGCATCGCCCCGGACGAGCCGCTGCCGCCGCCGGCCGACTCCGCCGCCGATCTGCCCCTGCGCGCCGCCGTGTCCGGAGCGCTCGCCGTCTGCGGATATATGATGCTCTTCAGCGTCGCCGCCGCGCTGATCGCCCGGATCGCGCGCAGCGAATGGGCGGGACTGGCCGCCGTGTGCCTGCTGGAGCTGCCCTCGGCGGCCCGGGCCGTCTCCGCGCTGGCGCTGCGCCGGGAAACGCGCCTGCTGATGCTCGCCGCGCTGGCCGGACTGGGAGGCATGTGCATCGCCGCGCAGAACCTCTCCGCCTGCCGCCGCACCGTTCGCCCCGCAAGATATCTGGCCGCAAGGCTGGCGCAGGCCGCGCTGATGACCGCCTTCACCGCGCTGCAGCTGCGCTTTCCGCTTCACCGGCAGAAAAATCCGCTGCCCGTCCTGGAAATTTCTGCATTCATCGCCGCTGTTTTCGCCCTGATCGCGCTCTTTTCCCGAGAAAAAGACCAATTTCTTAACAAAAGAAATTCCGGAAAAAATCCCGGATTCTGATGGAAATTTCAGGAAAAACTACAAGATGTAGTGTAAATGGAGCCTAACAATCTACAATATCTTGCGAAATAAAAAAGTTCAAAAAAAGTGTTGACAAAAGGCATGCCTTTTGCTATAATAATTCATGCGTTGAGCGAGTAACGAACCCGCGAAACGCGAGCGATCCTTGAAAACGATACAGAGAAAGTCATTTTGTACAAGAAACGTCGACGAAGAGCGCTGAAAGGCGCGAAGACGCGTCGACAACAGTCAGATTCGAAAGAGTGAAACGCCTTGACGAAATGGAGAAAGCGAGCGGCTTTGGCGAGTCGGGAGCGAGTAGACATGGAAGTTGAGGATAAGGATTGAACATCAGAGTTTGATCCTGGCTCAGGACGAACGCTGGCGGCGTGCTTAACACATGCAAGTCGAGCGGGGACATGGAACGGAAGGCTTCGGCCGGAAGGTTCATGTTCTAGCGGCGGACGGGTGAGTAACGCGTGAGCAATCTGTCCCGGACAGGGGGATAACACTTGGAAACAGGTGCTAATACCGCATAAGACCACGAGATCACATGATCTTGAGGTAAAAGGAGCAATCCGGTTCGGGGTGAGCTCGCGTCCGATTAGCTAGTTGGCGAGGTAACGGCCCACCAAGGCGACGATCGGTAGCCGACCTGAGAGGGTGATCGGCCACATTGGAACTGAGAAACGGTCCAAACTCCTACGGGAGGCAGCAGTGGGGAATATTGGGCAATGGGCGAAAGCCTGACCCAGCAACGCCGCGTGAGGGAAGAAGGTTTTCGGATTGTAAACCTC
>SFHK01000120.1 GCA_004556395.1 Clostridiales bacterium
CACGAAGCACTCCTGCGCTCGTCGGCGTTTGACTCGCGCGGAGCGTCTGTGCCCGCCGCGGCGTTCTGCGGAAGGAGCGTGCACGAAGCACTCCTGCGCCCGCCGGCGTTTGACTCGCGCGGAGCGCCCGCGTCCGCCGCGGCGCACCGCGGATGGAGCGTATGTGAAATGTCCTCGCGCGAAAGCGCCGCGCGGGATGCGTGGAAATGGGCGGCGGGATCTGTGGGTTTGTCGGGAAGGCTCTGCTCGCGCGAAGCCGCCGCGCGGAGGGCTCGGGCGTACGGGTCGTTTGCGTAGGCGGCCGCGTCCAGCGGATGGAGCATCCGCGGGAAGTCCTCGCGCACGGTGCGCGCGTCATCCTCGTTTTCGGCCGCGTCCAGACCGAGCGCGCCCGCGAGCAGGAGCGCAAAAGCCTGCGCATTGGTCAGCGAAAATTCATCCGCAAGCGCGCGCACGTCGGCTTCGGTCACCGCGTCCGCGTGGAAATTCAGATATACGGCCAGCTTTTGAAGGAGTTTCCCGTCCCGCGCGCGCATGGGGTTCGCCGCCTTTCCCGTGGGTTTGCGTCTCATTATACACGGTCTTTGGAATTTCTCACGCGGAGGGACGAAAAATTGACCGTTTTCCGCTCGCGCGAAGCGCCGAAATATGGTATACTTGAGCAAACGCATTTTAAAGGAGGAACTCGCATGCATCTTCAGCCGATGGAGGCCGCGCGCCTTGCCGTGGAAACCATGATGCGCCGCTACGAAGCGCCCCTTCTGCCGCCGGTGGGACGGTTTCACTACCATCAGGGCGTGTTTCTTTCCGGCGTGTATCAGACGTATCTGCTGACCGGGGACGAGCGCTATTTCCGCTACATGCGGGACTGGGTGGACTCGGTGGTCGACGAAAACGGCCGCATTCTTCACTTTGACCGCGGCCAGATGGACGATCTTCAGCCGGGCATCCTGCTGTATCCGCTGAGGGCGCGCACGGACGACCCGCGCTACGAAACGGCGCTGCGTACGATCGGCGAAATCTTCCTTTCCTACCCGCGCAACCGCGTGGGCGGCTTCTGGCACAAGAGCGACGACCGCTGCCGCGACCAGATGTGGCTGGACGGGCTGTACATGGGCGGCCCGGTCTGCGCCGAGTTCGGGAAGACGTTCGACCGTCCCGAATACTTCGACCTCGTCGCCGAGCAGGCGATCTTGATGGAGAAGCACACTCGCGACCCCAAGACCGGCCTTCTGTATCACGCGTGGGACGCGGAGAAGCGCATGCCGTGGGCGAATCCCGAGACGGGGCTTTCGCCGGAGTTCTGGGGGCGCTCGATCGGCTGGGTGGGCGTGGCCATTCTGGATGATCTGGATTTCATCCCGGCGGAGCACCCGAAGGCGGAGGAAATGCGGAACATCGTGCGCCGCCTGATGAAGGCCATCGCGCCGTATCAGGGCGCGGACGGGCGCTGGTATCAGGTGGTCGACAAGCCGGACGGCGAGGGCAACTGGCCGGAAAACAGCTGCACCAGCCTGTTCACCGCGGCGCTGTGCAAGGGCGCGCGCACCGGCGTGCTGGAGCCCTCCGTGCTCGAACGCGCACAGAGGGGCTACGACGGCGTGATCAACAGCCTGAAGATGGACGGAGACGACCTGCTGATTGGCGACGTGTGCATCGGCACCGGCGTGGGCGATTACCAGCACTACATCCACCGCCCTACCTCCGTGAACGACCTGCACGGCGTGGGCGCGTTCCTGCTGATGTGCGCCGAAGCCGCGCGGGCGGGGCTGAAGTAAGCCGCCGCGCCTTATGCGCCCGCGCGTTTCGCAGACGCGCGCGAGGGGTTGAGGGAAGTCACGGCGAATCACGCGTTGCCCGTTCCGCGCTTTCGCGTCTCCCGGATGCGCGCGAGGTGCTGAAGAATGCCGCCGCGAATCACGCGCTGCCTGTTCCGCGCTTTCGCGTCTCACAGACGCGCGCGAAGTGCTGAAGAATGCGCCGCGATTCACGCTTTGCCCGCTCCGCGCTTTCGCGTCTCGCGGACGCGCGCGAGGGGCTGA
>SFHK01000068.1 GCA_004556395.1 Clostridiales bacterium
TATGGACGCGCCGTTTATAAAAATCCTCACTGGCGTTCGGCGCTGCGGCAAATCCACGATTCTGAAAATGATCATGGAGAAGCTGCGTGACGAGCGCGGCATTTTCGAGGAACAGATCGTCAGCTATCATTTTGACTCCATGGAATACGAGGATATGACGGCAAAACAGGTGTATCAGGAACTGAAGAGCCGGCTTTATCCGAATGGGAAAACCTATTTTTTTATGGACGAGATTCAGGAAATTGACGGCTGGGAAAAGGTCGTCAATTCGCTGGCATCGGACTTTGATGTGGATCTTTATGTGATGGGTTCCAACTCCCGCATGATGTCCTCGGAGATTTCAACCTATCTGACAGGACGGTATATCGCTTTCCGCGTTTATACGCTCTCCTTCCGGGAGTATCTGGCGTTTAAAAGCCGATATGCGCAGGTTGGCGACGTCCATGTTGAGCTTGCCAACTACATTCGTCTGGGCGGCTTTCCGGCCACGCATCTGCGCGCCTACGGGCAGGATGAAGTCTACACGATCGTTCGAGACATCTACAATTCCACGATTTTTTCGGATATTGTAAGGCGGAATCAGGTGCGCAAGCTCGATCAGCTGGAACGGGTCGTGCGGTACACGTTTGACAATGTCGGCAATACCTTCTCTGCCAAGACGATCTCGGACTATCTGAAGGCGGAGCATAGAGCGCTGGACAATGAAACGGTATACTGCTATCTTGAAAAGCTGGAAAAGGCGTATCTTCTGCATCGATGCGCGCGCTACGATCTTCAGAGGCGCGAAATTCTGAAAACGCAGGAAAAATTTTATCTGGCCGATACGTCGCTCCGCTACAGCGTTCTCGCCTATAACGAGGATACCGTCGCGAGCAGTCTGGAAAACGTTGTTTATCTTGAATTGTGCCGTCGGGGCTATACCGTTTATATCGGCAAAACCGGAGACGGAGAAGTGGACTTTGTGGCGACTCGTCAAAACGAGAAAATCTACGTTCAGGTCACGCAGCGTATTTCATCTGAAAAGACGGAGAAGCGCGAATACGAACGCCTGTTGGAGATTCGAGACAACTATCCGAAGTATGTCCTGCGCACGGATGCGTTCGCAGGCGGCAACTATGAGGGGATCCTTACCATGCACGTCGCGGATTTCCTGCTGAGCGATGTATACTAAGAAGGAACCAACGGTCTGCCGCGAGAAATCGGGCAGACCGTTGGCGCATGATGCTTATTTCGCGAGCGCGCGGTCGATGACGGCGGGCAGCTTTTCCAGAATGCGGTCGGCGATGGCCTGCATGCCGCGGTCGCCGGGGTGCGCGGCGGCAGGCCTTCATTTCCGCCATTTCGCCCAGATCGCTGATGCGCACGAACGCGGCGTTCAGCGTTTCCGCGGCGCGGCGGAGCGCGTCGTCCTTGGCTTCGTTCGGCCAGAATTCGTCGGTAACGAGGTATTCGGCCGTGTCGCCGCCGTAGAAGCGGGCGAGGGAGACGAGCGCTTCGGCGTAGTCGCCGTTTTTGAGAAGCTCGGGCGGCGTGTTTTCACCCAGACGGATGATCACCACGTGCGGCTTCCAGTTGCGCGCTTCGGCGGTGGGAAGCAGCGGCGCGTCGCCCGTCCAGAAATTACGCTCCCATGTCGCCTGCTGGACGATGGCGAAGTCCGCGTTCGGATAGGCTTTCTGAACGCCCGCCATCGTGCGGTGCACGTAGTCGTTTTCCTTCGCGGAGGCGGCCATGCCCCACTCGACGTTCCAGCCGATTTCGGGCTTCCGGCCGTGCAGGGTGATGGAATTGCCCACGAACAGGATGCGCGGGCACGCGTCGACCCGGCCGGGGAAGTATGGGCCGCCGCGCAGCTGCTTTTCAGCCGCCACGGTGTTCTCGCGGGCGTAATCGGGTTTGTTCATGATGCTTTGATCCTTTCGGATGGGCGCTTACTCCTCGGTATCGTCCTCGTCCTCGTCGTCCTCTTCGTTTTCGATGCTGGTATCCATCGGCACCTCGATCATGCCGCCCGCGAACTCGTCGCGGATGCGCTTGTCGATCTCGGCGTAGAACTCCGGGTTCTCCTTCAGGTACTTCACGGTGTTCTCGCGGCCCTGACCGATGCGGTTGCCGTTGTAGGAATACCACGCGCCGGCCTTTTTGATGATCTCGCGCTCGACGGCCAGCTCCAGCAGGCTGGAGGCCTGCGAGATACCCTCGCCGAAGATCATGTCCACGGTGCAGCTTCTGAACGGCGGCGCGACCTTGTTTTTGACGATCTTGATCTTGGTGCGGTTGCCGATGACGTTGCTGCCATCCTTGATCGGCTCGGACTTGCGAATGTCCATGCGCACGGAGGCGTAGAACTTCAGCGCCTTGCCGCCGGTGGTGACCTCGGGATTGCCGTACATCACGCCGACCTTTTCGCGCAGCTGGTTGATGAAGATGGCCAGCGCGTTGGTCTTGGAGATGACGCCCGCCAGCTTGCGCAGCGCCTGGCTCATCAGACGCGCCTGCAGACCTACGTGGCTGTCGCCCATGTCGCCCTCGATTTCCTGCTTGGGAACCAGCGCGGCCACGGAGTCGATGACCACCACGTCGATCGCGCCGGAGCGCACCAGCGCTTCGCAGATGTCCAGCGCCTGCTCGCCGTTGTCCGGCTGCGCGACGTACAGTTCGTCAATGTCCACGCCCAGCGCCTTGGCGTATACCGGGTCGAGCGCGTGCTCGGCGTCGATAAACGCGGCGGTGCCGCCGGCCTTCTGCGCCTCGGCCACCACGTGCAGCGCCACGGTGGTTTTACCGGAAGATTCCGGGCCGTAGATTTCGATGATGCGGCCGCGCGGCAGTCCGCCCACGCCCAGCGCCATGTCCAGCTGCAGACAGCCGGTGGAGATGACCTCCACGTTCATTTTTTCCGCGGCGTCGCCCAGCTTCATCACCGAGCCCTTGCCGAAGTCCTTTTCAATCTTGGAAAGCGCAACCTCAAGCGCGCGCTTGCGGTCGTCGCCGGTTCTCTGCTGAGCCGCGTTCTTGTCGGCCTTTTTCTCTGCAGCCATGTTCATTCCTCCGAAGATCATTTCTATGAATTATTATAGCACGTATGTTCGATTATGAAAATCGAACGCCGCGTTATCTTTCGAGCGCGTCGGCGATGGATTTGAGCAGCGTGTGCGTCGAATCGCAGCCGTGCTCCCAGTACATGATGCCGAGCAGCCCCTTCGCCGTCAGGTATTCGCACTTCGCGCGCAGCGAGTCGGGGTCCTCATAGCTGATGAACGTGCTTCCATTGAACAGGTAGGGTGCGCGGGCGTCCTCGTCCCAGTAGCGCGTGAAGCCGTTTTTGTTTATGAAGCCCTGCACAAGCTCGGAATAGCCCGGGCCGCCCTGCCCCTTCGTCTGCGCTTCCTGCAGCATGCCGTGATTCACGTCCGGCACGCCGTCCCAGCGACGGGCATAGAACGCTGCGCCGATCACGATTTTCTCATATGGCACGCCGCCCTCGTGGAACATCTCCACTACGTCGCGCGTGTTGCGCGCGGTTTCGTCGCCCTTCGTGGGATAAAGCGACGCGTGATGTCCGGCCTGCGAACAAAACCCGCTGCGCATGTCGTAGGTCATCAGCTGTACGTAATCGCAGATTTCCGCCACCCGCGGCATCTCTGTGCCCTCGATGAAATACTTCCCCGCGCCCGCCGCGATGGATACGATGCGCTCCGTCCCCAGCGCGTCGCGCAAAGCCTTGAGCAGAAGCGTGAAATTCTCCCTGTCGCGCGGATCGCAGTCAATGCCCGCAGAATTGTCGCAGGGATACTCCCAGTCAATGTCGATCCCGTCAAGCCCCGTCTTCTCCACGTATTCGCGGCACGACTCCGCAAACGCGCGCCGCCCCTCCTCCGTGAGCGCCATGGTCGAAAACCCGCCCGCGCCCCATCCGCCCACGCTCAGAACCACCTTGAGAGAGGGATTGAACGCGCGAAGCGTGTGAATGTAGTCGATGTTCGTGAGCTGATGAGAATCCAGAAGCCCGTCCTTCCCAACCAGCCCGAAGGCGATGTTCACGTGCGTAAGCCTTTTCGCGTCGTCCGGAGTAACGTTGATCAGCGCGCGGTTGACCACATAGGCCAGAACGATGGGTTTCGTCATGTGGAATACCTCCTTCGCTAAAATCGAACCGAGAAAAAAACAGTACGAGTGGGAATCTCAGCGCCCGTTTCGTCGGGAAACAAAATCCACGCCAGAATACCCCCGGGAGAGCGCGAGAGGGTGTGAACCCTCTCGCACCCGTCGCCCGAGGGGGTGTAGGGGAGCAGAGCGCCCCACGCTCGCGCCGTCGGAAACAAAAGCCTTCAAAAGGACAGCCTGCATCGTCGGGAACCAAAATCTCCACCAGAACAGCTCTGGGAGAGCGCGAGAGGGTCGCAACCCTCTCGCACCCCGTCCCCGAGGGGGTGTAGGGGAGCAGAGCGCCCCACGCCCGCATCGTCGGAAACCAAAATCCTCAAAAAATAGCCTGCATCATCGAAAACCCCAATCCCCGCCAGACCAGCCCCGGGAGAGCGCGAGAGGGTGTGAACCCTCTCGCCCCCGTCCCCGAGGGGGTGTAGGGGAGCAGAGCGCCCCACGCCCGCATCGTCGGAAATGAAAACCTTCAAAAGAACAAACCTGCATCGTCGGAAACCAATCCCTCAAAAGAATAGCCCCCGGGAGAGCTCGAGAGGGCCGCAGCCATCTCGAACTTCCAACGATTTCCGCAGGAAATCGTCTCCTTCTCGCCGAGGGGGTGGAGGGCCGTCAGGCCCGGCGGCGGGGGAGCTTGCTCCCCCGCCCGCATGCGTCAAGCCTCTTCCCAGATGCGCCGTGCATTACTAATTCCTACGCCCGTGGCGTACCGCCCGTCCTCAAGCCCCTCGAACTCAATGGCGATGTCGCCGTCGTAGCCGGAGTGCTTGATGGTGCCGAGAATTTCGTAAATATCCAGATCGCCCTGCGCGAGAATCGCGCCGCGCAGATATTTGCCCGCCTTGGAGCGGAACCAGTGCCCGCCGCAGTCGAACTGCGTGGTGTCGCCGGGATCGCGCTTGCGGATGTAGAAGTCCTTCAGATGAATCATGCGCGTCAGCGGCGCCAGCGCCAGCGCGGCGGCAGAGGGATCCTCGTCCACGCAGATGATGTTGCCGGTGTCCAGCAGAAGGCCGTAGTTGTCGTCGTTCACGGCGTTCAGAATGCGCTCCACGCGGTCGCAGCCGTTGGCGAAGAAGCCGTGGTTCTCGATCAGCGTCATCACGCCCAGCTTCTTTGCGTGCTCAGTCACGCGCTTTGCGCTCTCGGCCAGCACGGGCAGCCAGCGGTCGAAGTCTTTCAGCGTGTTCTGATTCAGCGGACGGCGGAAGGCGGTCACGTCATGCCGCATGCGCGGAACGCCCAGCTCGGCGGCAATGTCCACGTGATGGCATACGCGCGCGATTTCCTTCTCCAGATCCTCGCCCTCCTTGCAGAAGTCGGCGAGCACGGAATAGTTCACCAGCGCCAGTCCCGCGTCCTTCGCGCGCTTTTTCACGGCGGCGATCTTCGCAAGGTCGATCTTGCCGGTCACTTCGTCGTCGAAGCGGAAGGCGAAGGGAACGAGCTCCATGCACTCCGCGCCGTACTTCGCCGCCCAGTCGATGGCTTCGTCCAGCGTGAGGATTCCATTTTCGATTTCGCGGTCCAGACAGTAGGAACTGATGCCGAGTCTCATGTGATGATCTCTCCTTTTCGTTGATTTCAGGTGTGTTAAGGCGCTACCGCACAATTCGGCGGCGCGTCGGGCGACTTTTTTTTTCCGCCGTTTGCGGCATGCGAATTTCTCGATTTGCATCCGGCAAACCTTCGAAATTCGCATTTGCGTCTGACGAAAATCCATTTGACGGCCGAGCGCCCCATTTGTGCGGCGTTACCTTAATTATAACGGAATAGGGAAAATCTGTCAACAAAAACCCGCGCGTCTTTGCGAATACGGCAAAAGGCCGCGAAAGAAGCGCCGCCGGAGGCGGTTCGCGCCGGTTACTTCCGGTGCGCCTGCTTCCAGCGGCGAATTTCCTCGACGCGCGCCTTCACGCGCCCTTCCAGCCCCTCCTCGGTCGGACGGTAATAGATTTTGCCCTCGAGGAAATCGGGCAGACAGGTCATGGAAGAGAGCTTTTCCTCGGTGTCGTGGGCGTATACATAGCCCTTGTTGTAGCCCAAATCCTTCATCAAGGGCGTGACGGCGTTTCGCAGCTGCATGGGCACCGGTTCGGCGAGCGCCTCGCGCGCGTCCTTCGCCGCGGTCTCATAGGCGACGTACAGCGAATTGGACTTTGGCGCGGCGGACAGGTACACGGCGATCTGCGTCAGATGCACGCTGCACTCGGGCATGCCCAGAAAATGACAGGCCTGATACGCCGCCACCGCCATTTCCAGCGCCCGCGGGTCGGCAAGGCCCACGTCCTCGCTGGCGAAGCGCACCAGACGGCGCGCAATGTATAAGGGATCCTCGCCGCCCTCCAGCATCCGCGCCAGCCAGTATACGGCCGCGTCCGGGTCGGAATTGCGCATGGACTTGTGCAGCGCCGAGATGAGGTTGTAGTGCTCCTCGCCCTTCTTATCATAAAGAAGCGATTTGCGCGACAGGCAGTCCTCCAGCGTCTCGCGCGTCACGCGTACGCCGGTCTTGGTCAATACGCCGTTCAGCACGGCCATTTCCAGTGTGGAAAGCGCGCTGCGCGCGTCGCCGTTTGCGAAGGCGGCGATGGCGTCCAGCGTGCCGTCCTCCATTTCCACACCCTGCCCGCCGAAGCCGCGCTCATCGGTCAGCGCGCGGACGAGCAGCGCGCGAAGGTCGCCCGCGTCCAGCGCCTTCAGCACGAACACGCGCATGCGCGAAAGCAGCGCGCCGTTGACCTCGAAGGACGGGTTTTCCGTCGTCGCGCCGATCAGCGTGATCGCGCCCTTCTCCACAAACGGCAGAAACGCGTCCTGCTGCGCCTTGTTGAAGCGGTGAATCTCGTCCACAAACACGATCGTGCGGCTGTGAAGCAGACTGCCCGCCTCGGCCTCCTGCATCACGGCGCGAATGTCCTTCACGCTGCCGGTCACGGCGGAGAAATTCACAAAATTCGCGTTCGTGCGGTGCGCGATGATGTTCGCCAGCGTCGTCTTTCCCACGCCCGGCGGCCCCCAGAAGATCATGGAGGGCACCGCGTCGGCCTCGATCATGCGCCGAAGCGGCCGCCCGGGCGCGAGCAGCTGCGCCTGCCCGACAAACTCGTCCAGCGTCTCCGGCCGCATGCGCGCCGCCAGCGGCCGCGTGTCCATTCGCTCCGCGCTCATACCCTTCCTCCGGAAAACTCGCTTCGCAGAAGTCCCATCACAATCGCGTCCTGCGCATGTCCGTCGATGAACAGATCCTCGCGCAATATACCCTCCCGCCGGAAGCCCAGCCGCTCGTACAGCGAAATTGCGGGCGCGTTTTCCGCGGCGCAGCGAAGCCATACGCGATTCAGGTTCAGCGTGTCAAACGCGTAGGAAAGCAGAAGCGAAAGCCCCTCGAACGCCATGCCGCGCCCGCGCGCGCCGGGCATGAGCACCACGGCGATTTCCGCCCTGCGCGCCACATTGTCGATCATCATCAGGTCGCACTGCCCGAGGTAGGCCATGCTTTCGCGGTCGGCGATCACAAAGCCCTCGCCGCCCACGTCGCCGTCCAGCCGGCGTTCCAGCATGGTTTCCGTCTGCTCCCATGTCTGCGGCCTGCGAAAGGAGCCGCCCAGATAGCGCGTGGTCTCTCCGTCGTTGATCCACGAGCGGATGGCCGACAGATCCTCGCGCCGGTATTCCCGCAGAACCACCGTTTTACCGATCATCCGTCCCATTTTCGCGGCTCCCTTCGCTTGTTTTTATACTTAAAGGGTTTCGAACTGATAGACCGTCGTGGAATCGAGCGGCCTGCCCGGCTCGATGGTCATCACGTCAAAGCCGTTTTCGCCCGCGTGATGCACGGAGTCCGGCGCGCACTGGGTTTCCAGGCACAGCGCCATACGCTTCTTATAATACCGGTGCTCGGCGGCGTTGTAGCGGTTCAGGAAGTTGCCGCTGTAGAACTGCACGCCGGGCATGTCGGTGAACACCTTCATCACGCGGCCGGTGCGCTCGTCGGTCACGCGCGCGGCGAGACGCAGCCCGTTTTCGTCCTTCTCGCCGGAGAGGATGAAGTTGTGGTCGTAGCCCTGTCCGTTCTTCAGCTGCTCGTTCTCCGCTTCCAGCGCGAGGCCGTCGGCGATCTTCACGGGCGCGCGCAGGTCGAACGGCGTGCCGGTCACGTCCGCGGTGCCGGTGGGAATGCTCTTTTCGTCGATGGTCGTGTAGCGGTCGGCGAAGATTTCAATCTTCTGGCGGCCGACCTCAGGCAGGCTCTTCATGCCGAAGCCCGCGAGGTTGAAATACGTGTGGTTGGTGGGGCTGGCGAAGCTGGGCTTGTCGGACTCGATGTGATAGTGAATGGACAGCGCGTTCGCGTCGGTGAAGGTATAGGTCACCGTCGCCTTCAGGTTGCCCGGGAAGCCGGTCTTTTCCTCCGGGAAGTCGCGCGTGAGCACCAGTCTGCCCTCGGTTTCCGCTACTTCACAGGAAACGTCCCACAGCCCGGCGTGAAAGCCGAAGTCGCCGGAGTGCAGAAGCGTGGAGGAGCCCTCGTTGGGCGTGAACGCGTAGTGCGCGCCGCCGAAATCAAACGCCGCGCCCGCGATGCGGTTGCCCACCGGGCCGATCAGCGCGCCCAGATAGCCGTCGTTCTTCACATACTGCTTCACGTCCCGGAAGCCGGCGACGACGCCGTCGACGCGGCCCTTCTTGTCCGGTACGCCGAGGGCGACCACCGCGCCCGAGTAATCGGTAATGCGCACATACGCGCCCGACGCGTTGGTAAGCGTATAAAGGAAAGCGGAGCCGGCTCCGACGCGGCCGAAGGATTCAACATGCAGCTTCATAGATTTTCTTCCTCCAATGTATATTCGTGGGACGCCGGCAGACGGAAGCGCACGGCTCCCGCCGCGGTTTTAGGGAAACCCATGCGCATATTATACGCAAATGTCCGCGAAAACGCAAGGCGGTTTCTCCGTCAAACGCTTGACAGTTTGCATAAATACTGTTATTATACAATTGATCTATGCGTATCCGGAGGAAATTCATATGGACAGCGGAAGGTTTGGGCCGATCCGACCCGAGGAAGCGCCTAAGAAAAGAAAACGGAAAATCGATTACAACCGCCTGACAACGGCGATTATGGTGCTGCTGATTATCGTGCTTGTGGTCGCGATTCTGTGCTACAGGCAGTCACGGAAAAACGCCGAGCCGGAGATCATCAACAAGACGCCTGCGTTCATGGGCACGCCGGGCGTATCCGCGTCCGCCGCGCCCACCGCGAAGCCGGTCGCCGACCTGCGCCCGCAGCCCGCGGCGGAGGGATTTTTGCCGGTGTTCTATCAGGCGAACACGGAGGAGCTCGTCGTGGCCATCACCATCGACGAATGCGGCAGCGAAACCCAGATGAAGTCCATCCTCGCGTCCGCCGCCGAATATAACGCGCACCTGACGTTCTTCCCCACCGGCACCGAAATTGCCGCGAACGAAGAGCTGTGGGCGGCGGCGTTCTTAGGCGGTCACGAGATCGAGAACCACACGATGACGGGCGCGCGTCTGGCCGGACTGGACGCGGAGAGCCTGATCGGCGAAATCGACGGGCAGACCGACCTTGTCCGCGAGGTCATCGGCGCGGAATACGCGTCTCACTTCCTGCGCACCGACGACCTTGAGGACGATACCGACGCCGCGCTGCACGCGCTCCTTTCCGAGCGCGGCTATATGGGCATCGCGCGCTGGGCGCAGAAAACGCCCGCGAATTTCTCCTCTGTCGCGCCCGGACAGATTCTGTCCTACACCGCGTCGGACGCGAAGACCCTGAAAACCGTGATGCGCATCCTGAGCGAGAACGGCTACCGCATGGTGACGCTGAACGAACTATTTGCGTATCCAGAAAACATTGAAAGCACGGCGGAAATCGAATAGCGTGTGGATTTTCCGCGTCTTTTTGGCGTGGAGAGGTCGGGATTCCATGCAAATCTTGACAGGGCACACGAATAGAAGTATAATTGACCCACTTGAATACGGAGGCGAATATTCTTGTACGTATACAACACGAAAATGACCTGCTCCAGCCAGATCAAAATTGAAATGGACGGCGACGTGATCCGCAAGGTTCAGTTCGTCGGCGGCTGCACCGGAAATACGCAGGGCGTGGCTCGTCTGGCCGAGGGACGCAACATCGATGAAGTGATTGCCCTGCTCAAGGGTATTCAGTGCCGCGGCGGCACCAGCTGCCCCGATCAGCTGGCGCGCGCGCTGGAAGAGATCAAGCAGAAGAGGTCGGCATGAGTTTCTTTTCAAAGGGGACGGGCAGGGTGAACAGCTCCTTTGAGCGGCGCAGCCGTCCCGGCGGAGGAAGCTCCCGTTCCTACTCCGAGCAGGTGTCCGCGCCCGCGCATATGCGCGCGGAGAAGCGGCGGTTGCTTCTGCTGCTTCTGATTACGGTTGTTCTGCCGCCGGTGGGCGTCGCGTGTTTATGGCGCGGCGGCTTTTTGCGCATTCCCTACCGCGTGGCGGCGACGGCGCTGGCGTTCGTGCTGATGATCCTGTATTTCCACTGGATGATCCCCGAGAAAACGCCGGAGACCTATCAGCCCGGCATCATGAAACCGAGCGCCGTGACCGAATATTCCCCGTCCTCTTCGGGCGCGAGCGAGGACAACGGGTCCGGCGGGAACTGAAGCCCCGCGCGAGGCCGATCTTGAACGAGGAGGGACAAACATGTTCTGCTCCAACTGTGGCAAAACCCTGAAACCGGACGCAACCAGCTGCCCGAACTGCGGCGCGGTGGTGGGCGAAAGCCGTTTCGACGGCCATCCCTACACCGGCGCGCAGGTTCGCACGAAGCCGGGCGAGGCGGTGCGTCTGCCGGGGAACCACACGCGAACCACCTATATGGGCTCGAACGACAGCGAAAACGCGGACGTGGACGCGCGCACGACCTATCGCGCCACGAACGGCGGCGTGCCGTCCTACGACGAACCGAAGCGCGAGCCGCTTTACAACAGCGACGAAGCGCCCGCCTACGAAGAGGAGCCTTCGTACGGCGCGGAGCCCGACGAAGCGGCGGAGGAAACGTTTGACGAGCCGGCCGCGGGAGCGCCGGAGACGGAAGCCGCGTCCGCCGAGCCGCAGCCCGAGCCCGGAGCGGAGCCGAAGGCCGAAGCCGAGACAAAGGCGCGGCCCGAGCCCGAAAAGCCGTCCGGCGCGCGCCGCCGCCGTCCCGCAAAGCCCAAAAAGGAAGAAGCGGCCGACGCGGAGGAAGAGGACGATCTTTCCGAGCTGCGCGCCCGCGATATTCAGCTGGAAGAGCGCGCCGGCATCAGCGAGGACGTTCGCCGCTACATGAGCGGTCTTCGCGACGACTACAACGCCAGGTCCCGCGCGTCGTCCGAGGACGAGCCCGCGGAAAAGAGCCGGAAAAAGAAAAAGGCGGGTTCGGCCTTCGGCTTCATGCGCCGCGGCAAAAAGGAAGAAGGGAACTTCGATCTGGAGGAGGACGCGTTCGACACCTCCGACATTCCGGACGACGACGAGATTCCGAAGGATTCCCCGGAGGACTACGAAGCCGACTATGACGAAGCGGACGACGAGGGCGTGACCGATTTCACCGACGGCGAGGACATGACCGACGAGGAGGAAGAAGCCTTCCTCGACCACGAGCAGCGCGAGCGCCGCAAAAAGGTGATGGGCTATCTGAAGTACGCCGTGGCGGCGCTTCTGATCGTCGGCGTCGTCGTGGGCGCCATCGTGGGCATCAGCTACATTCGCGGCAGCAGCCAGACCGCGCCCATCCCCGGCGTGACGATCAGCCTGTACGACGAGGGCATCGCGCTGATCAAGACCCGCGTGAGCGACGAGTATCAGCAGAAGATGCTGGCGCTGTATAACGTGAACGACATGAACAGCATGATGACGTTCTCCGCCGCCATTACCGCGGATCTGGACGGCATTCAGAACCTGCTGCCCGAGAACCCGGACATCAACGATCAGCGCTTCATCAGCGCGCTGTCCGCCATTCAGGAGGACGTGAACAACTGCCTGACCAACGATGTGCTGGCGCTGAGCGACACGAGCAGCACCGCATCCGAGAAGCAGCAGGCGTCCGTGGCGCGCTGGCAGATCGTGCGCCGCAAGGTGGAGCTTCTGCAGGGCATGACCAGCTATAACCAGCTGGATAACGTGATCAAGGGCGAGCGCGTGGAGGTCATCGAGCAGACCACGCCCGAACCCGTCGTGCCGCAGGAAACGCCCGCGCCGTATACGACCCTGTCCAAGGGCTCCAAGGGCACCGAGGTAACCGAGCTTCAGACCCGACTGACCGAGCTGGGCTATATGAGCAGCACCATCGACGGTGACTTCGGCGGCAAGACCCGCACGGCCGTCCAGCTGTTCCAGCAGACCATCGGCCTTGAAGCCACCGGTATCGCCGACGTCGAGACTCAGACGCGTCTCTACGCCGACGACGCGCCCCGCTATACCAAAAAATAGTCATTCCGACACTCTGTATGGCCGCCCCGTAGCCGCGTGGGCGGCCATCGTTACACGAAACCAGAGTTTCGCCAGAACAGCCCCTCGGGAGAGCTCGAGAGGGTGTGAACCCTCTCGACTTCCAATCGTTTCCAGCGACATGTGCGGTGGAAACGCGCTGATTTTTTCGGAGTGGG
>SFHK01000121.1 GCA_004556395.1 Clostridiales bacterium
AGGAAAACGAGCTGATTCAGGCAGAAAATGAGCTGAAGCGTCAGCGCGCGCAGACTGAGGAAAAGAACCGGCTCATGGACGAGATGATCGCGCTCGTGCGGCCCCAGCTGCATCAAATCAACCGGCTTCTGGAAGAAGAAAGCGTTCAAAATCTGAAACATGTCTGCCTGCTGGGCGCGTATGTCAAGCGGCGGGTCAATTTGGCGCTGATCTGCGATAAGAAAGCGGCCGTCCTCGCGGACGAGCTGGCGCACTGCATCCGGGAGTCGCTGACTTATTTGACGCAGTACGGCGCGGTCTGTACGCTGCATCAGGACGGGCGGGGCGACGTGAACAGCCGCGATGTGCAGACTGCCTACGACTTTTTCGAGGATTGTCTGGAAACCGCGCTGCCGACACTGAGCGCGCTGATGGTGCGCGTGGAATGCGGCGAGCGCTTTTCCGTTCGCCTGATGCTGGAGGACGCGGCAGGGCTTCCGAACGTGGACAAATATCGGGCTTTGGGGAAACTGACCATTGACGATGCGGACGGCGAGTTGTGTGCGACGCTCTCCTTTGATCGGGGAGGTGAGTGCGCATGAATCCGTTTTACGCCGGTTTGATGTGTACATCGCTGCTGGTCGGAACGATTGCCAGTCTGTTCGGCTGCATGAGCGCGGTGCGCTGCCATCACCGCTCTGCGTTCGCAATTTGTCTGGTGATCGCTTTGCTGGATTTTGCGCCGCTGGCCGTGCTGCTCGCTCGTCTGCCGGAAAGCGAGACCCTTTCCCCGGTTCCATGGACGGCAGCCGCATTGTCCCTGACGGCGCTCAGCCTTTTTGCGTCCTTCACGCTGTGGCATAAAAGCAGGCGACAGCTTTCGCCGGTTTCCATCAAGGAAAGCTGCGATCATCTGCCCAGCGCGCTGTGTTTTGCGGGGGAAAATGGTCTGCCCTGCCTGAAAAACCTGAAGATGGACGAGTTGAGTCATCTGCTCACGGGAGGGGCGCTGCTCAACGCGAACGTTTTCTGGGAAACGATTGAATCGCAGCCCATCGTCACGCTGGAAAACGGCCAAACGTGGAGCTTTGAGCGCGTGCGGATGGAGATGAACGGGAAAATCGTTTATCAGATCACCGGCACGAATATCACTGAGGAAGCGCGGCTCCAACGGGAGCTAGAAGAGGACAATCTTCGCCTGAAAGCCATGAACCGGCGGCTCAGGCAATATGGTCAGGACGTGCAGGAGGCGACGCGGGAGAAAGAGATTCTGCGCGCAAAGACCCGCGTTCACGACGAAATTGGCCATGCGCTCCTGCAGACCCGACAGTTCCTCTCCGGCACGCAGGACGATGCGGAAAGCGTCTGCACCGCGTGGCGGCAGAATGTCCGGCTGCTGCTGGGGAAATATGCGGATGAGCATCGCGTCGACACGTTTGATCAGCTTGCCCGCGCCGCGTGTACCATCGGCGTGACCATCGCGCGACGCGGCGTATTTCCGAAGGAGGGCGCGGAGAGTTCGCAGATCGTCGAGGCTGCGGCTCATGAATGTCTGACGAATCTGGTGCGTCACGCGGGCGGCACTCGGCTGGAAATCATCGGCGAAAAAACAGCGACGGGCTGGAGCATTCGCTATCTCAACAATGGCGATGTGCCGCGGGCTGGAGCATTCGCTATCTCAACAATGGCGATGTGCCGTCCGGCCCCATCGTTGAGGGCAGCGGTCTGACCGCGCTGCGCGCCCGAACGGAGGCGGCGGGTGGCAAAATGGACATTGCGTATACGCCGCGCTTTGAGCTGACGCTGACATTGCCCGAGGAAAGGCAGGAAATTCCATGAAACACAAAGTCATGATCGTCGAGGATCAAACCATGCCCCGCGAACTGTTCGAACTGCGGATTCAGGCTTCGGAGCACTTTGAGGTGGCGCTCTCCATCGACAACGCCGCATTGGCGGACGTGTATTGCCTGCGTCTGCCGGTAGACCTGATTCTGATGGACGTAGTCACGCGAAACGGCGAAAGCGGGCTGGACGCAGCGGAGCGGATCAAGCGCGCCTTTCCGCAGATCAAAATCATCATCGTGACCTCCATGCCGGAATGCTCCTACCTCAGCCGCGCGCGGGAGATCGGCGTGGAGAGCTTCTGGTACAAGGAGGAGCAGCGCGAAAGCCTGCTGGACGTAATGGAGCGCACCATGGCGGGCGAATCCGTCTATCCGGACGCGACACCGGAGCTGCAATTGGGCCTTGCCAGCAGCTACGAGTTTACCGAGCGCGAACTG
>SFHK01000069.1 GCA_004556395.1 Clostridiales bacterium
GATCGGCTGGTTGACGTTTACGGCGGCGTGCAGGAGGTAGGCGAGAGCGCCGGCCAGCAGGCCCGCGGCGGCGGCGCTTTTGCGCGCGCGGCGGAAGAGCGATGCGCACGCGCCGACGGCGAACGTCAGGTAGGCTGTCAGCCCCAGCGCGCCGTGCGTGAGCAGGTACTGGATATACTCGTTATGCGCGTTGTTGAACGACAGGTTGCAATATGCCGCGATTTCCGCGCCGTACGCGTCGGCCAGCGGCTTTTTCAGAAGGTCGGGGCCGAAGCCGAACAGCTTCACGCGCCAGTCGGACTGGGCGAACAGCTTCATGCAGCGAACCCACACGCCGCCGCGGTTCGTGCCCCACTTGTCGCGGAAGCGGAACAGCTTCAGCATGCCCGTCAGCTTCGTGTCCGTGTCCACATAGGTGTAGAACAGGAACAGCGCCGCCGCCGCCGCGAGCGCCACGATCGCGCAGGCGAGCAGCGTCAGCAGGAACGTGCGCGGCGCGGGAAATACGGGCTTTTCGCGGCGCGTGTGCAGAAGGCCGTAGGCTGCGGCGGTCAGAAGCAGGCTCAGCGCGGCGAACAGCAGCGGATGCGCGGCCAGCCTGGCGCACGCGTGATCCTTCAGCGAAAGCGTCGCGTCCGGCCACAGCCGCGTGGCCGCGCCCACGAGAAACAGCCCCGCCATCAGACAGGCCAGCGCCAGACACATGCGCGTCCGGGCTTCCCGCTGGGGATGCAGCTTCTTTTCCTCGTCCGCGCCGGTTGCTTTCCCATGCAGCGACGCGGCGAGAGAGGAGAGCGTTCGCCTGAACCGGGAGGGCGCGCCATCCTCGGAGGAACCGGCCAGCGCTGGATGCTTGCGCGCTCGGGCTTCCTGCTGGAGACGCGGCTTCTTTTCCTCGTCCGCGTCGGCAGCTTTTCTGTGCAGCGACGCGGCGAGAGAGGAGAGCGTTCGTCTGAACCGGGAGGGCGCGCCATCCTCGCAGGAACCGGCCAGCGCCAGATGCTTGCGCGCCCGGGCTTCCCGCTGGGAACGCGGCTTCTTTTCCTCGTCTGCGCCGGTTGCTTTCCCATGCAGCGACGCGGCGAGAGAGGAGAGCGTTCGTCTGAACCGGGAGGGCGCGCCATCCTCGGAGGAACCGGTCAGCGCCAGACACATGCGCGCCCACGCTTCCCGCTGGGGGTGCAGCTTCTTTTCCTCATCTGAGCCGGCAGTCTTTCCGTGCGGCGCTGCGGCGAGAGAGGAGAGGATTCGGCTGAGCCGAGATGGCGCGTCGTTTTCCTCTGAACAGGGGGCGGATTCAGCGAGGTTTGCTTCCAAACGCGACGCCGCGCTGTCGGAACGCTGCCTGCTTTCGGAGGGGGCAGGCAGGGGGAGCGCGCCCAGACACAGTGCCGTCAGGATGGCGGAGGCCAACGCGATCAGGGCTCCGTCGGCGCGCGCCGCGATGACCGCGCCCGTGCCCAGCAGGATGGGAAAGACCGACAGACGGCGTACCCAGCGCCCGCCGCGCATGAACGCCGCCACCGCCGCGGGGAGGAACAGGCAGAGGAACGCCGAGAAGAAATCCACGTTGCCGATGGTCGAGATAAAGCCGTCGACGCTCTTCTGGTTCAGCCGCGGATAAAACCCGAACGGGTCGATTTTGAAGAAATTCAGGACGCCCAGCAGGGCGCACAGCGAGCCGGAAATCAGCAGTCCGCCCGCCGCCCACGCGTCCGCGTTCTGCGCGCGGGACACGATCACGTGCATGGCCGCGAGCGCCAGAATGAACACCAGCCCGCACAGGCGGCCTTCGTCGCCGGTGAGCGCGGAAAACGCGTCGTCCGACAGGATGGTGGACGCGGCCGCGAGCACCGCGAACGCGCCCATGCCCCAGTCCGCCGCTGAAAGGGAAAACGGCTGGCGAATCTCTCCGGCCAGCGCGCGCCTGCGCGCCGCGCACAGCAGCAGAAACACGATCAGCCCCGCGTAGGCGCTGACGGCGAACACGCCGAACTTGAAGCGGTTGATGTTGAAAAAGAAGTCGTCGAAAATCAGCGGGTGCAGAAGCGCCACGCCCGCGGCAAACGCGCAGGCAAACCATTCCGGCAGCTGCTCCCGGCGCGGCGGCCGCAGCCGCGGAACAAGCGTCATTTTCATTCCTTCGTCACCCTTTCGATCCGCGCGCCCGTCTGTTCGCGGCGCGACGCTACCGTCGAAATTTTACTATCGTCCACTCGATATCTTTCTATTTTAAGACGCGCAGGCGCCCGCGTTCGTTTGCGCTCCGGAGAGACCTGCGCGGAGAAAAGCGCGCCGCCGTCGGTTCGGCGAAGGATTTTCAAGGCCGAATGATCGACTGAAACCTGCCCGCGTTCGTTTGCGCCCCGGAGAGACCTGCGCGGAGAAAAGCGCGCCGCCGTCGGTTCGGTGAAAGATTCCCGTTGCTCATACGGACGGGCAAGCGCCGCAAAATGGGGAAGCCGGGCTGCCGCCGATTTCCAAGAGGCATGTTGCCGCGCTTCAGTTGGGTCCGGCGAACGTTTTTCATCACGCGACTCCGCGTTCTGTACAGCCGCGCGGCGGGGCGGTTATTCCGTCATCTGCTCGGCGAGGGTTTCCCAGTCCTCATACAGGCGCGCGAGCGTTTCGGTCTTTTCCTGCCGCTCGTCCTCCAGCTTCTGCGCGGCGGCGCGATCCTGCCATGTTTCCGGGCGGCCCATTTCCGCTTCGATCTCGGTCAGGCGCTGCTCGATGGCGGCAATGTCCTTTTCCGTCTGCTGGAAGCGCAGCTTCAGCGCCCTGGCGCTCTCGCGCGACAGGCGTTCCGCGCGCTTTTCCTTGTCGATCTGCGTGCGCGTTTTGCCTGCGGCGTCGATCACAAGCTGGTTTTCGGCCAGCTGGCGCTTCTTTTCAAGGTAGTCGTCGTAGTTGCCGGTGTACTCGGTCACGCCCTCGTCCGTCATCTCAATGATGCGGTTCGCTACGCGGTTGATGAAGTAGCGGTCGTGCGACACGGTGAGAATCGTGCCGTCGAAATCGTCCAGCGCGCATTCCAGCACCTCGCGGCTGTCCATGTCCAGATGGTTCGTCGGCTCGTCCAGAATCAGGAAGTTGTCCTTGCGCAGCATCAGCTTGGCCAGCGCCACGCGCCCGCGCTCGCCGCCGGACAGCGTGGCGATCGGGCGGAACACGTCTTCGCCGGTGATCAGGAACAGCGCCAGCGTGCCGCGCACGCGGTCGGGCTCCATGGTCAGGAAGTCGTCCCAGACCTCGCTCATCACGTCCTTCTCCGGGTGCAGGGAGGCCTGCTGCTGGTCGTAGTAGCCGATGTCCACGTTTGTGCCGTAGCGGAACGAGCCGGTGTCGGCGCGCTCGCTGCCGGTGATGATGTTCAGAAGTGTGGTCTTGCCCACGCCGTTGGGACCGATCAGCGCCACGCGGTCTCCGGCGCGCAGATGAATGGCGAAATTGCGGAACAGCGTGCGCGAGCCGAACGACTTGCTCACGTCCTTGGCGATCAGCACGTCGTCGCCGCTGCGCCGGCGCGCTTCAAAATGAAAGCGCACCTTCTGGTCGTCCACCGGCTTTTCCAGCCGCTCCATTTTTTCCAGCCGCTTCTCGCGGCTCTCCGCCAGCTTGATCGACTTTTCGCGGTTGTACATGCGGTAGCGGCGAATGATGGCCTCCTGCCGCTCGATCTCCGCCTGCTGCATGTTGTATTCCTTCAACTGCCGCTCGAGGTCGGCCTCGCGCTTCACGGCGAACTGATCGTAGTTGCCGGTGTACTGGGTCAGATGCGTCTGCCGAAGCTCGGCCATGTGGTCGCACACGGCGTTCAGGAAATAGCGGTCGTGCGAAATCACCATGACCGTGCCCTTGTACTTTTTGAGCGTGTCCTCCAGCCAGCCGATGGACGGAAGGTCGAGGTGGTTCGTCGGCTCGTCCAGCAGAAGCAGGTCGGGCTGGCGCAGCAGAAGGCGCGCCAGACACAGCCGCGTCTTTTCGCCGCCGGAGAGCAGGCTCGCCTTCTGCTGCCGCCGCTCCTCCGAGAAGCCGAGACCGGCCAGCACGCCCTGCACGCGGCTGGGCCACTCATAGCCGCCCGCGTCCTCAAAGCGCGCGGTCAGGCGGGCGTAGGCGTCGCTCAGGCGCTTCATTTCCTGCGCGTCGGCGTGCTTTTCGGCCATTTCCGCTTCCAGCTCGCGCAGACGGGCTTCCATGCGCTTCACGTCGTCAAACACGCGCGAAAGCTCCTCCGTCACGGTCAGGTCGCTCTCGATGTCGGCGTGCTGGGTCAGAAAGCCCACCGTCGTGCCCTTCATCAGCGACACCGTGCCCTCGTCCGGCTGCAGACGGCCGGTGATGATCTGGAACATCGTGCTCTTTCCGCAGCCGTTCACGCCCACGATGCCCATGCGCGCGTATTGCGGCAGCGTGAGACTGACGTCCGTCAGCACGCGGTTCATGACAAAGGATTTGGAAATATTGGAAAGCGTTAAAAGTATCATCGCGTAAGAAATCCTTTCGGCGGTTTCAGGGAATAAACCTTCCATTTATTATAGCAAAATCGGACCCATTGCGCAAGCGCTCAGTGATAGGCCTTCGCGGTTTCCTGATAGGTTTTCGTGATTTCCTGCAGAATATCCATGTGCGTGAAATCGTCCTTGTAGATCAGCCGCGTTTCGCGCACCATGCTCAGGTTTTCAATCGGCAGTGCGGCAATCTTGCCCTTGCGCAGCTCGTCCATGCACGCGCTTCGGGGCAGGATTGACACGCCTAAGTTCTTGCGCACCAGATCCTTGATGGTGGCGATGTTGTCCACCTCCAGCGTCACGTCGAAATTGTCGATGCTGTCGCCAAGGCTTTGCAGCGTGCTTTCGAACAGCGCGCGCGTGGCGGACGAGGGCAGGCGCAGGATCATGCGCTCGCGCTTGAGCTCGTTCAGCGTGACCATCGCGTTTCTGGAAAGCGGGTTCTCGTTGGACATGGCGCACACCAGATAGTCGGTGTCCAGCATCAGTGAGCGCATGCCCTCCCGGTGCTGCCCGCCCTCCACGATGGCCAGATCGATCTCGTAGCTGTCCAGCATGTCATAAAGATTTTTTATCGTATCCGTGAGAATTGTCATGGTAAGGCGATTATCCGTGCCGGAGCATTTGGCCAGCGCTTCGGTGGTCAGGTTGCTCTCGGACGTGTGCGTAATGCCGATGCGCAGACGGGTGGCGCGCCTGTCCGCCCCGGCCAGCTCCTCGCGCAGCTTCGCGCTCAGCGCCTTGAAGCGGCGGGCGTAGCGCACGGCGATTTCGCCCTCCGGCGTGAGCTTTAGCGCGCCCCTGCCGCGCACAAACAGTGTCACGCCCAGCTGCTGCTCAAGCAGGGCGATGTGGTGGCTGACGGCGGGCTGCGTCAGCGACAGCGCCTCGGCGGCGCGGGTGAAATTCTGATATTCCGAAACGGCCAGCAGCGTTTCCAGCTTTGCGTCCAGCATAGGCCCTCCATAAGCAGGATTTATCGATGGCAAAAATAAAATAATTTGATTTTATTTTAAATCAGTATATCATATTATACACTTATCCGCAAGGGGCACGTGGGGCTCCCTGCGAAGTTTCTTTTTGAAAGGAGGATCGATTTATGGACCTGTCGGGAATTTATCAGAACGCGTCGCCGGTCGCGGCGGTGATTATTTCCGTGGCGGTGATGTTGTTTGCGGGCTTTGCCATGACGCGCATCACCAACCTTCTGCACCTGCCGAACGTGACGGCGTACATCGTGGCGGGCATTCTGCTGGGGCCGTTCTGCCTGCATCTCGTGCCCGACAACGTGATTGAGGGAATGGATTTCCTTTCCGATATTGCGCTGGCGTTTATCGCGTTTTCGACGGGCGAGTTTTTCAAGCTGGAAACGCTGAAGCGAAACGGCATGAAGGTCATGCTGGTCACGGTCGCGGAGGCGCTGATGGCCTCCGTGTTCGTATTTATTATGGCCTACTTTGTTCTGGGCATCGATCTGGCGTTTTCCATCGTGCTGGCGGCGCTGGCTTCGGCCACCGCGCCCGCGTCTACGATGATGACCATCCGCCAGACCGGCGCGAAGGGCGATTTTGTCGACACGCTTTTGCAGGTGGTCGCGCTGGACGACGTGGTGGGGCTGATCGCGTATTCGATCGCCATTGCCGTGGCGCTGGCTTCGGCGATGGGCAGCATGAGCGTCGGGCATATCGCCAGACCCATCGCACTCAATCTGGCGGCGCTGGTGCTGGGCGGCGTGTTCGGCGGGGTTTTGAAAATGTTCATCACCCGCAAGCGCTCCACCGACAACCGGCTGATCATTTCCATCGCGCTGCTGTTTACCTTCTGCGGACTGTGCGCGCTGGTGGACGTTTCGCCGCTGCTGGGCTGCATGGCGATGGGCACGGTGTACGCGAACATCAGTGGAGACGACAAGCTGTTTAAGCAGCTGAATTACTTCAGCCCGCCCATCCTGCTGTTGTTCTTCGTGCGCTCCGGCCTTTCGTTCCGGCTGGATTCGCTGGTGTCCGCCTCCGGCGTGGTGGGACGGTCGCCGCTGATCGTCGTGGGCGTGTGCTACTTCTTTGTGCGTATCATGGGCAAATACGCGGGCGCGTTCCTCGGCTGCTGGGCGGTGAAGAAGGATAAGCGGGTGCGCAACTATCTGGGTCTGGCGCTGATTCCGCAGGCGGGCGTGGCCATCGGCCTTGCGGCGCTGGGCGCGCGCACGCTGGGCGGACAGGAGGGCGAGGCGCTGGAAACGATCATCCTCGCGTCCAGCGTTCTTTACGAGCTGATCGGCCCGGCCTGCGCCAAGCTGTCATTGTACCTGTCCCACTCGTATTCCCCCGACGGTCAGACGGCGGACGAAGCGCCCGCGCCGGAGGAGCTCGCGCTTTCGCCGGTCGACCGGCTGATTCGGGAAATTCAGCAGATTCAGGCCTCGCTGCCGCCGCGCGTGTCCCCGCCGAGCGAGGAGGAGGCCGCGTTTACCGAGGCGGCGGAGGAACAGTACGACGCCATTGGCAACATCAATCGCCGACACAGATTCGGAAGGAGGTTCTGATTCCATGACAAACGTATATACCGACGCAATCGCCCGCCTGCTGGGCGAATGGTCGATCACCGTAAACGCGTATTCCATCCTGTTCCGCGTGCTGATTTCGGTGCTTTTCGCAGCGATCATCGGCTGGGAGCGCTCCAGCAAGCGCCACTCCGCGGGTCTTCGGACGTTCATCCTCGTGTCGCTTGCCTCCACCGTCGCCATGCTGATCGACCTGAGCCTGATGAGCGCCAACAAGCTGAGCTTCGCCGCCATCTCCGCAGCCACCGTCGTGGGCGGCGCGATGATCAGCGGCAACTCCATCCTGTTCAACTCCAAAAGCCAGATTCGCGGGCTTACCACGTCCGCCGGTCTGTGGGCGAGCGGCCTGATCGGCCTTGCCGCCGGCGCGGGCTATTACACGCTCACGGTCGTGTCGTTCCTGTCGCTTCTGTGCATCATCTCGCTGTTCCCGTCGCTGGAAAAGTATCTGAAGGATCATTCCAACCATTTCGAGGTGCACCTTGAGCTCAAGAACCGCGCGAACCTGCAGGACTTCGTGACCACCGTCCGCAAGCTGGACATTCGCATCGACGACATCGAGCTGAACCCCGCTTACGCGAACTCCGGCCTGAGCGTGTACTCCATTTCGCTGTCCATCAACAATGAGACGCTGAAAAAGTACCGCAGCCACGCCGAGATCATCGAGGCGCTGAAGTCGCTGGAGTACATATCGCATATCGAGGAAATGAACTGACAAAACAGAAGGGGCGCGCCCGTTTCGGAAAAGGAAGCAGGCACGCCATTTTTATTTTATAAGAAGCGTTCGTTTCAGCTCTGTCTGCGCGCGCTCGAGCAGGCGCGGCAGTTCGTCGCCCCATGCCGCGTCCTCGCTGATGTAGACCTCCGGGCGCGTCTGTATGGCGAGCGCCTGCCGCGCCATGAAGGCGGCTCCGGCAAATTCACCGTCATTCAAAAGCAGGCGCGCCATTTCAAAATACGGCTCCCGCAGCCACGGCGCTTCGGCAATGGCGCGGAACAGCGCCGCGCGCGCGTCCCCTCGTTCGCCCAGATTGACATGGGCGCGCGCGATAAAGCGGCAGGACGCGCAGCGCTCCTCGCGCCACGTCGCGCCGGGCATGTTCAGGTGCAGCGTGAGCATTTCAATGCACTTGCGCCATTGGCGGTGGAACATATATTCCCGCCCCAGATAGTGCACGGTGCGCGCGTCGTCCGGGTTTTCCAGCACGGAAAGCTCCAGAAGCGGCAGGTACTGTGCCCGCGATTTCGTGGGGTCGGGGTGATGGTTCAGCTGCACGCCCTGAAGCACAACGACCTCGGCCGCCGTTTCGCTTCGGCCGTCCTCGCGCGCGAGCACCTCGTGCACGGGGTAGACCCATTTGTATCCGCTTCGGGCGTGAATTTTGTCCGGCCACAGCACGGTGCCCTCGCTGCCGTCGGGGTTGAAGCTCCATGTGTAGCGGTAGCGTCCCCGCTGCGCGCCGGGTCGCCATTGCGCTTCCAGCGCCGCGCGCCAGCCGGGAGCGAATTCCTCATCCAGATCCGTGCAGACGCAAACGTCCGCGTCCGCCGGAATCAACTTCATCGATTCATTTCGCGCCGCGTCGAAGCGCCACGGCGAAATCACCTTTTCCGAGACGGAAACGCCCTGCGCCCGCAGCGCCTCGACAGTTCCGTCGGTAGAGCCGGTATCGAGTGCGACCACTGCCGCTCGTTTTTACAGATCGCGTATACGCAGATTTTCATACCGCCGTTTTCCTCCCCTTCAAACGGGCGGGAGACGCGCTCCCGCCCGGCGGTTTCGTATTTTATAGGAAGAAAGTCCCGCTTACGATACGCGCATGGCCGTCAGGTTGCCGGCAATGCCCGCGGACGCGCCGCTGGCGGCATTGAAGCGGACGGCGTGGCCGGAGCGGTTGCGCAGAACGAAGGTGTCGCCCGCGCGCGCGTCCAGAAGCGCCGTGCCGACGATGACCGCGTCGGGATTCCCGGCCACGGTGTGCGCGCCGGAAAGCGCGTACTGGTTGGTTCCCGCGCTGTCCTCCAGCGCGACGACGACGTTGGTGTCGGCTTCGTTGTCGTTGCGAAGGAGCAGCGACCAGTTGAACAGATACAGGCCGTCGGTTCGAATGGTGACCGCGCCGGTATCCGAGTCGTATTCCACGCCCGTGCCGACTGGCGCGGAGAACATCTGCGTGGAGAGAACGTTGCCGTCGCTGTGCACGGTGTCGTCCGAGGACTTTCGCGCCGTTACCGCGGCGCGGACGACGGCACCCGCGGGTCCGGTCGGCCCCGTAGGCCCGGTCGCGCCGATTTCGCCCGTTTCTCCCTGCGCGCCCGTAGCACCCGCGGGGCCAGTGGGGCCAGTAGGGCCGGTTTCGCCCGTAAGGCCGATAGCGCCGGTGGCTCCAGTGGGGCCAGTCGGGCCGGTGGGTCCGGTTTCACCCGTAGCACCAGTTGCGCCGGTCGCGCCGGTGGCACCCGCGGGGCCGGTCGGACCAGTGGGGCCGGTTTCACCCGTAGCACCTGTCGCGCCGGCGGCACCGGCGGGGCCAGTCGGGCCGGTGGGTCCGGTTTCGCCCGTCGCGCCGACGGCACCGGCAGGGCCAGTGGGGCCGGTGGGGCCGGTTTCACCCGTCGCACCAGCAGCGCCGGTTGCACCCGCGGGGCCGGTCGGGCCGGTGGGGCCAGTTTCGCCCGTCGCGCCGGTTGCGCCGGTTGCGCCGACGGCACCGGCGGGGCCAGTGGGGCCGGTGGGGCCGGTTTCACCCGTGGCACCCGTCGCGCCGGTCGCGCCGACGGCACCGGCAGGGCCAGTCGGGCCGGTGGGGCCAGTTTCGCCCGTAGCACCCGTTGCGCCGGTCGCGCCGGTCGCACCCGCAGGGCCAGTGGGGCCGGTGGGGCCGGTTTCACCCATCGCACCAGCAGCGCCGGTTGCACCCGCAGGGCCAGTGGGGCCGGTGGGGCCGGTTTCACCCGTCGCGCCGGTTGCGCCGGTTGCGCCGGTTGCGCCGACGGCACCGGCAGGGCCAGTCGGGCCGGTGGGGCCAGTCGGGCCGGTGGGGCCAGTTTCGCCCGTCGCGCCGGTTGCGCCGGTTGCGCCGGCTGCGCCGACGGCACCGGCGGGGCCAGTCGGGCCGGTGGGGCCGGTTTCACCCGTGGCACCCGTCGCGCCGGCTGCGCCGACGGCACCGGCGGGGCCAGTCGGGCCGGCGGGGCCAGTCGGGCCGGTGGGGCCAGTCGGGCCGGTGGGGCCGGTTTCGCCCGTAGCACCCGTTGCGCCGGTCGCGCCGGTCGCACCCGCAGGGCCAGTGGGGCCGGTTTCGCCCGTCGCGCCCGTCGCGCCCGTAGCACCCGCGGGGCCAGTGGGGCCGGTAGGGCCGGTTTCGCCCGTAAGGCCGATAGCGCCTGTGGCTCCAGTGGGGCCAGTCGGGCCAGTGGGGCCGGTGGGGCCAGTTTCGCCCGTCGCGCCGGTTTCCCCCGTCGCGCCGACGGCACCGGCAGGGCCAGTCGGGCCGGTGGGGCCGGTCGGGCCGGTGGGGCCAGTCGGGCCGGTGGGGCCGGTTTCGCCCGTCGCGCCGGCTGCGCCGACGGCACCGGCGGGGCCAGTCGGGCCGGTGGGGCCCGTCGCGCCCGTGGCGCCCGTGGCACCGGTTGCGCCGGTGGCACCAGTCGGGCCGGTGGGGCCGGTCGCACCTGTTGCGCCCGTCGGCCCTGTGGCACCGGTCGCTCCGGTAGGGCCGGTTGCGCCCGTGGCACCCGTGGCTCCGGTCGCGCCGCGGGGGCCGGTGGGGCCGGTCGGGCCGGTACAGGGCGGGTAGGGCCAGTATCCGCAGGTATGTCCGCACGTGTTGCAGTTAGGGCGATACCGACTTTCGGTTTCCTCCAGTCGTTCGTCGCGCAGATCGGTGTCACTATCAAGAATCGCGGAACGAATTCCGCGCCTGCAATTTTTACAGCTCATGCAATCCCTCCGGGGGCTGAATTCGGCAAAGCCGCGCTTCACCGTTTCAATGTATGCCCGCCGTTTTACCCGGGTTCGAACGGGTATGCGTTAATAATCGTTCATTGAAGGTTTTAACCTTGACAATTTCCAGCTGCCGCGGTATAATGAGCGCGTTCGGGCAGTCGGGAACATCGCAGAGGCGGTGTTCCTGCTCTTGCATGCCGAACGATTTTGCATATTTGTGCCCGCCGGGGCACCGGAGGAGAGATATTATGTCTGAGAACATGCAGGACGGCGTCGTTCTTACCCCTGACGGAAAACGCAAGCTTGAAGACGAGCTGAACGAACTGAAGGTTGTCAAGCGCGCGCAGGTCGTCAAGGACATCGCGGAAGCGCGTGCGCACGGCGATCTGAGCGAGAATGCCGAGTACGACGAAGCGAAAAACGAGGAAGCCCGCGTCAACGGCCGCATCGCGCAGCTGGAAGAGCTGCTGGCGAAGGCGATCATCGTCGACGAGACGGGCGTGAGCACGGACGCCGTTTCCGTTGGCACGATCGTGAAGGTGTTCGACGAGGAGTACGACGAGGAAGATGAATACACCATCGTCGGCTACACCGAGGCGGACCCGGCGAAGCTGTTTATTTCGGCGGAATCGCCCATCGGCGCGGCGCTGGTCGGCAAGCATGTGGGCGAGGTCGCGGAGGCGCACACGCCCGGCGGCGTCATCCGGCTGGTCATTCGCGAGATCAAACGCAGATAAGCAAGCAGGCTGTTTTTGCATCGGCCTGCCTATTCGGCAGGCCATTTTTTCTACCGGAATCGGAGAGGAGAGTACCTATGGCGGAAGACACCGTTGGCACCATGACCCCGGAAAATATGTCCGAGCAGACGGAAATCAGACTGAACAAGCTGCGCGCGCTGCAGGAAGCGGGCCGCAATCCCTATGCCATCACCCATTTTGAGGTGACGCACGCGTCGGACGCGATCGTTCGCGACTATGACGCGCTTGAGAACACCGAGGTCACCATCGCCGGCCGCCTGATGAGCCGCCGCGTGATGGGCAAGGCGTCGTTCGCGCACCTTCTCGACTGCGCGGGCGAAATTCAGATTTACGTCAAGCGCGACGACGTGGGCGAGGACGTGTATAAGGATTTCAAGGACTGGGACATCGGCGATATGCTCGGCGTGAAGGGCTTTGTGTTCAAGACGAAGACGGGCGAGAGTTCCGTGCACGCGAAGGAGCTCACGCTGCTCACCAAGTCCCTCCATCCGCTGCCGGAGAAGTTCCACGGCCTGACCAACACCGACACGCGCTATCGCCAGCGCTATCTGGATCTGATCGTCAACCCCGAGGTGAAAGACACGTTTGTGAAGCGCAGTCAGATTCTGCGCGAGCTGCGCGCCTTCCTCGATGGCCGCGGCTTCCTCGAGGTGGACACGCCCATCCTTACGCCGTTTGAAATCGGCGCGTCCGCCCGTCCGTTCTACACGCACCACAACGCGCTGGACATGGACATGGTGCTGCGCATCGAAACCGAACTGTATCTGAAGCGCCTGATCGTGGGCGGCATGGATCGCGTGTACGAGGTCGGCCGCATCTTCCGCAACGAGGGCATGGATACCAAGCACAACCCCGAGTTCACCACCATCGAGCTGTATCAGGCCTACACCGACTTCCACGGCATGATGGAGCTGGTGGAGGACATGATGAAGACCGTCGCCCAGAAGGTGTGCGGCTCGCTGGTGATTCCCTATCAGGGTCACCAGATCGACCTCGGAAACTGGCAGCGCCTGACGATGGTCGAGGCCGTGAAGAAGTATTCCGGCGTGGATTACTACGACTGGAAGAGCGACGAGGACGCGATTGCCTGCGCCAAGGCGCACAACGTGGAGCTGCCCGAGGTGCCCACGAAGGGCGCGATTCTGGCCGAGTTCTTCGACGCGTTTGTGGAAGAAAAGCTGATTCAGCCCACCTTCATCTACGATTACCCCGTGGAAATCAGCCCGTTGGCCAAGAGAAAGCCCGACGATCCCGCGTTCACCGAGCGCTTTGAGTACTTCATCAACGCTACCGAGTTCGGCAATGCGTTCTCCGAGCTGAACGATCCCATCGACCAGCGCGGCCGCTTTGAGCGTCAGGTGGCCGAGCGCCGCGCGCAGGAGCCCGATACCCGCGCGCAGGTGGACTACGACTTCATCAACGCGCTGGAATACGGCATGCCCCCGACCGGCGGCCTCGGCTTCGGCGTGGATCGTCTGATCATGCTGCTGACCGATTCCGGCAGCATCCGCGACGTGCTGCTGTTCCCCACGATGAAGTCGCTGGACGCCGACAAGAAGGCGCCCAGGGAAGCTGCGGCTCCCGCGGAAGAGACGCAGGCAGCGCCCGAAGCCGAGGAAACGATCGATTTTTCCAACGTGCAGATCGAACCGCTGTTTCAGGATACGATCGATTTTGAAACCTTCTCGAAGTCCGACTTCCGCGCCGTAAAGGTCAAGGAATGCGAAGCCGTGAAGAAGTCCAAGAAGCTCCTGAAGTTCGTTCTGGACGACGGCTCGGGCACGGATCGAGTCATTCTGAGCGGCATCCACGAGTATTACGAGCCGGAGGAGCTGGTCGGCAAGACCTGCATCGCCATCACCAACCTGCCGCCCAGAGCGATGATGGGCATTGACTCCTGCGGCATGCTGATTTCCGCCGTCCACCATGAAAACGGCGAAGAAAAGCTGCACCTGCTGATGGTCGATCCCCATATCCCCGCCGGCGCGAAGCTGTATTAAATTGCCCTTTTTTGCTGCGGACGTCATTTTCTTCAAATGGCGTCCGCGATTGATTTTTTGCCTGTTCTGTGGTATCATTAATACTGGAAAGTTCTTTGCAGGAGGTGACGCGTATGAACGCGAAGGAAAGATACAATCTATGGGTAAACGACGCAAGGCTGGACGAGGAGTCGCGGCAGGAGCTTACGGCGATTGCGGGCGACGAGAAGCAGATTGAGGATCGTTTTTACAAGGATCTGGAATTCGGCACGGGCGGCCTGCGCGGCATTCTGGGCGCGGGCACGAACCGCATGAACGTATATACCGTGCGCCGCGCGGCGGCGGGTCTGGGCGACCAGCTGATCGCGGAGGGCGCGGACGCGTGCCAGAAGGGCGTGGCCATCGCGCACGACAGCCGCCGCTTCTCGCGGGAGTTCGCCGAGGATTCCGCGCGCGTGCTGGCGAAGAAGGGCATTCGCGTGTATCTGTTCGATTCGCTGCGCCCCACGCCGGAGCTGAGCTTCACCATCAAGCATCTGGGCTGCGCCGCGGGCATCGTGGTGACCGCGAGCCACAACCCGGCGGAATACAACGGCTTCAAGGCCTACGGCGCGGACGGCGGCCAGATCACGCCCGCCACGGCGGACGCGGTGCTGCGCCGCATGAGCGAAATCGACCCGCTGGGCGTGGAGATGATGGACGCGGGCGAGGCGAAGGAAAAGGGACTGGTGAGCATCATCGGCGGCGAGGTGGACGACGCGTACATCAGCCATGTGCTGTCCCTGCGTCCCGATCCCGAGCTGCTTTCGCGCACCGGCGTGAAGCTGAAAATCGTGTACACGCCGCTGCACGGCGCGGGCAACAGGCTGGTTCGCGCGGCGCTCGCGCGCGCGGGCTATGAGGACGTGACCGTCGTGAAGGAGCAGGAGCTGCCGGACGGCCGCTTCCCGACGGTGAAGTCCCCGAACCCGGAGAACCCGGAGGCGTTCACGCTCGCCATCGGCTACGCCGACAGGGTTGGCGCGGACGTGATCATCGGCACCGACCCGGACAGCGACCGCATGGGCATGATGATTCGCCGCGACGGCCATTGGACGCCCGTGACCGGCAATCAGGCGGGCTGTCTGATGCTGGAATACATTCTGCGCGCGAAGAAGCCCGCGCCGGACGCGTATATGGTGACGACCGTGGTTTCCACCCGCATGGTGGACGCGATCGCGAAGCGCTACGGCATCGAGGTTGTGCGCGTGCTGACCGGCTTCAAGTTCATCGGCGAGACGATCGACAGGAAGGAGCACGCCGGGAACCATCACTTCCTGCTGGGCTTTGAGGAAAGCTACGGCTACCTGACCGGCGGCTACATCCGCGATAAGGACGCGGTCATCGCGACGCTGCTGGCCTGCGAAATGGCCGCGTACTACAAGAGCCGCGGCATGAGTCTGTTTGACGCGCTGGAAGACATGTACAAGGTATACGGCTATTATGCCGAAAAGACCGTGTCTGTGGTCATGCCCGGCGTGGACGGCATGGAGAAGCGCGAGAAGGCGACCGCCGACCTGCGCGCCTGCCCGCCCGCGGAAATCGGCGGCCGCCGCGTGCTGGAAGCGCTGGACTTCAAGCAGGGCGTCCAGGGTCTGCCCAAGTCGGACGTGCTTCTGTACAAGCTGGAGGGCGACGCATGGGTATGCGTGCGTCCCAGCGGCACGGAGCCGAAGCTGAAGATTTACGCCGGCGTGCGCGAGGAGACCGAGTCTGCGGCGCAGGAGAGCGTTTCGGCGCTGTCCGCCGCGGCGGCGGAGTTCGGCGCGTAAGCCCAATCTCCCCGCGCGGCGGTTCGCTGCGTGCGAAAAAAGGGCGTTTCCGCGGAGCGTGCCTGTCTGATTGCGCGGCGGTTCGTCGCGGAAGAATGGCGTTCCCGCGGAATGCGCCTGTCCGTTCGCGCAGTTCGTCGCAGAGGAAAGGCGTTTCCGCGGAGCGTGCCTGTCTGATTGCACGGCGGTTCGTCGCGGAAGAATGGCGCGCGCGGAGTATTTCCCCGTTCGCGTTGACTGTACGCGTTGTGGAAAAACGGAAAAATTATACGGAAGCGGCATAAGCTGCCGTCTTTCGGCGCAAGATGGACGGTAGGCGGCCGGACGGGAACCATCCCGCGCCGTCCGCCGTCCAATAGAAAGCGCAAAAGGGGGCTGATGTCATGCCAGAAACGAAAAAGAAGCGCAAAAGAAGCCAGAAGCAGCGGCGCGCCATGAAGCGCTATGCCGTCGTGCTCACGGCGCTCGTCGCCGTAATCGCGGTTCTGACCGGCATGACTATCGCCGGGCGCGTGAACCGCGCGGATCCGCTGGACGCGCTGCCGTCCGACATTCGCGACGACGGTTCGCTGCGCGTATATCTGAAATCGCTGGCGCGGCCGGATGCGCTGGGGCTGACGCTGGACGGCATATACACCGTCGAGAGCGACGCGGGCTTCCGCTTCGCGCGCGGCACCGAGCTGACCGTGGCCGTGAACAGGAACAATCTTCTGCTGTCCACCGGCGGCCTGACGATCGATATGGGGCCCAGCTTCACCCTTACCCGTCACGCGCCCGAGGACGGCAATAATACCAACGGCCTGTATATTCACGAAAGCGAGCGGGACGCGCTGTACGCGGGAGACCTGAAGCTTGTGAACAGCGGGCAGGGCATCGACGCGTATCTGACCATTTCGATGGAGGACTACCTGTACGGCGTCGTGGCCTACGAAATGAGCGATTCGTTCCCGCTGGAAGCGCTGAAGGCGCAGGCCGTGGCGGCGCGCACCTACGCGATGCGCGCGAAGTGGAACGCCGGAAGCCGCGAGTACGACGTGGTCGACACGACCGCCGATCAGGTGTACAAGGGCTACGACCCGATCTACACGCGCGTGATTCAGGCGGTGAACGAGACGCGCGGCATCGTGGGCATGGCGAACGGCACGTTCGCGGGCTGCTATTACACCGCGTCCAACGGCGGTCAGGTTGCTTCCGCGAAGCAGATCTGGGGCGGCAGCGGCGCGGAATATATCGAGATGAAGGACGACCCGTATGATCTTGAGAACCCGTCCAGCGTGGTGAAGCGCGCCCGCGTGGAGCGCAAGCCCGCGGCGAACGGCGACCTGACCCGCGCGCTGGCGGAGGCTGCGAGCGAGCAGCTGGCCACGATGGGTCTGAGCGACGACTACGGCGACATCCGCATCGATGAAATTACGTCCATCACGCCCGTAGACCCGGACTGCGAGGGCAGCCGGATGTTCTCTGCGATGGAATTTAAAATGAAGCTCTCCGGGCGCCGCTGGCAGGAGGTTTCGCAAGCGACGCCGACGGACGCGACTTCTGCGCAAGCGACGCCGACCGCCGCGCCGACGGCCACGCCCATCGCATGGGACGCGCCCGCCGCGCCGACAGCCTCTCCGCAGCCGACCAGACCCGCGCCGGTGCTGGGCGAGTTCGAAGCGCTGACGGACGAGATCACGGTGAAGATTCGCACCTACGGCGTGCTCGAAACCATGCTGAACCTGTCCATCAACAGGACCGACGTGGAAATCTTCTCCGTGGAAGCGGACGACACCGGCTTCACCATCTGCTCCCGCCGCTTTGGTCACGGCGTTGGCATGAGCCAGCGCGGCGCGCAGACGATGGCGGGCGCGTATGAAAAGACCGCCGAGGACATTCTCACGTTCTATTATCCCGGCATGGCGCTTTATCGCATCGACTGGCAGGAAAAGGCGCTCACGAGGATCGAGGCGCTGCCGGAAAGCGTGGGGCACGCCCGCGCCAAGCCGACCCCGAAGCCTACGCAGGCGCCGCTGCCCGCGCTGAAGAGCGGCGAGTGGTACGCGAGGGTCAATCTGGAAACGGCCTCCTCGTCCCTGAACGTGCGCGAACAGCCGGGAACGACGGCGCGCATTCTGGGCACGCTGTCGAAGGGCGACCGCGTGATCGTGATTCGCGACGCGGGCGACGGCTGGTATGAGATTCGAACTGTGGAGCTTTCGGGCTACGTCAAGGGAGACTACATCAGAAAAGAGTAACGGAGGGGAAAAATGCGTCCCCAGTCGCGCTGGTTGAAGCGGATGTGCATTATGCTCGGCCTGCTCCTGTCCATATGGGCGGGGGCGGGCTTTTGCGTGTCAAAAGCGGCTTCCGGCGCGCAGTTTTTCATCAATCAGCGGCTGAGCGGGGCCGCGGGCGAGCTGAGCCTGTCCTTCCTGCCCGACCTGACCGGGGAATACGTGCTCGCGTCGTTCTCGGACGGAACCGTCGAGGCCGAGGTCGTGCAGACGGGCGAGACCGTCGCGTCCGGCGCGCTGCCGCTGACCGTGCGGCTGAACGCGGAGGTGGAAGCCGAGCTGCGGTTGAAGGCTTCGGCCGCGTTCAACTTCGAGATCATGCGCTCCTCACTGGGACGCAGCGCGTTCAACCCGCTCGCCGTTTCGGCGGAGCGCACGAACCGCAGTCTCACCCGCGCGCGCGACGTGCACTGGTTCCGCTTCACGGCGGAAACCGCGGGTACGCATCTGTTCAAAACCGTGCGCGGCGTGAACGGCGGCGTGGACGTGCACTTGAACGTGTTTGACGAAAACGGCGCCGTGCTCGCCGAAACCGTGCGCGCGGAGGATTCTGAGGGCGCGTTTGTGACGCTTTCGAAGGGCGAAAGCTGCCTGATTCGCGTGGCGGCGGACGGTGAGAGCACCGGCAAGTATTCGTTGTTCGCCCGTCTGTTTTCGGAGGACATTCCTGCGGAAATCACGCTCTCGCAGGATTCCCATGCCCTTCAGACCGGCCAGTGGCAGCGCCTGAAGCCGCAGACGGACGTGGAGCCGAAGCTGTTTCTGTGGTCGTCCGACGATGAAAGCGTCGCGACCGTCAGCGGAGAGGGCGTGGTCGCTGCCGTGGGCGAGGGCACGTGCGAAATCACCTGCCTTGGCGCGAACGGCGCGTCGGCGACGGTTTCCATAACGGTCTCCCGCGCCTTCGTGCGCGGCGTGACGTTCGACACGGATACGCTGTCCATCGCCAGCGGCGATTCGACCTATCTGAGCTGGAACGTGCTTCCGTCCTACGCGGCCAATCGCGGCGTGCGCTTTTCGTCCTCCGACGAAAGTGTGGCCACCGTGCAGTCGAACGGCTACCTGCGGGCGATTTCCGAGGGCGAAGCCACGATCACCGTCACCACCGACGAGGGCGGCTTTCAGGCGCGATTGCTCGTGACTGTGCGTAAGCCCGACCCCGTGTATCGCGCGCTGCTCGTGGGTATTGCCAACTACGCGGAGGACGGCCGTTCCCGACAGGGCGCGGTCAACACCACGCAGGGCGTTTCGGATGCGCTTACGCAGACGCGCTATGACACGACCCGCTACATCACAGACATGCGCCTTGACCTGACCGTATCCGAGCTGTTCGCGGCCATCGACGAGGTGCTGGGCGCAGGAAACAAAAACGACGTCGCGCTCCTGTATATCAACTGTCACGGCGGCGTGACGGCCGGAATCCCGTGGATTGAGATGCGCGACGGCGTGCGCATTCCCGCCCGACAGCTCGAAAGCGCGCTGCGCCGCGTGCCCGGGCGCGTCGTGCTGATTCTGGACTGCTGCAACAGCGGCGCGTTCATCGGCAAGGCCGACGCAGCGGATGACTTCGTGCGCGGCGTCGTAAACGCGTTCTCAACCGCCGGAAAGCTCAACGCCTTCGCGTCCTCCAAGTATAAGGTGCTGGTTTCCTCGTCCTACGACCAGAAGAGCTACCGCATCGCCTCCGGCACAAGCGTCACGGAAAACACCGTCTCCACCGTGTTCGCCCGCGCGCTCACCGAGGCGCTGGGATGGGATCTGATGAAGGATAAAACCATCTCCATCCGCGCCGACCTGGACAATAACCGTCAGGTCACGCTGAACGAAGCCTTCCTGTACGCCCGTAAACGCTGTATGTACTACCTGACCCACGCCACCGGCATGCGCGGCCGCCAGGCTGTCCAGGTCTGGCCCGAAGGCGATACCTTCGTCGTGGTCGGATAACGCTGAAATTCATTCGGTTTTCGTAAAAGAACACAGCCGCTCCCTGACCAGGAGATATGTACGTATTCGCTGTGATACGGCTGACAGTTCAACGCATACCGGCTGATGAGAAGGGCGTTGCCTCCGTCCTTTGCGAGAACCGGCCACAAACTGTAGCTACGTCAGCCCTAAAGACCATAGAGACATCGGCTTCGCCGACCTGATCACCTTTTCAAGACGATTATTAATTACTTAATATCAATGTATGAATTTCGATTTGTACATTGTTTTTTT